>NZ_OZ034750.1:1321812-1652265 GCF_964028195.1 Wolbachia endosymbiont (group A) of Pogonocherus hispidulus
GTGAACGACCGATGTTTTCTAAATTAAACCACTCTATTGCTTGCTCATCGCTAATAATCTCATCGTTGCCGTGACTCCAGCCAAGTCTCAGCAAGTAATTACGCATCGCTTTTGGCAATATTCCCATCTTTTCATAATCGCAAACGCTTGTGGCACCATGCCTTTTGGATAGCTTATTCCCATCTTCCCCATGGATAAGCGGCACATGTGCAAAGCGTGGAATGTCAAAATCAAGAGCCTGGTATATTAGCAGCTGTTTAAAGGTATTAGTGAGATGGTCAGAGCCACGTATTACATCAGTTATTCCAGCATCATGATCGTCAACCACTACGGCAAAAATATATGTTGGAGTGTTATCAGAGCGTAAGATCACTATATCATCAAGCTGCTCGCTACTTACTTTGATTTGGCCGTATATTTTATCATCAATGACGATCTCTTGCGAGTCTGGCACTTTAAAGCGGACAACAGGCTTTACGTTTGATGTCACACTAATACATTTGTGCTTATATATTTTTCCTTCTTCTCTCGCTTTTATTTTCTTTTCTGCAACTTTATCCTCAGGGCAATAACAGTGATACGCCCTACCCTTCTCAACTAAAAGGTTTGCTACTTCTTTATGCCGCTCTATTCTTTTTGACTGATATACTATTTCCCCATCATAGCTCACACCGAGCCATTTTAGCCCTTCTATAATTGCATCAATTGCTTCTTGTGTTGAACGTTTTCTGTCGGTGTCTTCAATCCTTAGCAAAAACCTGCCACCATGATGCTTTGCATGGAGCCAATTAAATAAAGCTGTACGAGCCCCACCAATATGCAAAAACCCTGTTGGTGATGGAGCGAATCTAGTGACTACGTCTAGCATGTTATTGTTACAGTAAAGTATAGGCTATGATACCCAAAATCTACGTTTGTAACAATGTAGAATTACTATAAATTATTTATCCTGAGAGATTAAATTTTCTTTATTTTTAATAAATCGTGTTGTATAATTTATTATTGGTTAAGTAGTTAGGTAAGTTATGGGTGAACTTGTAGATATAGCAAAATTGCTTTCAGATAATGAAGCTAATATCAATTGGCATTACACCGGCCCATTTGATAAAACAAAACAAAGAATTAGGGGAGATAATCTCCTGCATTTAGCTGCAAAAACAGGAAACGTTGATAAGTTTTTATCTATTTTCAAGAAAAGTGTTGAAAGTAATGTTCACTTGTTAGAGTACAATAAAGATCATGAAAATCCATTTCATATAGCAGCAGAAATGGGGATATTACCAAGTGTAGTAAAAGGAATATTCAAGCATTTGGAGTCTGAAAAAACTAACCCAAATTGTGATCCGAAAAAATTAGAAAATGTCAAGAATTATGTTAAAGAGGCATTGTGCAATAGATGTGCGCTAGATAAATCTAAAAAGACTCCTCTTGATTGGGTTAGTAAAACAGTTAGGAAAGAAATAAAAGAAATTGCAGGCATAAAGGACAGTCTTATATGTAATCAGAAGTTTCGCCTATGCTTATATATAGTAGGAGCGATAGCATGTATTGCTGCTTTATGTTTGTCTTTATACTTTTTATTTTTAGTTTCTCAGTCTCTTGCATTGGCTTCGATGGCTGGAATAATTTCTGGTGGGGCTGCGTATCTGTCAGGCAAAGTATTTAGTGAGATACATGACTTGCATGACGTGAGCACTCCAATGGACAATATTAGTAATGAAGGTCTTGCAAGGGTGAATGTCTGACATATAACAAAAAGTTGCAGGCAATGATATAGAAATTTACTTTCTCAAGCTAAGAAAGTATACTGATAAGATGACAGAAAAGAAGTACAGTAAGATTTTAATAGCAAACAGAGGGGAGATTGCCTGCAGGATTATCAGGACTGCTCGTAGGATGGGTATATCTTGTGTATGCGTATATTCGGATGCAGATGTAAATTCTGTGCATGTAAGACAAGCAGATGAGTCAAGATATATCGGCCCTTCGCCTTCTTGCCTCAGTTATTTAAATATTGAAAAAATATGCGAGGTAGCAGTTGAAACAGGCGCGCAGGCAGTTCATCCTGGCTATGGTTTTTTAGCAGAAAATCCAGATTTTCCACGTGCTCTTCAAAAACATAATATAGATTTCATCGGTCCCAGTGCAGAAACAATAGAAGTTACAGCTAATAAAATCACAGCAAAAGAAGCGGCAAAAAAAGCTGGAGTGAATGTAGTGCCAGGATATATGGGTAAGATCAGCGATGCTGCCCACGCAGCTCAAGTTGCTGAAGAGGTTGGTTTTCCCGTTATGCTCAAAGCTGCATCAGGCGGTGGTGGCAAAGGAATGCGAATTGTAAATTCCAAAAAAGAAATTGAACTAGCGTTTACATCAGCAACAAATGAGGCAGAAAAAAGTTTCAAGGATGGCAGCATCTTTATAGAGAAATATATAGAGTTACCAAGACATATTGAAATACAAATCATAGCAGATAAATATGGCAATATAGTGTGTCTTGGAGAAAGGGAATGCTCGATACAAAGGAATAATCAGAAAATAATAGAAGAAACTCCAAGTCCATTCATTAGTGAAGAAGTAAGACAAAAAATGTATGTCCAATGTGTTTCTTTAGCAAAACAAGTTGGTTATTTTTCAGCAGGCACTGTTGAGTTTGTTGTAGATAAAGACCAAAACTTCTATTTTCTTGAGGTAAATACGAGATTGCAAGTTGAGCATCCAGTAACAGAATTTATAACTGGAATAGACATAGTAGAAGAAATGATTAGAACTTCCTGTGGAGAGAAATTGAGATTCAATCAGGATGATATTAAACTTACTGGTTCTGCAATAGAAAGTAGAATTTGCGCTGAAGACCCATCAAAGAAATTTTTCCCTTCCAGCGGAAGAATAAAATATTACGATAAACTGGATGAAAATGATTATGTAAGAATAGATGATGGAGTTGCTGCAGGTTCAGAAATTAGCACGTTCTATGACTCAATGATTGCAAAAGTTATAACATATGGAAAAGATAGAGTAGAAGCGATCAGTAGAATGCAAAAAGCATTGTCTGAATGCTATATAGAAGGAGTAACAAATAATATAGAATTTCTAGAATCCATCTTCCATCACCCAAATTTTATTGCAGCAAAGCTCCACACGAGATTCATTCCAGACCATTACCCTAGTGGGTTTCACGACGATTTTGTTACAGAAGAGTATATTAAAATATTTATTTTCACTGCGTTATATGTTCATTTGGAAAATGAAGAAAAGTACCACAATCAACCAGTGAATGAAACGCTTGTAGTTGTAATAAATGACAATGAGTACTCTGTAAACGCAAAGTACCAAGATAATACATTAATAACAATATACAATCATAACACATATTCTGTAGTAGGTAAGTGGAAATCAAGTCATAAGTTACTATATATTACAATTAATGATGATGCTGATATAACATTTAAAGTAGAAAAACAAGGCAGCAAATACTTCATAAGACATGCAGGCATGAAAGCTGAGTGTTGTATATTTAAACCTCATGTAGCTGAATTAAGTAAGTTAATGCTAAACAATGAAACAGAAGGGATTTCAGCAGATGCCGTAAGATCCCCAATATCTGGTTTATTAGTTAAATTACACGTAAATGTAGGAGATCAGGTGGAAATAGGACAACCTTTATTTGTGGTGGAGGCAATGAAAATGGAAAATATTATATGCGCTGAAGCAGCAATGGTGATAAAAAATATTCCCGTTCAAGAAGGAAAAAATGTGCAGATTGGTGATGTAGTATTAGCTCTGCTTTCTTAAATAACACAAGAAGTATAAACTTGACCCAAACAAGATAAATGAAAACACTTGATGAGCTATGGCAATGGCTATTGGTATGTGCAATAATAGAGTAATTACACCCAAAATGATCTGAATGACGACGGAGAGCAGCATAATATATACTGGTTTTACGCTAGCATTTTTTACTGTGAGTATTACTACCAAAGCTAGTATTAGCAATGCCAGTGCTCGATGTATAAATTGCACTGTCGCTCTGTTCTCAAAGATATTCAGCCATATAGGGTGTAAGAAAAATAAATCTTCTGGAACGACTTGTCCATCCATTAGTGGAAAGGTATTGTAAATCAAACCAGCATTTAATCCCGCAACAAACGCACCGAAAATTATTTGTATTACAATTAGGGCCAAAATCATCCCTGTGTAGTATAGAGTGTCACTACTAATCTTAAGTTTAGTTTGCTTTGGCCTGATTTGGTAATCAAAAAATTGATATGACAATAATGCAAAGATAATTAATGCTAATAATAAGTGAAGTGCAAGCCTATAGTGGCTAACATGAGGTTCAGTTACTAAACCACTTTTAACCATATACCAACCAGCAAAAGCTTGTAAAGCTCCAAATAATAATGCCATAAATAGCCTTATTACTGCCTTTTTAGATATTTTTCTTCTTAATGTAAAATATATAAATGGCAGGACAAAAACTAAACCTGTTAGTCTTGCAATTAATCTATGCACATACTCTATTAAGTATATAGCGCGAAACTCCTCCATACTCATACCATAGTTAAGTGCTTTATATTCAGGTGTAGCTTCGTATTTTAATTTTTCTTGTAGCCAATCTTGTCCACTCAGTGGTGGCAATGTTCCAGTGATGGGTTTCCACTCCGTGATTGACAATCCTGCTTTTGAAAGTCTGGTAAATCCACCAATCCCCACCATGAGAATTACCATAATACAGCAGAGAAAAAGCCAAATAGCTACAGGTTTTGCTTCCATAAACCATGCTGAGTTTTGTTCCATCGCTCAGGGTAAAGAATAAATTCCCACAAGGCAAGAAAAGCTGCAACACTATGTAGCAGACTATAGACCGGAAAAAATATCGATACTATATAAAAATAAAAAGGCATCTTTTGCTGTCTGACAGCTATTACCAAAAGAATCAGGTTAGTAACGTATACCACTACAAAGTAGTACAAAAATAATTCATTTAAAACTTTAGTTAATATCAATGAAAGCAGTAAAAATGGAGTAGTAAAAAATATAAAAGCTGCAGAGCCAACAAAAAGATTCAATAGCAAAATTCCCTTAAATCCGGTGTGTTTATAAAGTGACTTTATATTTTTTAAATGAACAATATAAGTTTGCATATAGCCTTTGATCCAGCGCGCTCTTTGCTTAATCCAAGCAAATACAGCAATTGGTGACTCTTCCAATGTTTCCGAGTCAATCATCCTGGTTTTATATCCCATTTGCGCAAGTCTCAAACCGAGGTCAGCATCTTCGGTAACACTATAAGCATCCCAGAAAAACAATTTTTTTAGAATTTTTACTGAAAAATGATTACTGCTACCACCCAAAGGCATTGGCATGTTCATTTTTTGGAATCCAGGCAATAAGTATTGAAACCAGTTCATATACTCCAGAGAAAAGGATTTTGTGAGAAAATTATAATCACAATTATAGTAATTTAATTTCGCCTGTACACAGGCTAACTTATCGTCGCCCTTATTAAATTCAATTAGTGCTTTTTTTAACTGCAATGGGTCTGGTTTATCGTCCGCATCATATATTACTGCATACTTTCCTCTAGCAAAGCTCATAGCATAATTGCATGACTTGGCTTTTGTTCTAGGCAAAGAATGAGGCACTTTTATTACTTCAAAATACTGCGGTAAAGTGTACTTTTCTATAGCTGCTAACGTTTCCTGGTCATCACTTTCTACCTGAAGCTTCACATCTAATTTTGATTGTGGATAATCCAAACTTTCAATGCTTTCGATCAATTGCTCTATTACTGCATTTTCTTTAAAAGCAGGCAATAAAATAGTATATATAGGAAAATCTTCTTCATTCAGCTTACTATAATCCACTTTTTGGTTGGAGGTTTCACATAAGTTAAAAATTGTAGCTATAAACTTGAATAAATAACTAGAACATCCGATTATAAATATCAACATCAAAGCAAAATATGTATATTTCTCTGTTAGTGTTAAAATTGAAGTTACAATAAAGAAAGAAGCAAAAAATATTGAGCTTAGTTTAATGCTTTTAGCTGAAAAATTAGCATTCTTGTAATATAAGTAGTTGCTTGCAAATTCTGAAATACCAAAGTGCGAGTTAAGAAGATTTAAAATCTGTTCGCTATCCACTTTTATTAATACACAGTCAATACCGTAATGAGCTTCGACCCAACGGTTGACATCTCGGCTTGTGTCTTCAACCATAAAAAAAGTAGTATCATTTAATTTTTGCCAAGGAATTATATTAAATTTATAGTAAAAAAGTTTCTCTTGCTCTTTGCACAAACTAGAATCAAACTTAATTTTTTCTACATTATCAGCTTGAAGTATAGGCAATTGTTGCATTAAACCTAATGCAATTTTTTATTTAAGTCACGTGAAAATGAAGATATGACCTCGCTACTACGCTTATCATCTTTACGTTCATGCATTATTTTTTTTACAGCATCAGCAGCTATATTCGCTGTGTTAGCCTGTAAATCTCCAAGAGCTTTTTCAACTTGGTCAGTGACTTTCTTCAAGTTAGAATGGGCATTGTCATCTAATGTCTGATCTAGCTGCTGTCTATTGTGCTTAATGATACTATTAGCTTTATCAAGTGCTTCATTCATCATTTTATTAACTTCTGCATCTAATTTTTTGTATTTTTCAGAAGATTTTTTGTAATACTCCAACATATCTTTTCTGAATTTTTCAGTTTCTTCACTTGAAAATTTGCTTTTGTTACGCTTATTGTTAAGCGCATTTTTTATCACTTTCTTTAGCAATTTATACGAAAGGACAAAACTTACCAAGAAGGCAAGACCGATAATCAGTGATGTAGACATAAAAACCCCTAAAATTCTTTGGACACCAAGTCAGCAACAAACTCCTCTTCAATTTCAGAATTGGTCAATTTAGTATAATAAATTAAAGCAATACTAGTAGCCATTTGTTTTAACTGATCAGTATATTCAGATTTAAATTCTGCCACTTTTTCTTCAATAAGCTTGCTCTTTTTTTTGTCTTCCTCTTCTAATATATTCTTAACATTAGCTCTCATTTCTTCTACCTGAGCAAGTGCATCATCTATGATTTTTTTTGCCTGTATTCTAGCTTGGTTTAAAGCGGCATTATATTTGGCAATCTGATCTTCCGTAAGTCTTAAAAGATGAACAGAACTATTAAAAGAACCCAATACTTCTTTACTTCTAGTGCTTATTATTTCATCTAACTTTGGTAAAAATAAACAACTTACTACGAAAAAAAGTGAAGAGAAAAAAATTAAAAACCAAAAAACTTGAGAAAAGAAGGTTGAAACATCAAGCTGTGGCATGTGTTAAGCAGCAAATATTAATAACATTGCAAGTACAAACGCAAGCAATCCCATGATTTCAACCATGGCAGCACCAATATAAACGTAACTTTTCATTTTACCTTCTGATTCAGGGTTTCTCGCAATCCCATTTAACATAGCAGAGAAGATATTAGCTATACCTAAACCAGCACCGAGCATTCCAAACACAGCTAAACCAATTGCTATAAATTTTAAAGCTACTAAATCCATATATTACCTTTAATTATTTCTTTATAATATAATTGTAAAATATTCTACAAGGAAGTCAATTACTTTACTGCATCTGACAAATATACACATGTTAATATAGTAAATATATAAGCTTGTAAAATTGCAACAAATACTTCAAATCCTATCAATGCAATTATGAACAAAAACGGCGCAGGAGTGAGAAATATGTTCATATTTACAATAAACCCTGCTATCACTTTGATGATTGTATGACCAGCAATCATATTTGCTGCAAGCCTTATTGATAGGCTAATCGGCCTTACTAAATAAGCAAACAACTTAATAATAATTATTATAGGTGCAAGCCACGAAGGAGTTCCTTTTGGTAGCAATATGCGTAAAAATTCTACTCCCCTTTCTTTAAATCCAACAATCGTTATATAAGTAAAAACTACCATCGATAAAGCGAAGGTGACTATCACATGACTTGTGACCGTGAAACTATAAGGAAGAACACCAACCAAATTACATGATAAAATGAAAATAAACACTGTAAATATCAATGGAATGTGCTGCAAGCCTTTGCTTCCAGTGTTATTTTCTATTATTGAAATAACAAAATCATATACATACTCAACTGCAGCTTGCAAATATCCTGGTATTACTGACCCCTTCTTTATTCCAAAAAGCAAAAAGAGTATCACCAGTATCACCGAAATCATCGTGAAAAGAGATGAATTGGTAAAGCTTACGTTATACCCAAATAACCTAGGTAACTCTATTATTGTATATACTTTAAACTGTTCCAGTGGATTTAATGCCATTTTAATCTGAACTATAAACAGTAAATAAAGTATGAATTTTATAGGACAAAGTCAAGAGTTAAGATAAAGCTCTGTGTTATTATAACATTAACATATTAACAAAATATGTAATTAGAGTGTTAATTACAGTCAGCTCTGTATTTTAAAATTTACTAATCTTATTAAATTATTCAATAATTTGACTTAACATCTTATTTCAATTATAATTTAATTTTTAGTGAGGTATATAATGAACGAAATAGATTTTATTAACACTAATCATCCTTTAAATTTAGAGCAGGAATTTGGTAACGGATACATCAAATTGACAGATGGTTCCTTTAACGAATATACTGGCCATTATCAAATAGGAAGCGAAATACTAGATGAAAGCCATGATATGATAGGAAACTTAACTATTGATGGTTACATTTATAATGCTTATGAAGATGACCACAATATGAATCTTAAATTCTCTATGGAGGTGGATTTAAAAGGTGATATAAAGAAGATAAATTCTCTTCACAAGAAGATATAAAGTTACAAAAGCTTCTACATCATTGCTCATGATGTAGAAGTTACTTTTCATTCCACTACAACAAACTTTAAAAGCACCGCATTTTATATTACAATAACTTTTTTGTTTCTTGTTAGATCGATGAAATTCACGTTATCTTGGTTACTGGAGTATTTAGAAACCAATGCTAGTTTAGAAGAAATTATCGATAAATTAACTCATATAGGGTTAGAAGTAGAAGATATTATTGATAATGCCAAATTAGCTGGGTTTGTTGTTGCAGAAGTATTAGAGGTGATACAGCATCCAAATGCTGATAAATTAAAATTATGTAAAGTAAATGATGGGAGTAAAATTCTACAAATAGTTTGCGGAGCAAACAATGTTAGAGAAGGTATGAAAACTGTGCTTGCATCTCTTGGTAGCACATTGCCAGAAAGTGATTTCACAATCAAGCCCACAAAAATACGAGGAGTGCTAAGTGAAGGGATGCTCTGCTCTGCTTCTGAACTTGCGCTGGTTCAAGAGGAAAGTGAAGGAATAATCGAGCTTTCCGATGATTATAAAGTAGGGGATAAATTTTTCAATTGTGACCCTGTAATTGATATAAATGTTACTCCAAACCGTGGAGATTGCTTAGGCATTTATGGAATAGCTCGCGACCTTGCTGCAACTGGAATTGGGACATTAAAGACTTTAAGCATTCCACAACTTACCAGCTCCATAAATTCACCAATCGATGTTGAAGTTACTGACGGGGAAAGTTTTATTAGTGGAATATACATCGCCAATGTAAAAAATCAAGAAAGCCCAAAATGGTTAAAAGATAGGCTGGAATCGATAGGAATGCGCTCCATTTCTGCAATAGTTGATATCACGAACTATATTATGATATCTTTCAGCCGCCCAATGCACGCGTATGATGCAAAAAAAATAGAAGGAGAGCTCACAGTACGCAAAGCAAACGACGGAGAAAAATTTGCTGGTTTGAACGGTAAAGAATACTTATTAAACACGGACACAAGCGTTATTGCAGGTGATAAAAATATTCATGCAATTGCTGGAATTATGGGTGGTAAGTGCAGTGAATGTACTCTTGAAACTACTGATATCTTTTTAGAGTCTGCTTGGTTTGACCCTATATCTATCGCTAAATCTGCAAGGCAGATGAATATCTCCACAGACGCTAGTTACAGATTTGCACGTTCAGTTGATCCTGGATTTACCCTTGAGGGACTCAATCTTGCAGCTAAAATGATTTTGGACTTATGTGGTGGAGAAACCTCAAGCGTAGTGTCTGCTGGCAGCTTAGATAGGACTGACACCAAGGTGAGCTTTGACTATCAGGATGTGAACAAGTTTGGAAGTGTGTCTGTATCGCCTGATGAAGTGTTCGATATCTTAACGAAACTAGGGTTTAGTATTGATAAAAAAACCGAAGGCAGTTGGAATGTACAAGTACCAAGCTGGAGATCGGACGTGACAATACCTGCTGACCTAATTGAAGAAGTAACAAGGATATACGGCTATGACAAAATAAAAGAAGAACCACTACCAAATAATGTTGAAGAAGTAGATAGTACATACGACAATTTGCGTATTTTGATGACAAACAGAGGGTTTCATGAAGTGCTAACCTGGTCGTTTATGAGTGAATCAACAGCTGAAAAATTTGGTTACTCGAATAAGTTATTTATCATCGATAACCCATTTAATAACAACTTCAATATAATGAGACCAAGTATCATACCAAATTTATTGCAAGTCACTGCTGATAATATTGCCCATGGAATATCTGATCTTGCAATCTTCGAAATTGGGCCGATTTACGATGGTGGAGCTCAGTCTAAACATGTTTTAAGTGGAATAAGAACAGGAAATAATTTGCCGAGAAACCATTATAATACTGATAGGAAAGTAGATGTTTTTGACGCAAAGGCTGATTGCATAGCAGCTTTGGAGTTTTTTAACGTCAATTGTGATAATTTAACGATAGAAAGAGCAGAAAAAGAATATTACCACCCAAGAAAGTCAGGCACTCTCTCTTTTAAGAATAAAGTAGCAGATTATTTTGGAGAACTGCATCCGAGTATACTGGATTTTTTTGATATCAAGCAAAAAGTTGTAGGTTTTGAGGTAATACTAGAAAATATTGAAAATTTACCTGTAAGTAGAAAGAAATTTATCGACTATAAATACCAAAGTGTAAAACGTGATTTTGCATTTATTGTAAATAAGGATGTGAAAGTAGGTAACATAATCAATGTGGTAAAAAAAAGCTCAGAGCTCATCACAGAAGTTTTAGTATTTGACGTATACCATGGAAATAATATAGAACCGAATAAGATGTCTATAGCATTGTCAGTTACTTTCTGCTCTCCAATCCACACTTTAACTGAAAAAGAGATCCAAAAAGAATCAAGTGCTATAGTTAATTTAGTATATGAAAATACCAGAGGAACTTTGAGAACTCATCATTGAGCCACAATCATAGTTTCCTGCTTTGGCTGTGCCAAGCTTACCTCATCTAATCTACTTCCAACCTTGAATTCAATATCCTTAAAAAATCTATCCCACATTCCATACAAATGATCTTTTATCTTAGGCCATACATCATTTTTAAATGTTTCTCCTTCATCAGAAAATAAATCACCTAAAAAAGCCCCAGCTTTCTCATAACTTGACTCGAAATGTTGAAGAAATGTCTCCACTTCCTTATAAGAGGTGTGTGCTACATCTAACGCTTTTCCTTCTGTACTCTCATCCCCATGTATTGCAACGACAAGGCCTGTTTTAATATACCCCCAACATGTCCAAAAAGATTTCACAGGTTGCAAAAGTGAACTCTTATCATTTTTTGGCACATTATTTATTATATTTTCCACCAACCTATCTATCAAAGGAGACAATAAATTTTGACTAAAATGTTTGATATTATCTTTTGTTTTAATTACAGGATATTTGATGCATCTTTCTGCTAAACAGTACTCAAGTTCTGCTTTCTCGAATAATTTCTTGATTTCTTTTTCATTAAAAGTTTCTTGCTTAAGCACCTCCAACAACTTATCTTCTATTACTGCAAATTTTATTTTTTCACGAGATTCTAGTTCTTCTCTGTAATCATTTGTTGCTTTTTCATTTATCAATAATCTTTCTTTTTTTAACTCTAATTGTTCTAATGCTTCCAGAATTTCTTGGTTATTTTCCAAGTGCATCTCTATTAACTTTGTATTTGGATGTTCTTTTCCCTTGCTATTTTGCTCATCTTTTAAGTATTTATTTAAATCCTTATTTCCTTCTATTATTTTTCTTAACAGTATAGGTTGTTCAGGTCTTTCCAAGTATTTTTCAATTCTCATTCGATGTGAATTAATCTCTTTCACTAGATCTGGTGCCTCTTCCTTTAATAACTCACATGAATCCTCTATACCCTTTGCTTGGCCTTTAAACAAACTTTGCGTTTCACATTTCGTTATTTCTAAATACATCTTTTCTATAAAGTCATTCACTTTATCCGAAGTCTTTGTTTCATTTAATTCACTAAGATCTTCTGCTAAAGATTGCTTTATTTTGTTATCTGATTTATTCAGTAGAGTTTGAATAGTCCTTATTCTCGATTCTATTAGCCTTTTCTCAACCTCTTGATCATCATATTCGAATTTAAAAAGATCTTCTAATTTTCTTTTTAATGCACCATCTGTTAAGCTACCGTTTTTCCTATTTTTATGCATCTCTTTTAGTTCTTCACATATCCTGTTGTATCTCTCTTGACCTTTTTCTTTTAAATGTTTAATTTTTTCTTCCGCACTACCCAGAGCTTCCTCTGTTGTTTGATGGTACATATCCCTATAAACATCAATTATTGTTCTCTTAGCTATCTTCTTTTCTTGTATAAGCTGCCTCCATTTCGCTCTAAACATAAGAAGCGCCTTATCTTCTAAAACATCTGGTACTTTTGCTCCTGCTTTTTTTAGATCTTTTATTATCATTTCTTTTTCACTTGGCAATTCCTTACCTTGGCTCTCCAACTCTTGTTTCACTAATATATCTCTTAGCACGTTTTCTAATGAAAAACCTTCTTTTCTTTTTTGTGCAAATTTAATTGCTTGTATAAAGGCAACTTGATAGGCGTTGTATATTAAGTGACTTGTCAATTTAGGACCTATACTATTTACTACTTCCACTCTGAATTCGTTCAACAATTCCTTCAGCTTATCATATGTAATATCTTTCTTTTCTAGCTTCATCAGCTCTTCCATAGTCTTCGCAAACTCTTGAATCGAAGTTGCAAGCACATTCTTGATTTCATTACGTAAAGGCTTAAGACCATTTTTTAAGTGGATATTAGCTGACAATTTTAGTACAGCATTGTGTTTTGGATCTTCGTATAAATCTCTAAGTAGTTGTTTAAATTGCAATGGAAACTTAACTTCCATATCCCACATAATGTCTGACTTACCAGCATCTATTTCACGAAAAGACACCTCAATATTTTGGTGTTCATTTTGACATAACCCATTACTTATTTTAATAGCAGCAATCAAAGAATGAGATAATTTTCTATTTAAAAGATAAAAAGTAGCCAAAGCGAGTGTTGCAGGAATAAGTAATGCTGCAAGCATAGCTATATTAACAAGAATCACTATTGCAGCAAGAACACCATATGCCAGTCTTTTTGCTGTACTTTCACTTACTTCACTTTTTTTTGTTTTATTCTCCTCTGAACTGATTTGTGTCTTATCATTTGTTTTTAATTTATTATATACGGCTAATCCTAACGCAGTGAAAACTATATAAGGAAACATTAAAACTGATAGAGCTAAATTTAATACTTTCTTCTCCGGGCAAGCTCGATTTACCTCTTTAAATATTCTACTTGATATATTATACCAAGAAGTAAAAAAATCAGAGTTATAATCTTTATAATGAAATATACTGAGTGGAACGTTAAAATTAGCTAACGGCTCTTGTTCTTCCACAGCATCAAAAAATTCTTCTTCCTCTTCTGAAGTAGCAAGACCTAAATCATTCCCTTCTTCTACATTAGAAACAGCTTCCATAGCATCAAAAAACTCTTCTTCCTCTTCCAAAGCAACATTGGAAATAAATTCTACTTTACCTAAATCATCACTGTTGTTATTCAAATTAACAACTTCCTCACAATCTACAACAGCATACATACCATAACCTTACCCCAATTACCCTAAGTATAGCACAAATGCTAACAATTTGCAACTATCAACAATCTAACTTAATACCAACAATTGAATCTTGGTATTCTTTAGAGTAAAAGTTGATTCCAATTTCTATATTAACCTCTAAAGATAAGGCTAGAGTTTGCTCTTTTATATATTCACTCCACGTATTTATTGCTTCCTTAATTTTCTCATCTTCTGTTTTGATTATTACTCTGATTCTATCAGACATATGAAAATCAGCTTGTTTTCTGGTTTCCTGAATGAGCCTCACTACATCTCTTGCAAGCCCTTCTAGAATCAATTCATCATTTAAAGTAGTGTTTAGGATCACAACCCCTTTGTTGTTATCAAATACAGAGGAGAATTCACTGTTTGCTTTTAATAATAGTTCATATTCGCCTTTTTCTATGATATAATTTTCTGACTCATTACCAAAAAAAACTTGCTCATTGTCAACTTGCTTCCATTTCCCCTCTTTGACGTACTGTACTAATTTCTTGATCTTGCCTGGAACTCTTTTTCCAAGCATAGGAAAATTTAGTTTCAGTTCTAGTGATGCAACTTCTTTCAACTCACCCACTATTTCTAATTCTTTTACATTTACCTCATCTTTTATCATCTCTTGATATTCATTCATGCTTGGTGTCATTCCAGCACTTGACCATTTCTTTTCTTTCTGGATCCCAGTGTCACGCACTGGGATGACGGGAGAGAGCTCTGGGATGACAGAGGGTTGTGTATCGTCAAGAAAACTGCAGGAAGACTTATGATAAATCGTCATACTATTAAGTGGCTGTCTGATACGTATGTTAAACGTGTTTCTAATAGAGAGTGCAGAGTTACATATCTCTCTCACTAGATCCATCTTGGCAATGAGCTGACTATCAAACTTCTCTAATTGTGGAAAATCAGCCAAATGAACAGATGTTTCTTCATACTTAAGCCCTTGCCATATATTCTCTGTTATAAGTGGCAACAAAGGAGCTGCAGCTCTTAGTATGTAATAAAAAACCGTATATAGAACATTATAAGCATCAGTTTTATCCTGATCCAAATCACTTTTCCAAAAACGCTCGCGACTGCGACGAATATACCAATTATTTAGCACTTCAAAAAAGTTCATCAAAATTTTGCAAGCCTCTTGGGAGTTATAGCTGTTCATAGAAGTTTGGATACTTTCTACAGCTTCAAAACATTTGGAAATCATGTAGCGATCAATAGTACTTTGATAATCCTTACAAACTTCAGCTTTAATTCCATCTGCATTTGCATACATAGTAAAAAAGTGATAACTGTTCCAAATAGGTTTTATTACGTTTTTCAGAACATCTCGTATTGAGTTTCCTTTTTTATCGAGTAGCAAATTACCACCACAAACAATAGATCCAGAAAGCATAAGAAAACGCAGTGCATCAGAACCGTATCTATCAAAAACCTCCATTGGATCTGCATAGTTATTCAAACGTTTGGACAATTTTTGCCCTTTTACATCCAAAACAACACCGTGGCATATGCAGTTCTTAAATGGTTCCCTATCAAACAAAGCAGTGGACAATACAAAGAGCGTATAAAACCACCCCCTGGTTTGCGCTATGTATTCAGTGATAAAATCTGCAGTTTCAAACCACTCCTTATTTTCAAACGGGTAGTGGACTTGCGCAAATGGCATCGAGCCAGATTCAAACCAGCAGTCAAACACGTCAGGTACACGGCGCATAACTGATTTTCCTGTTGGATCATCAGGATTTGGTCTTGTTAAAGTATCGATAAATGGTCTGTGCAAGTCGTCTATTTTAACATTAAAATCTCTCTCCAGTTCTTCTATTGAACCATATACATCTACTCTTGGATATCTTGTATCATCTGATTGCCACACAGGAATCGGAGTACCCCAGAATCGATTGCGTGAAATTGACCAGTCGTGTGCCCCTTCAAGCCATTTTCCAAATTGACCATCTCTAATGTGGTTTGGTATCCAATTAACTCTCTTATTTAGCTCTACCATTCTGCTTTTGAATTTTGTAACGGCAACATACCAAGAAGGCATAGTGCGATAGATCAAAGGAGTGTCAGTTCTCCAGCAGTGTGGATAATTGTGAATATATTGTTCAGTTTTGAACCAGTTTCCTTGTTCTTTCAATTTTTTTATTACTGTATCATTGGTATCAAAAACATGAACCCCTGCCAAATCTGAAACTTCAGCAGTAAATTTTCCACTGTTATCAATTGGACAAATAACTGGAATATCATGGCTTTGGCAAAGGTAAAAATCTTCCTCACCAAATCCAGGAGCAGTGTGTACAACGCCAGTACCATCTTCTCCTGTAACATAATCAGCAACAAAAACACGGAATGCATTCTTTGTATCTTTAAAGTAATCAAACAGCGGCTTATAGGAAAGGCCTGCAAGATCATTCGCTTTAAGTTTTATATTGCAGTTTTCATATGGAATATTGTTTTGTTCAGAGTGGCTGATAAATTTTTCTAGGTAGCTTTCAGCGAAAATATAAATTTCACTGTTCACTGAACTCCTTTCATTAACTTCTGTCATCCCAGTGCTTCGACACTGGGATCCAGAAATAGATTCCAGCGTCACGCGCTGGAATGACACCAAAGAGTGGACTGACACTGCACAATACTTGATGTCCTTTCCTATCGCCAATGCCAGATTGCTAGGAAGAGTCCAAGGAGTTGTAGTCCAAGCAAGTAATTTACATTTTTGTTTAACACTTTTAAACTGCTGTGGGTTTTCTAAAAGCTCAAATGCAACAGTTACAGCTTTGCTAGTCTTTTCTCTATACGCGTTATCAAGCCTTGTTTCAAAATTGGATAATGGAGTTTCGCACGCCCAGCTATATGGAACAACGCGTACTGATTCATACACTAGACCCTTATCATAAAGCTGTTTAAATGCCCACATGACCGACTCCATGAATGATTTATCCATGGTTTTATAGTCATTATGAAAATCCACCCACCTTGCCTGCCTATTTACATACTTCTCCCATTCTGACGAAAATTTCATCACAGAAGTACGACAATGGTTATTGAATTTTTCAATGCCGAATTTTTCTATTTCAGTTCTACCAGATATTCCAAGTTCTTTTTCTGCACCCATCTCAGCCGGCAATCCATGGCAATCCCAGCCAAATCTACGTTCAACCCTTTTTTGCAGCATAGTTTGATACCTTGCAAATGCGTCTTTGATGAAACCAGTGAGTAAATGTCCATAATGGGGAAGTCCATTTGCAAACGGAGGTCCATCGTAAAAGACAAAACAATTATCCTTGGAACGCCCTTCCACTGACTGCTCAAAAACTTTATTTTCCTGCCAAAATTTTATGATTTTCTTTTCTAACGATGAAAAATCAGGACTACTTACTGTATCAGGATAATGCTTTGACTTCATGTTCATTTTGACCGGATAAAGCCAAAGAATATAGGGCTTTCTAGAAAATTACAAATGCAAAAAGAAACAAACTTATTCCTGCACCCCACGCCCCAACAAACTGTTCTGCCGAGCTTCCAACACTTTCACGTTTACTATTTTGTCCCTGTATTTACCTTCAGGATCATCAATGCACACTGATTGCATATATGGGCTTTTACCAATAATTTGGTTTTGGTGTTTGCCTTTTTTATCACTGAACAAAGCAGGAATAGTTTTGCCTACCATACTCTGGTTAAACTCAAGTTGTTGCTTACTAATTAATTTCTGTAAACGAAGAAGGCGTTCTGTTTTAACCTCTTCTGGTACTTGATCTTTTCTTTCTGCTCCTGGTGTACCTGGTCTTGGGCTATATTTAAAGCTATAAGCCTGAGCATATCTAATTTTTTCTACTAATTTTACAGTTTCTTCAAAATCTTTTTCGGTTTCTCCAGGAAAACCAACAATAAAATCAGAAGAAAATTCGATTTCAGGTTTCAATTTGCGAAATCTGTCTATTATTTCCAAATACTCCTCTGCAGTGTGCTTTCTGTTCATCGCGTGCAATATTTTATTCGAACCTGACTGCACAGGCAGGTGAATAAATGGCATGAGTTTTGGCTCTTCCGCATGTGCCAAGTAGAGAGATTCATGCATATCTCTTGGATGAGAAGTTGTATAACGAATCCTCTCTAGCTTTTCAATTTTAGCAATATGACTAACTAATTTGCCTAAATCCCACACTTCCCCTTCGCATTCTCCATGGTAAGCATTGACGTTCTGACCAAGCAAATTGATTTCCTTCGCCCCATTTGCAACTAATTTCAATGCTTCACGAAATATTTCATTTACTGGTCGTGAATATTCAGCTCCGCGAGTGTAGGGCACCACACAAAACGTACAAAATTTATCACAACCTTCTTGTATGGCAAGAAACGCAGAAGATCCCTGGCTATTGCCATAGCATTCATCTGGCAATTTATCAAACTTTGCAACTTCAGGAAAATCAGTGTTTATTACATGACCTTTACTTCTGCTTGCTTTGACTATCAGCTCCGGTAAAGTAGCGATACTCTGCGGACCAACAATAATATCCACAAATGGAGCCCTTCTGAATACTTCTTCTCCCTCTGCTTGCGCTACACATCCAGCCACCACTATAGTAATTTCTTTTCGTGACGAATGAATCTTCCCGAGCTCAGAATAAAGCTTTTCTGCTGCCTTCTCTCTAATATGGCAAGTATTCAATATCACCAAATCAGCTTTTTCTGCATCACTAACAACGTTGAACCCCAAAGGTTTAATTATATTTTCCATTAAAACGGAGTCATAAACGTTCATCTGACAGCCGTAAGTTTTAATATATAGGCCTTTCATATTTGGTATGTCTTTTTCAAAACCCTACATACAATCACATTAAATGTCCAACAGACCAGCGCGTGACGCTAGTCAGCACAATAGATTTTTATAAAATTGGATCCCAATGTCAAGCACACAGCTATTGCAACTTGATTCACCAGTATCCCTGTAAAAATCATTGGTAAACCTCAGTAACTTTAGCTTATGTTATTTTCAAAAAAGTCAAAAATGAAAATAGAAGAGTAGCTGAGCTTTCTGCTTTTTTTGGGTAAGGTCAGTCAAAAAGGTTTTACAACAACCATAATAACTATAACTATTATTAACACTGTCACTGTTTCGTTTAAAACACGAAAATAAACGTGTTTTTTTTCATTTGAACCCATTGCAAAATCTTTTCTGTATTTTGCAAGCAGTCCATGAATAGCAAACATAAAAAATAATGCTAGTGCTTTCACATGAAACCACCCTTCGCGATATGCTTCTCTTATAATCATTAATGTCATTCCCAAACCAAGTGAGAAAAGCATTGCAGGGTTTATGATATATCTAAGTAGCCTCTTTTCCATTGTTTGAAGCAAGCTATCATTTTCCGATCCCGGTTTTACAGTTGCGTGGTAGACATAAAGCCTGGGTAAATAAAGCATACCTGCCATCCACATAATGGCGGAGATAACGTGAAAAGCTTCGAGCCAGCGGTAATAATTCATGCAGATATTGTTACAAAATGTTAAAAATTTCTGATATTATCTTAGTTTAATGAAAAAGAAATCAATATGAAAGCAGAAAATTTCACTAAAGAACAGATAATTGGATTCTACAGGAAAATGCTACTCATACGCAGATTTGAAGAAAAAGCAGGACAATTATATGGAATGGGATTAATAGGCGGGTTCTGTCACCTATCAATAGGGCAAGAAGCAGTTGCAGTTGGAACTCAAGCTGCATCAAAATTAGGTGACGCTTTTATCACAAGTTATAGAGACCATGGCTTAATGCTCGCATGTGATTCTGATCCGAATGTTGTGATGGCAGAGCTTACCGGCAAAGAAACAGGATGCTCGAAAGGTAAAGGTGGTTCGATGCACGTATTTGACGTTGAAAAAAAATTCTTCGGCGGACATGGAATAGTGGGAGCACAAGTTCCAATTGGCACAGGAATAGCATTTGCTAATAAATATAAGAAAAGAGATAACGTGGTATTCACGTATTTTGGTGACGGTGCTGCAAATCAAGGACAAGTATATGAATCATTTAATATGGCAGCTTTGTGGAAGTTGCCTGTGGTTTACATCATAGAAAATAACGAATACGCAATGGGAACTTCTGTGCAAAGATCAACTTTAGTAACAGAGTTATATAAAAGAGGAGAAAGTTTTGGTATTTCTGGAAAACAAGTTGATGGAATGGATTTTTTCTCTGTTTATGCGGCTACAAGCGAAGCAGCGGAACACACACGCAGCGGAAAAGGGCCTATCCTGCTTGAAATGAAGACATATCGATATCGCGGCCATTCGATGTCAGATCCTGCTACTTATCGCTTAAAAGAAGAAGTTGAAGATATGAAGCAAAATCATGACCCTATAGGCACTTTAAAGAAGTACATGATAAATAATAAAATTGCTTCAGAAGAAGAATGCAAAGTAATTGATAAGGAAATACGTGATTTAGTAAAAAAGTCGGAAGATTTTGCCAAAAATAGTAAAGAACCAAGCGTTGATGAGCTGTATACTGATGTTTACAAATTTGTTAGCTAATTTTTTTATCCAGGTGGCAACTAACTATACGAACATTGAGATATAAGAGTAATTTGTACCAAGAAAAAGATGTCATCCAAGTAGCTGACACTGGTTTCCATCCAAGACGGCAGTAGCCCCTTCGGTGTCATTCCAGCGTCACGCGCTGGAATGACAGCAGTCCTACGTCATACCGTCACGGTATCTGGGATCCAGGAATTTTAAAGTTGGTAAGCATAAAAGTATAGCTAACGCGAGCTCTACGTCATACCGCGATTCATTCGCGGTATCTCTAGATCCCGCTAACAAGCAGCGGGATGACGAGGTTATCGTCATACCACCGCGAACCGTCATATCAACTATGTTTTTTTTAAATTTTTTGAATTTAGTTTTATTACAACTCTTGTTTATAATTTTGTATTTTTATTCAATTAGAAAATGCATTTTTGACAATAAACACCCTAATTTATCATAGAAAAATTTTATATCAAACAACAGATTTGGACTTTGCAGCAGCCATTGCAGCCGTTAGTACGAACATTGCTTCTACCGCCTGTTATTCTTCGATAACCAATAGCTTTTCCACTTTCTTTTGGATGCGCCAGCAAGACTTGCTACTTCTTTTCTGTTTAAGTAGCCAAGCTCTGGCATCAGACACACAAAATCTTGAGATAACTTTGCCTGGCACTGTTCTCAGAATTTTTTGGCGCTTCTGTAACTCTAGATCTTTATCTAAGAAAATGCGATAAACCAATTCCCTGTGTTTTCTAAAGTCACTAAAGAATTAGGTAAGATATCTGAAAACTTTTTAAACAATTGTTGCTAACCAGAAGCATTATTATCAAATTCGACAACACTCTTCTGTGTGTGAACCGCAACAACATTTTTAAATTTTCCGATGTCAATACCAATAAAGTTTTGATAAGATGTAACCATATTAATAACCTCGATGGTTTATTGATTTAAGATTGTAAACGGGTGCATACATATGTCCCATGCAACTATTCAAACGTATCGAGGGCTAGTGTACCTTGATATAAACGGTTGTCAACGCCGCGTCGGTCGCACACGCCCGCTATTCCTATAGTGAGTAGAGTTATCTTCCCTCTTGTTTCTTTTATAACATATTTTTAACTTACAACTGCCGCGGCGCTAACAAGCAGCGGAATGACGAACCCTCGGTAAACCCAAAACTATAGGATAAAATAGACTAAATATGGTGTAATTTGGCTGATTTTTTTAATATTTTACAAAGTACAAAGCAAAAACTTAAACTCTTTTAAGTTGTCTTTTAGCCGCACAACTGAACAGATACAAACTTAACCTAACTCATCACCACCTGGCAGTGGTGGCAAACCAAATGCTTCCCTTTTTTCATTGAGCGTCATGAAGCTTGCGTTTTCTACGTATTTCCACAACTTCTGTCTCTTTTCCATGAGTATCTCTATTGCATCTTTATCGTATGACAAGCACAGATCCTCACCAAATTTTGGTGTCAGCCAAGAATTCAGATGACAGATAATATTTTCTAGCGTTGGTAAAACCGTCTGTTCCCAGAGGGATAAGCGTGCTTCGACTAAATTGCTATAAGTGTTATCACCTGGTATGCCAAGCAACTGCGGCGGGACGCCAAAAGCCAGGGCAATATCACGAGCTGAACTGTGTTTGGACTCAATAAAATCCATATCCCTTGGTGATAAGCTCATTTCTTTCCACTCCAAGCCTCCTTCAAGCAATATCGGTCTTCCAGCATTGACAGAACCTGAATAATGATCATTTATTTGCTCTTTTAAGCGTTGGTACTGCTCTTGACTTAAATTTCCACCACTCCCGTCCTTCGCTGATTTCACAACTATTGCACCACTTGGTCTTGCCCCATTTTGCAACATCGCTTGATTCCACGCACCCGCCTGATTATGCTGATCTATACTGTATGCAGCTGCCTCAATTGGTGATAACCCATACCAATCATTCAAAGGGTTAAAGGTCTTTAGGTGCAACACTGCTGAACGTCCGGTTAGTTTATCAACTTTAAAGTCATAACCGTTGTTATTTATGGTATAACGATAGATATAAGGAACGTTATTTCTCCCCGGAACAATTTCAACCCTATCAGGGCGCAGAAGATAAAGCTCTGTTGGTGGTTTTCTATTGTTCTGCGACTCAACCATCAATATATAAGAATTGCCGTTAACTAACCGATAAGTTACAATTCCCTCAATAAATTCCGATTTTGATGTCATTGGATTAGGAGAATAAAGTAATTTCAGTAATGGATGGGCTTTTAGTTGCGATTTTCCCTGTTCAGTAAGCTGGCAGAGAGTAAAAGGTACCGAAGATGCAGCACTTGCAATCATATTAATTGCTCGAAAGGCAATAACATTTTTTATGTAACCTTCCTCAGCAAAACTTACATAATCACGCTTACTCCAACTTGGTTCCATCATTAGTTGCAAAGCAGAGTATTCACTGCTTTTCTTTCTTTGAAAAATGTTGAAATTCATATGTGCCTCCTATTTGTTGAAAAAATCGAATTTGTTAAAAAATTGAAATTGCGGTAGAATTAATATGGGATGTTAATAGTTGGTGTCATCCCAGTGCTTGACACACAACTGTACGAACATTATCTACCCGGAGGATGTCATTCCAGTGCTTGACACTGGAATCCAGGAATTTTATTAAGTTGGTAAGCATAAAAGTATAGCTTCTACGTCATACCGCGATTTATTCGCGGTATCTTAGCATAGATCCCGCTAACAAGTAGCGGGATGACGATTGTCAGGCTAGCTGTCATCCAAGTAGCCTCTTTCTCCTGTCATTCCAGTGCCCAGACACTGGAATCCAGAAAACTTAACTTTAAATAAGTGGCTGCATAATAAAGGCTGGATCCCAGTGTCAAGCACTGGGATGACACCACCGTAAGGGAACCAGTGTCAGCTACTTGCATGGCACCTTTGTGTTTAAGGCAAAGCCTGCCATAATATTTAACACACTGCCTTCACAAATAAATGTTTGTACAGCTGTGTGTCACGCTACTTGGATGACAGGAAAAGAACGCACTGCTATACTAAAAAGAAAAGAAATAGAACATGGTAGAATGGCTAATATCTAATCAGCTTATTGATTATAACTATGCTGTAAAATTCATGGAAGAGAAAATTCAACAAATTTACAATAATTCAGCAGACGAATTGGTATGGCTACTCCAGCACCCTCCACTTTATACTGCAGGAATCAGTGCAACAGATGATGATATTGTTGAAAAACTATTTCCTATATATAAAACAGGAAGGGGCGGTAAACACACATATCATGGTCCAGGACAGCGCATCATATATTTAATGTTAAACCTTAAAAAAAGAAATAAATGCGACATAAAGCTATATATTAGAGACCTAAGTAAGTGGATAATAAATGTTTTAAAGCAATTTAATATACTTGGAGAATTTAAAGAGGATAGAATAGGTGTTTGGGTGAATAACAATGGAGTAGAAAAAAAAATTGCAGCTTTTGGTATCCGTTTAAGAAAATGGGTAACTTATCATGGCATAGCGCTTAACGTCTTTCCAGACCTCTCTCACTATAAGGGTATTATTCCTTGTGGACTGCAAGGTTATGGCGTCACATCAATGGAAGAACTAGGAGTGAAGGTTCCACTCTCTGAATTGGATGATATACTAAAAAAAGAGTTTTATAAGATATTTTAATGATCATTTACCTTTTATATTTTATTTTCACTTTATGTGCTAACACACAACTGTACGAACGTTGTAGTTTGGGAGCAATTCCCACCAGTGGGGTGTCATCCCAGTGCCCAGACACTGGGATCCAGCTTCTATGCAACTTAATTAAAAACGTTTGTTTTAGCGTAAGACAACTACCTTTAGCTCATCAGCTCAGTTATAAGCAAAATTTCTGGATTCCAGTGTCAAGCACTGGAATGACACCATTTGCTGTGCAATTTACCTTCAAAAATGAATGTTCGTACAGCTATGGTGCTAACACAGGTATTCATGCAATCGACCAAGTTGATATTATTGCTCCTTCTTCCAAGGGAAAAGAATCAGATTTGACTACTATAAAAGAATATGTAGAAGCTTTGGATTTTAATCCCCATATTTCGGAGAAAATATATAGTAATGATAATCCATTCTACTCTAACTCTGATGAATTCAGAACAAATGATTTGGTTAGTGCACTAACTAATGATAGTAAAATAATTTGGTGTATCAGAGGAGGAGAAGGGGCTTCTCGGTTAATTCCCTATCTAGAAAAGTTACCCAATGATAAAAAAGAAAGGATTGCTCAAAACAAAAAAATCCTCATAGGCTATAGCGATATAACTGCCTTGCACATCTATCTACAAGCTAAATATGATTGGCAAACTCTTCACGGCACCATGTTGGAAATGATAGTAAATAGCTCCGTTTCTGAAAGCTCTGTTGAAAAATTGAAAGAGTTAATTCTTAACAAGCGGGATTCTATCAGATTTGATAACCTAAAGATGATAAACAATGGCATTAGACTAAAAGATGGCAGATTAGAGTCTAAAGTCATCGGTGGTAATATGACTTTAGTTGAAAATAGTATAGGAACCGCTTGGCAAATAAATGCGAAAGGTAAAATTCTATTTTTAGAGGACATAAGAGTTTACCCATACGCAATAGAGCGCAGTTTAGATCACCTAAAACAAGCTCACATTTTTGATGGAGTGCATGCAGTAATCTTTGGGGATTTCGTTAACTGTTATAATGATAATCTTGTTGAAGTTGTAAAAGAAAGGTTTGCAAAAAGTGTTAACTTTCCTGTATTTACAATGAAAGGGGTAGGCCATGGACATACAAATGACCCTTTACCTCTTAACACTCACGCTATTATTAGCGTTCAAGACGAAAAAGAAGGTTTGTTTTTTATGGATGTGCAGAATTTAGCTAATCTTATAGCTAATGCGAGCTCTACGTCATGCCGCCGCGGTATCTCTTAGCCGCTAACAAGTAGCGGGATACTTAACCGTCATACCGCCGCGGTATCTCAGCCGCTAACAAGTAGCGGGATGACGGTTGTCGTTTAGCTATAAATATTTAAGAAATTTACCAAACAAAAAAAAAGGCAAAAGAAGCCCCGTTGGTGGTTGGCTATTTACTATGTACTAAAATATCGGCGTTTTTTTATTCTAAAACGCTTGATTAAGAGCGATTTAGCTGCTTTTAACTTGCAACTAACCTACACCGCAAGTGTTTAAGAAATTTACTAAGCAGGAAAAAAGGCAAAGAAACCCCGTAGTAGCTAGCATTCAAATTCTCCCTTGTCAATTTGACGTTTTTTGCTGTCTTAAACGCTTTGTAAGCGCGTTTCGGCTTATATAGGTAAAAACCCAGAAATTTTTAAAGACATGCGATGCACGTAGTGCGAAAAATTAAACATGAGACGCCAAATACCCTAAGTTTTTTGTCATTAACCTGCACAGATTGCGAAGATAAATAAATAGCTTCAGTTTCATGATAAGGGGGCTGGCGGAGTTTGTCAAGTAAGTTTTTTCGTTTCTATTCCCAATGTTATATGGTTATGCAAGAAGTCTACTTTTTATTCTTAATCAACTCTAAAGCCTTCTTCAAATCTATACTCTCAATATCTGCACTCTTGCCCAAAGCAACGTTCGTTTTACCGCATTTTATATAGAATCCATACCTACCGTTGCAGATGAAAACTTCTTTTCCTTTTTCATTAACCCCGAGAGGTTTTAACTCTTTGCGTGGACTGTTTGCAATAATTTGTACAGCTTCGCTCAATTCTGTATTCAGCACCTCTTTGGAGCTTTTCTTAAGAGAAAAGTATCTACCATCATAGAAAATATAGTACCCGAATCGTCCAAGGCCTATTTTTACTTCCTTTCCGGTTTTTGGGTGTTCTCCGATTACTTTCGGCAAGGAAAGTAATTGAGTAGCGGTGCTCAGATCAATCTCATTAACATTTATATCTTTTGGTATAGGAACCGCTTTTTTCTTTTCTGACTCATTATTAAACTGCAGGTAAAGCCCAAAAGGACCTTTTTTAATTACTACCTCTTGTCCTGTTATATCATCTATACCTAAACTTTTTGGATATTCTGAATTGTCATTACTGCCCGTAATTTCTTTTGTATGGTTGCATTCAGGATAGTTAGAACATCCAAGGAACACTCCTGTTCGCCCAAAGTTCAATTTCAATATGCCATCAGAGCAAATAGGACATTTCGTATTCACCTCTTTTTTTCCTTCTTCTGAACAAAACCAATCGATTACCAAATCGTGAATGCCGCTGAAAACTTCATCATGCGTCATTTGCTTGACAGAGTTTACATGACCAAAAAATGGCACCCAAAAGTGGCCTAATTCTTTTTTCCAATCTGCATGTCCATTTGAGATTAAATCAAGCTTTTCTTCCATTTGTGCTGTGAAATCATACTCTACACAACGCTGAAAAAAAGTTTCTAAAAATATAGTAACGATTTTACCGCGGCTGCTTGGAATAAATCTTTTGCTATCCAATGAAACATACTCACGATCTTGTAATACCGAAATAATTGTTGCATAAGTTGATGGGCGACCTATACCGATTTCTTCCATTTTTTTAACAATACTTGCTTCACTATAACGAGGTGGCGGTTGAGTGAAATGCTGTTTTGGCTCAACTGAAATCAGCTTACACGCTTCCCCTTCCTTCATGGCAGGTAGCAGGCCTTCATTTTCGGCTTCCATGTTATCTTGATAGACTTTATAAAAACCATCAAAGAATATACTTGATCCACTTGCTCGCAGAATCACTTTCTGATCAGTAGAACTAATTTCAACTACCACTTGATCAAGAATCGCCGATTCCATTTGACTTGCAATGGTTCTTTTCCAGATTAAATCGTACAATTTAAATTGCTCTGGCGTTAAGTAATCCTTAATACTACCCGGCGTTCTATTAATATCAGTTGGACGAATTGCTTCATGTGCTTCTTGAGCATTTTTGACCTTTTTTACATATTTACGAGGAGACTGTGGTAAATATTTATCACCATATAACGACTTAATTGACCCTCTAATTGAGTTTATAGCCTCATCTGCAATATGAAACCCATCTGTACGCATGTAAGTTATCAACCCTACAGTTTCACCACCAATATCGATACCTTCATATAAATTTTGCGCTATGCGCATAACATTTTTCACGTTAAAATACAGCTTATTCACTGCATCTTGCTGAAGACTTGAAGTAATAAATGGAGGAAGCGGGTTTCTCTTAACTTGCTTGCGTTCTACTGTGCTTACAGCATACTGCCTTGACTCAATCTCCCTGACTAAGTTCTTTGCCTCTTCTTCATTCTTAATATCAAATTTTTCTAGCTTTTTATTATCATAGTGGCTTAGCATAGCAAAAAAAGCCTCATCTTTGCTATTTTGCATTTCTGCCTTTATGCTCCAATACTCCTGTGTTATAAACTTACTGATTTCATCTTCCCGTTCGCATATAAGCTTTAATGCAACAGACTGCACTCGCCCTGCAGACTTGCTCCCCGACAATTTCGTCCATAACAGTGGTGACAAACTAAATCCAACTAGATAATCCAAAGCTCTGCGTGTTTGCTGTGCGCGCACTAAGTCCATATTAATTTCACGTGGATTCTTTATTGCTTCTTGAACTGCTCTCTTTGTTATCTCATTAAAGACTACTCTATAAATGTTGTTTTCATTACTGATTGCTTTCTTTTCTTTTAATGTCTCTATCACATGCCAAGCCATTGCTTCCCCTTCTCTGTCTGGGTCTGTTGCAAGATATATATCTGATGCTTTACTCGCTGCTTTTACTAACTCTTTTATATACTTTTCTGCTTTTTCAATGGTTTCATACTTTATAGCAAAATCATTATCCGGATCGACAGAACCGTTTTTTGCTGGAAGATCCCTCACATGTCCAAAGGATGCAGCTACTTTGAACTCTTTACTTAAATATTTGCCTATTGTCTTTGCTTTCGCAGGTGATTCAACTATTAATAATGCCATATTGTTAATTATTTTAGTATTTAAAGATAATATGTTGAGAAATATACGATGAAAAGTAAAAAAATATTTTAATAGGTCTTGTGAATTTTACAGAGTAGGTTGTTCATGGTTTCCAGAAAACCCTTGGACCTTGCTATTTTCAAGTGAATTTGAAGGTCTATTACAATAGTATATGATTGCAGCAGCAACCAGACAACAAGCTCCAACTGCTATTCCCACTGCTATAGGGAGAGTAGACCGGCGGACCTTCCCCGCCAGCCTCCATAAGTGTTGAAAGTATCAAAAATGGCGTGATATAAGATGATCGACAACATGTAAATTACCTCCTGATAGTAAAACAATTGAGCGTATAAAAGAATCATTAAGATCTAGTGTAAATTGCAATAATGCCATTTTAAATCCATGTAAATTGTTTTTAATTTTATAAACGAGAAACAGCAGGGCTGTAATAATAATCATATAAATATATACTTTCATTCCGTTCATGCTATGGCTCAAAAAGTGTTTATATCCAAGGTTTTGCTTTATAAATTTGAAGAATACTTCTATGTCCCACCTTCGCCTATACGCCTGTGCAACATCATAAGCAGGCATCGTAAACAAGTTAGTTAAAAACCATATTTCATTTCCTGCCTTGTTTTTGATTTTTATCAAACGTAAGTTATGCTTTTCTGCAATTTTGCCCTGTGCGCGATAAAGATTAACTATTATATCTTCTAAAATTTCTGATCCATCTTGCTGTTGTCCTTGAATAACTTTACTCCTACTTACAACATCATGCTTTCTGCTTGTTTCAACTCTTGTTATAAATTTGTATTCCTTCTCATCAAACTCAGCAAAAGTTCCAACCTTTCTGATTCCCCTATCAAATAGCAAAATATCCTCTTTTTTAACTTTTGCTTCGTTGATTGCCCTTACCAGTGCTATGTCTTCACTACCTTCTTCTTGCCCTTTACAAAACCTTATACTTGTTGGCAATTGTCCTTTTAATCCCAGACTTACTTTGACTTATTACTTTGGTTACCTAACTTTAGTCCATCTTTTATAAGATACCCTGATAAATTTATGATTGTTGAATCAAATCTATGTAAATCATGTGACGTTTTTTTGGGCAACAATTTTTCAACTTTGTTTATCAGATCAATATATACTCCCTTAAAATAATCAGAACTTTTAACCTTTTCGACAAGCCACTTTATGTGACTGTACTTTTGTCATCATTTTTATCTATCACACACCTGTTTATTACCATTGCTAATGCTCTTAAGCTTGTTTTCTGACCCATTAATATTAACTTCATTAAGCCTTTAAATATGATTTTGCCCACTAACTTAGTATTGCATTTATCTATCTCACTTAATTTTCCTAGCCTTTCCAAATCCTTGTCTTTAATTAAGTTTAATATGCCTTCTATTTGATCCATTATTGCCTCCATTTTTCTGCAATAATAGCTCTTTATATCCTTTTTGTATTACTTTCAACACTTATGGGTAAACATGTTGCCGTCCACTTCCGCCTAACAAGTATAATGCGGCTTTATTGTCATATCAGACCGCGGAGAGAACCATATGCTATTTTTAACTTATGTGGAATTACCAAGGATTATGGAGCAGATATGCTGTTTTGATTTGTGTGAAAATTATTGTTGACTTATGTGCAATTAGAGAACCTAAGTCACTTTAGCTATAGAAAGTTCTGCAAGAAGTCACTAATTGCAAAAATTTAATGTAAGTGATAAAGTAGAACCACTGAATGAAAAACATATGTTAATTAATACAACGTCGGAGCTGGAGGACATATGTGAGGGGTTGATAGCAAAAAAGCCGAAATTTATAGCAGTTGACACGGAGTTCATTAGAAATAATTTAACCTACTACCCAAAATTATCGTTAATTCAAATTTCTTACGGAGAGAAGAGTTTTATTGTAGATGCATTAGTGCCAGAAATTGATTTATCATTCATTAAGAAAATAATGCTAAATCAGGGGATAACCAAAGTGTTTCATAGCTGCCGGCAGGATATAGAATCCTTACTCACTGTGTTTAAATGTATTCCCACTCCCATTTTTGATACCCAAGTTGCCGCTATGTTTTGTCATTATTATCATGACTTTATTGGTTACTCAAAAGTAGTAGAGCAATATCAAGGAGTAGTGCTGGATAAAATTAAAGCTAAAAATTCAGATTGGTTAAGGCGTCCGTTGTCCGAGGATCAGTTAGACTATGCAATAAACGACGTGGTACACCTATATGACTTATACCAAATATTGTGCAATAAACTTGAAGAAAATAATAGGATGTGTTGGTTTCAAGAAGAGATGGAATCAATAGTTAATATAAATAAGTATTTACATAGTCCAAAAGATGCATGGAAGAGAATTAAATTTAATTATGAAGCAAATCCAAGATTGGTATTAACTGTTAAAGCAGTTAGTGAATGGCAAGAGACCTTAGCACAGCGCTATAATATGAATCGTAATAAAGTAATTAATAATGCTGTAATAGCTGGTTTTATTGAAAAAAATGTAGAGCATGTTGATGAGATTTTAGATGATCTCAAGAGGAATGCAAAAAATATAAAAGATGCAGATTTACTAGAGTTTGTGAATATTTTTAATGAAAATGAAAAAAATTGGATGCAGCAAAACAGCATCTTACCGAATAATTATGACAAATCTGTATTCGATATACTCTCAATTATTTTAGATAGTAAATGTAAAGAAAGTAACATATCAAGGAAATTAGTTTCTTCAAAAGATGAGTTAACCGGGTCAATATCTGGGCAGATAGATAAACTATTCAAGGGGTGGAGATACGATTTTTTTGGCAGGTCAGTTGAATCATTTTTGAACACAAGCTCAAAATTTGAGATTTCAGCAGTGAAATCCGCAAATAATACAACTAAAATTTGGAGTAATTTGGTGGAGAATAACTGTTGCTAAAGTAACTTAGATTTATCGACAATCGTCATTCCGCTGCTTGTTAGCGGGATCTAGAGATACCGCGGCGGTATGGCGGTTCGCGGCAGTATGAAGATAAGCTCGTCATCCCGCTTGTTAGCGGCCAAGAGATACTGCGGCGGTATGACGTAGAGCTACGTGTTTAGGTTTAATGAATCCACTATATCTTTTACTTGAGAAAAAACATGCTCTTTACTTACACTGGTATCGATAATAAAGTCACTCATCTTCCTTTTTTCCTCAATAGATAACTGAACATCGGAGATTAAATTTAGCTTTTCTTTATCTATGTTGCGTTCGTTAAGTCTTTGAGCTTGCACAACGCTATCTGCATAGATAAAAATAATAAGATCACAGTATGAATGAAATTTTGTTTCTAATAGAAGTGGCACATCTAAAACTAAAAGCTTTCTATCGATCTTTTTTTCCTTGGCAATAAAAAATTCTAATTCACGCAGCACAGCAGAGTGAACCAAAGATTGAAATTGTTTCCAATTTTCATCGTAGGCTAAGAAATATTTAGACAGTACTGTTCTACCTATTTCACCATTTACTACCACTCCAGGAAAATTTTTTTCTGCATAACTTATTATGCTTTTATCCACTTTATAAAGTTGGTGTACAACAGAATCAGCATCAAACACAGCAGCACCAAACTCTTGAAAGCAATTAGCTACAAAGCTCTTTCCTACCCCAATTCCGCCTGTTAGACCTATGATCATATAGCAAAATACATTAGACTTCTTTCGAAACTATATTTACAGTAGTTGCTTTTTCTTGCGTGTCTACTCAAAACCCAAATTTGGCTATGCAGAGGCTCTGATGATATAGGAAAAAATAAACAGCTATTATTTTTTTAGTAATTAAGTAAAATAGAGTGAAAGATTGCGAGGAAGTTTTGAAAAATAAGATAAAAAAGATAGTAATTTCAGGAAAGGAAGTGTGGCCAATCATCGAGGGCGGCAAAGGCATTGCAATTAGTGATGGGAGATCAAGCGGAGCATTTGCTGCAGCAGATGCTGTGGGTACGTTTTCTGGTGCAAATGCTAAGCTTATTGATGATAATGGTGAGTTAGTGCAGCTGATTTACAAAGGCAAAACAAGAAATGAAAAACACAGTGAATTGATTGAGTATAGTATTAAAGCTGGAATCAGTCAGGCAAAAATAGCGAATGAAATATCAAAAGGTCATGGAAGAATACATATGAATGTGCTTTGGGAGATGGGAGCAGCAGAACGCGTGCTTCATGGCATATTAGAAAAAGCAAAAGGCTTAGTTCATGGTATTACCTGCGGTGCTGGTATGCCTTATAGGCTTGGAGAAATTGCAGCTAAATATCAGGTTTATTATTACCCTATTGTCTCATCGGTGCGTGCTTTTAAAGCATTATGGAAGCGTACTTACCAAAGAATATCTTCCTATTTGCTTGGTGGAGTAGTGTATGAAGATCCATGGCTTGCTGGAGGGCACAATGGACTCAGTAACAGTGAAGACCCAAAGCTACCACAGGCTCCATTTGAAAGAGTTGCAGAGCTTAGATCTTTCATGAACGAGATCGGTCTTTCAGAAACACCAATTGTTATGGCAGGAGGAGTGTGGCATTTGAAAGATTGGGAACATTGGTTTGACAATCTGCAAATTGGACCAATAGCTTTTCAGTTTGGCACTCGTCCACTTTTGACGAAAGAAAGCCCAATTTCTGCAGAGTGGAAAAAGAAGCTACTCACTTTAGAAGAAGGTGATGTATTTTTAAATAAATTCAGTCCAACAGGGTTTTACTCATCTGCAGTAAAAAATAACTTCATACGTGAGTTGCAGAAACGGAATTCACGTCAAATAAAGTTTTCAGAAAATGCCAGCGAAGAATTTAGTAGTGAATTTGCAATGGGTAGCAGAGGTAGGAAGATCTACCTTACTTCAAAAGACAAAGAGCTGGCAAATACATGGACTAAAGCAGGGTATACAGAAGCAATGAAAACTCCAGATACAACTGTTATTTTTGTGACGCCAGGCAAGTTTGCAGAGATAAGACAAGATCAAATCAATTGTATGGGATGCTTAAGTCATTGTTTGTTTAGCAATTGGAGAGATCACGGCGACCATTCAACAGGACGAAAGCCAGATCCACGTAGTTTTTGCATACAAAAAACACTGCAAAACATTATACACGATGGTAATATTGAGAACGAACTCATGTTTTCCGGGCACAATGTGTACAAATTTAAGCAAGATCCGTTTTATGAGAATGGCTACGTACCGACAGTAAAAGAGCTGGTGGAAAGGATATTAACTGGGTATTAAGTTATGGTTGATTTGACAAGAAGACGTTACTTTGTTATAATAAGTATTTATTAATTTAGTCTTAACTTAAGAGGGTATTTATGGTAGCAAGTGATAGTGTTTTAAAAAGGTATGCATTGGCCTATATAAAGAAATCAGGTGGTAGTAATAATATTGAAGGGTTTCTACAGCATTGTAATACAACAAGTACCGGAAGCAATTTAACTTGGAGTGAGGGAAATTTTGAAAAGATATATAAAGAATTTACAGGTCGAAACTCAGGCAATGGACAAAATACAGGAAGCGGAAGAGATCAGCAAACTACAAGCCCTCAGGTTATACATGTACATACACAAAATACCGGCTTAAGTTTTTGGGATTATTTGCTATTACAATGTTGTATCGATTCTTTATTTGGTGGGCGTGGTCACACTACTAATGTAACGAATATTAACTACGGTCATAACGAAAGCAGAGAAGATAAGAAAAAAGAATCAGAAGATAATAGGAAGTTATTAGCTTTAGGTATAGTAGCTGCAGTTGTGTGTGTTGCTTTCCATATTGGTATGTGCTTTTGGTACCATAGTAGCAAAAAAGCAGCTAGAAAGGAAGAAAAAATAGATTATCTTGATAATAAACTTAAAATGTTCAGGAATATAGAATTTGCGGTTAGTGCTGTTTCTTTGGTAGCTTTGATAACTTGCGTGTTTTACCCAGTCTTACCAGTGTGGGGTTTAGCTATCCTTGGCGTTAATTCTCTCGTATGTTTTGCTGGTGGTTTAGCTTTTCATATGAAGCATGAGAAAGAATCAGATAATATTGAGAAGGCTAAAGGAGCGGTAAGAAGCTATCTTCAGGATACTTCTCCAAGTGCTCCTCTTTTGAGTGAACTTAATAATTCTAATGTGGGAGGGGTGTTTGGGAATTGAAGGGGTGCTAAACCCACAACTGTACGAACATTGTGATTTGGGCCCATCAGGAGGGTGTCATTCCAGTGCTTGACACTGGAATCCAGTTTTCCATATAATCTCATCGAAAACGTTGTGTTTTAACAACCACTTTCTATGCTAGTTTGCTTGCTTACAAGCAAACTTTTCTGGATCCCAGTGTCTGGGCACTGGGATGACAGGAGAAGGTACTAGCCTGACAACCGTCATCCCGCTGCTTGTTAGCGGTATGACGGTTTGCGGTAGTATGACGTAGGACTGCTGTCGTCCCGCTGCTTGTTAGCTGATGAGATACCGCGAATGAATCGCGGTATGACGGTCTGCGGTGGCATGACGATAACCTCGTTATCCCGCTGCTTGTTAGCGGGATCTAGAGATACCGTGACGGTATGACGAGGGAGAACAGTCAATGGCGTCAACTTAAGAGCATACATTAGCAAACTCTCCTAAAGACATGATGGCGTTTAGGCTTATCTACTTTATCGCAGCTATACAATCTTCCCGGTCGGATCTTAACTTTAGCGCGTATACTTGCTCTATCAAAAAGGGCTTGAAAATCTTTTGGCGCAACAAGCACTTGATAAAGTTTCTGTCTCATCACACCAAATAAAACTGAAAAATTTAAACGATACTCAGCAATTTGATCTGGGTTCCAAGGCCCTTGTGATATGAAGCGATAATATATTGCACATGACCAAGTTTGCCCAAAATTCTTGTAATACAGCCTCTCCAGAAAAATTCTCTAACTCTGCTCCTACTTTGAGTCGTTTATAGCACTCCTCTATGTGCCACCTTAATACATAAGCTTTACTGATATCTTCCAAAGTCTCGATCAAAAAGCTCTGTTTCTCCGTTGGCTAATGTCAGCACTATAACTCTTACTTTCTGTCCTTTCATTTTATTTTTTAGCTTTTCATTTTCCAATATAAAATCAAAATCTAATTCGCCAGCGTTCCCATAGCTTGCTATAATTTCTTTTTTGCAAGCGAAAAATAAAATCTACTTCCAAATCATCATGCTGCTGAATGAATTTTACTGAAGACGATCATAGATAAATAATAATTTCTCTTGATTTAATGAACGCATTTGAGTGATAACTTCGGGTAATTGCTCTTCCGCCAACGTTTATTCACCTATATTCCAAGCCGCAAGACGAGCACTACAAATCAGCGAAGTACACAAATCAACAAACAAATTGCCAATGGTGGCATTGTGCCTGTTGTTCCATTTGGTTTAAAGCGGCCAAACTCGGATACAATTTCCTCAGAGCTGGGTAATCTCATACCAGAACCATCTGCTGCAATAAGTCTATAGCCTCTCCAAGTTCCATACTCAGGTTCATCATGATAGGCTGTTTGGATGCTTAAATTCTTGAAAGCCTGTATGGCAAATCTTATACCTTGCTTTAGAAAAAGCTTGCTTTGAGGGTGGAGTTTTACATGTCAACGGCTCCATAAGTTCACATTCTATTCCCAAACTTTTTTTAACTAACTTTAAAATCATAGAAAATACTGTCGAAAAAGGAAGTTTTCTTGTTCGTGTAAAACTCAACACAATGGATTTTCTGAAAAGTTTTCGAGTATATTGCATTTTTAATTTGTAAGATAAGATCTTTTCCTTTTTGCATGCCTCACCTAAAAATGACACATTTTAAACTTTTTTGTTGAAATAAAATAGAAACAAAAGTGCTGTCTCTTGTAGTATTTTACTCCTTAACATCCCTTAAGTTGACGCCATTGGCTGAACGGATACAATTATTCAACCATATTTTTGAAGATAGCTAGTTTCTGTATTTACTTTAAATTGAAGAAAGCTCAAATGAAAGATCGTGTTTTGCTAAAAATCACAGAATGCAGTCTGGTTACATTACTCTAGCTATACGCAATAATTTTACTTTCAACAATTTTATTAGCAATAACACGGCTTTCACAATCAATATTTATTATATCAGATAGTGAATTAATATCAGTATAACTATCAAAATTTTCCATTGTTGATTCCACTACCTCTACTATTTCTAAAAAGCCGATTCGTGACTTCAAAAATTCATTAACAGCTATTTCATTTGCAGCATTGAGCACAATACTGTTTGTTTGTGGAGCAGAAGAGTTTAACACTTCTATGCTAAGCTTTAGCGCAGGAAAACGCTTATGGTCTGCCTCTTGAAAGGTCAATTTTCCTTGCTTTGTTAAATCTAATTTATAATTTAAAACTAATCTTTCTGGCCAAGATAGAGCATATGAAATGGGGATTGCCATGTCAGTTTCTGCAAGCACAGCAAAGTTGAACCCATCCTTATAAGTTACAATTCCATGTACTATTGACTCAGGATGCACTATTGCTTCAATTTTATCCGGGCTGATGTTAAACAAGTTATGTGCTTCTATTATCTCTAGTGCCTTATTCGTCATTGTTGCACTATCAACCGAGATTTTCTTTCCCATATTCCAAGTGGGGTGACTAAGCGCCTGATCTACCATGACATTTCTTAATTGCTCAGAACTATAGTTTAAGAATGGTCCACCAGAAGCAGTAAGTATGATCTTTTCTACGCATTTGTCGTCATTTTGCAAAACTTGAAAAATTGCGTTGTGTTCAGAGTCGATAGGGATTATTTGTACGTTTTTTTCTTTAGCTTTTTTGAGTAATAACTTTCCACCGCAAACAATGCTTTCTTTGTTTGCTAGTGCAATGACTTTAGTACCGCTTTCTATGATGTGCATAACTGGCTCAAGGCCTGCAATGCCAATTATTGCAACAACTGAGAGATCAACAGGTATGGTAGCAATATTTGTAGCGCCAATTGCTATTTTTACATCTGTGCCAAGTAGGTTTTCTCTTAAATCTTTGTAAAACCTTTCATCGGAGATAGCAACGTATTTTGCATTCAGCAGTTTTGCTTGGTGTGCCAGTAGAGCAAAGTCTGAATGGGCACTTAGTGCTTCCACTTGGTATTCTTCTTTTCTCTTTGAGAGCAAATCTACAGTCTTTTTTCCAACACTTCCTGTTGATCCTAAAACTGAAACCTTTTTCACTAAGACAAACTCATAACAATAGCAACTTTTCTTGCGAAGCTTTCTCCCAACTATTCAATAGTTTTTAAGCGTTTAACCAAGTTCATGCCCGTGGTCATCGCCAACAGATGGTGAAGGACCAGGTGAAAAAGATTGACCATGGTAATCACCTGCGTCATGCATGTCTTGCAAACCATCAGCATTATGAGCTATTTCATTATTAGCATGAGGGTAATCATCTGAGTGATGTCCCTCATCACCATGAGCCATATCCATTCCTTCTGATGGCATATCTTCCCCACCTCCACCTGAAAAATGTTCTGCAAGGCTTTCAAGAAATTTTATGCCAAACATATTACCTAATTTTCCAAACAGTGTTACTAGACTACTACCACTCACCAAACTTTCAAACACATTATTATAAGCAGCAATCGCCCCTTCATGAAAGTTGAACAACCATTTCATTCCATCCACGACTGTTGAAACAGAGTCACTATGACCAAGACCAAAACCACTTTTCTCACCAGCGGCTTCTTGGTGTTGCTGCTGCGCTTGCCATTCTGCAATATTTGGACCTTGAGCTTCACTCATAAATTTTTACTCTCAACCTTAAGCTATTATTCTATCACAAATATTGATTGTTAGCAATAGTGTATATATCTTTAGCTATATATAACGAATGAATTTTTTTATATATTCGTTATTAGTATTTTGTATTTCCTGAACAGTTCCATGGGAAATGATCTCCCCTTCATATAATACTGCTATTTTATCAGCTATTTTAAATGCGCTATGAATATCATGTGTAATCGTGATAATTGTAGTGTTAAGATCTTTAGATAATTTTATTATTATCTCGTTTACTATATCTGACATAATTGGGTCCAATCCTGAAGTTGGCTCATCCAATACGATGATTTCTGGATTGTGTGCAATCGCCCTTGCAAGTGCTACTCTTTTTTTCATTCCGCCTGATAGCTCTATTGGAAACATATCTGCTATGCTTTCCTCCAGTCCAACATCATTTAACTTCTCGATTGCTAGCTGTTTTGCCTCCTTTTTGCTGATATTAAAGCGCTTTTTATAATTAAAAGATATATTTTCCCACACTGTAACGTAGTCAAATAAAGCGGAATTTTGAAATAAAACCCCAAATTTATTTTTACTTTTACTATTTATTTTAACAGACCCTGAGTCTGGAGCAAGCAAGCCGATAATTGTTTTTGTTAGTACCGATTTGCCACTTCCTGAGCTACCAAGTATGACTAATGATTCCCCTTTCGATATATCAAAATTTAGATCTTTTAGTACTGTCCTATCATCAAAAGATAAGCTTAAGTTTAATATTGATATTATGGGGTTACGCATGTATCAAAGTAATCATGTAGTTTGCTAAAATGATCAGTATGGACGAAAAAACAACAGTTGATGTTGTAGCAACACCTACTCCTCGTGCACCTTCTTTGCAATGATAACCGTAATAGCAGCTTGAGACAGAAATTATAGTGCCAAATGCAGTTGCTTTAGCTAGCCCAGTTATAAAATCGTACGTATTAAAGAACTGAGCTGTGTATTTTATGTATATATTTAAATTGTGGTTAAATTCGAAGACTGCAGTGACATACCCTCCAAATATTCCTATTAGATCTGCACATACTGTAAGTATGGGAAATACTATGATTGACGCTAAAATCCTTGGTGCAATTAAATATTTGAAAGGGTTGATGTTCAAAGTTGTAAGGGCATCTATTTGCTCGGTGATGCGCATTGTACCAATTTCTGCTGCAATTGATGATCCAACCTTCCCTACCATTATTAAGCTGATCAAAACTGGTCCTAACTCTTTAATGATAGTGATCATAACAAGTTTGGGTATTATCTGTTCTTGATCAATCAATGGACCACTCAAGCTACTTTGTAAAACTATCGCCGCTCCTATGAAAACTCCAGTGAGCCCAACAATTGGCAGAGAGAAAAAGCCTATCTCTATAATTTGTCTTGCTACGTTGCTAAAATAATATGGTGGCACAAAGCAGTGGTATAGAGATTGAATAAAAAATATGAATACACTACCAAGCCTTAACAAAAAATTGATAAAGCACTTACCAATTATTCTAACACTATTTATATCAAAAAAGCTCACTTTGTATTCATTTTAGCTAGAGGTTAGTCTTACTGATTTTATTAAAATTTTTATTAACTTTATCGCAAAGTATAGCTGAGATATGTTTTAAGTTCAATAGCTAACGTAACTTTACCTTATACCGCACACAACTATACGAACGTTTATCTTTCTAAAAGCAATTTGCATAGCAAATGATGTCATTCCAGCGCGTGGCGCTGGAATCCAGTTTCTACACAATTTAATCAAAACGCTGTATGATATATTTTTTGTAATCAAGTCTTCTGGATCCCAGATACTGTCTCTCATGTCAAACAATTAATTTACAATTAAATGGCTGATTGTTTTTAAGAATACCAAAAAAGACATGCATCAGTTTTCTCATCAAGGCTAAAACTACGACTTTTGGACACTTTCCTTTACTCGTTAAACGCTGACAAAATTTTTGAAAATGATGATTGTACTACTATAGCTGGCATATAAAAAGCTTTTCGAATACGCTCAGATCCTATTTTACATATTCGGCTTCTTCTACTTATTGACGATCCAGATTGATGATGTTCTGGCGGCAAAAGCTGTTAGCATGACTAAAATTATCAACTGACGGCGTTTCTGCGATAACAGCAACAGCAGTAAGATATCCTATGCCTTTTACAGTTTTGAGGTTTTCTATCATATTTTTTAGGTATGGATAGTGATTAATATGCTCATCAATTTCTTTTTCCAGGATAGCAATTTGTGCATCTATTGTTGAAATTACTTCGGATCTAGCGTTTTTGCAGCTGGAGTGCATATTTTTATTTTCCAAACGGTTCATCTGTTGCAACTTGTCGTCTTTAAGTGATTGCATGCAACGATAAAGCTCTCTTAAATGCCTAACTTCAGGGGAAATAGGTTTCCAAAGAGCAGGTTTATTAGCGATACAAAATCTATAGCTGCATCTGATTTATCGGCTGAGCAGTTCACTTTTGCCAAAAGCCTTCTGGATTTACTACACTTACGTTATGTCCCAAGTCGTGCATAAAAGTAGCCAAATCTTCACCACACCAGCTAGTTGCTTCAAGACAAAGATGAATAAGGTTTGCTCCATGTCCATTGCACCACACTACAAGTTTTGTAAAGCCGTCTTCAAAAGACTTTGTGCCGTTTCTTATCGTTTATTAGCAAACAAACATCAAATTTCTTTTTAGAAATATCTACACCTAAAATAGCATTTACTTGCATAAAACTGCCTCCAAGACTATAAATAAATTGAGAGTTCTTGTAAATACGGGATATAATTCCAAAGATACTGTTCAGTCTTCTAACTCTATGGGAGGGGAGCAAAATCTGGGATTCAGCCTTATTGGCATTAGTGTCAAGTTGGCTTCACCCTCCCTGTGAGATATTTTAGCTCTAATACCTCACATCATAAAGATACAAGTGTCACGCACTGGGATGACAGGGAAGAGAATACTGGATGACACCCTGACAACCGTCATCCCGCTGCTTGTTAGCGGGATCTATGTTAAGGTATGACGGTTAAGTAACTCGTCATTCCGCTACTTGTTAGCGGGATCTGCTGTGGCGACATAAACTCAAATCATTTCAAATTTCAATCCAAAGAGGTATCATCATGTCAAACAACTTCAATTTCAAAGAATTTTTTCACCATTACGAAGCAAACAGTACGTCAGATGATATACAACGGTACTGTATACTGTGGAAATCAGTGATAGCACAGGCAATGACTGATGCAGCAAGTAACTGTAAAAAAACAGAAAGCTTGGTAGAGAAACGTAAGGCGATTTCTTGGTTGTCAGACTTTAGTCAAGATTTTGTGCACACATGTATATTGGCTGATTGTGATCCGGTATACGTAAAAAACAAAATACAGCCAATTTTAAAAAGCCTTACTAGATAAAGCCTTTTCAATGAGGTTTACTCCTTTTACCGAAAAAAATATCATTCAATCTCCTATCTATAGTTTCCTCTATATCTTTGATTAATAGCTGCTTTATCATGTTTACTTTCCGCTTTGCATCTTGAGCGTGATGCTCACTGTTATTGCTGTAATTATTCTTATCACTATAACTACTGCCACTTGGTTTACTACTGTTACTGAACTCACTACCCTTTTTTCTTCTTGTGATTATGAACTTGAGTATCTTTTCCTTTAAAAAGGACTTCCAGCCTGTGCTAAGTAATAATTTATAGAGAAAATGCGGAGTAAGAAACGCCACTAATATTCGAATAGAAATTCCGTAACCGAGATCTTCCCTATTTTCATAATACCACTTGCAATATTGAAATAAATGGTAAAACGCATTTTTGAAAGAGCCAAATTCTACAGCATACCAAAAACCATTGCTGAGAAACATGAGCACAATGCTGGATGTGTAAAGATACATTGTGAAGAGAAACAGTTTCACAATTATATCTTTTAGACTACCTAATATATAATTCAATAATCTTAATCTATAGAAAAGTGATATCATTTCACACCCACTTCAACATGGCTGGGGTGGAAGGATTCGAACCTTCGCGTGGCGGTATCAAAAACCGCTGCCTTACCACTTGGCTACACCCCAATACTACTTACATCAATAACACTATTAGCCCAATTAGTAAAAGATTTATTTGCTTTTTCTATGGGCATCACAGCAATAGCTGGCTGATCATAAGAATGCATTGCTTCGATTTTTTCTACAATTTTATCAACTTGATCATTCCTGCTCTTCATAATTGCCACTACTTCACAACCACTGTTAATTTCACCCTTCCATAAATACAGAGAATTTACTTCAGTTACACATACAATTAACTTCTCGTTTAACAATTCTTCAGAAATAGTTTTAGCCTCATTTAAATTTGAAAAAGTTGAAAACTAAATTATTCATTAGAATCTATATAAACGCATTGCTACTATACTCCACTCAGGTTTATTCATCAAGAGAAAATAACGCCAGCGCGTACTGTATGAACATTTGTTTGCAAAGGTAGTATGTTAAGTGTTATAGCTAGTTTGCCTCAAACGTAAAGGTGTCATCCCAGTGCCCCTGTGATGTCATTCCAGTGCTTGACACTGGAATCCAGTTTTCCATATAATCTCATCGAAAACGTTGTAACCACTTTCTATGCTAGTTTACTTGTAAACAAGCAAACTTTCCTGGATCCAAGTAGTCAAGCACTGGGATGACACCTTTCCTAGCAGAGAAATCACAATGTTCATACGGTTGTACGCGTACCGCTGGGATCTAGGATTTTTCTATAGTTTAAAAACAAAAAAAGGATGTTACTCAACGAGTAACATCCTTTTGGAGAAGGTAGAAGTTTTACTTATTACACTGTTCCTGGAGTTGCTGTAGCTCTTGAGTTGACAGGTTCTGCACTAGGTTGATCTAGAGATGCGCGTCGTTTTGCCAACTTTTCTTCGCGTTCTCTGTCAAATTCTTCTTTTAAAGGAAGAACTTGTTTTCTTGTTGGCGTAGAAGAACCAGAACCCATTCCACTATCAGAAGAATTACTGCGAGTTAGAGTTCCCTCATCCAGTGAATTGCTTCTGGTTGATTTGGGTGTAGAAAGCACATGTTTTTTCGCCCGCTGATCAACAAACTTTGACCATTCATCCTCTAAGGTTGGACTTTCAGGTACTTTTGGTGGAGCAACTGGAATAGACTGCTTACCAGAAGGTTTTTGTCCTATTGTTGCAGTTTTGTCAAGCACCCCAAGATCAGAACTAAAAGGTTCGTGAAGTTGTTTTTCTACGTTACTCCCTCCAAATTGTATAGAATCTCTGAGTGTCCCATACTTTCCTGCTACTTTATTAAGGTTCTCCATAGAGTTAGAAAGTTTATGCTCTGTTTTGCACTCTTTAACAATCCTCTTAATTTCATCGTAATGTTCAGAGAAAACACGGTCAATGAAATAAACATCGCTAGGCAATGCTTTCTGTTTTATCAAGACACGCAAATCTTTTTCATCCAAATGCTTAATGAAGTTTTTTTGTACTTGCCACTTAGGAGTATGCTCTATCGATTCTGATTTTGCCTCCTCTGCTATTTTTAAATCAATTTTTAACGATATTTCAGAAAGTATATTTTTTACTAACTTAGAATTATCTCCTTTATCAGCAAAAATCGCTTTTAGTTCGTGCTTTATTTCACCAGCTTTCTTGCGATCTTCCTCAGGAAACTTTGTCATTTTTTCTATAGCATCACCTTCCTTAGCATGATTGTAAAATACAACTCTATCCCTTTCCTTAAAGCGTTTTTTCAGTGAATCTACACCTTCTCCCACCTTATCTCTAGCATGCACAGCACCACCTTTAGCTGTTTCGTAAAGATTTTTCGCCCCATCAACTGTCTTTTCTGCTGACCATTTGAGCCCTTTGAATGTGTATTCAACTGCTTTATAAGCAAAAAATAGAGTAAGGGCAACTATTGCACCTGTTGCAGCAACCGGTAAAGCAACTGCCACAAATGGAAGTAATGCACCAACCATCACACCTACTGCACCTACTGCAATCATTTGCTCTTTTGCAGACCAGTTAGAGAAATTTTTTATATCTTTTAGTTTATCCTGCACAGTTTCCATGAAAGTGGAATTTTTTTTAACAGAACTTGAATTTGTTTGTTTACTGGCTAACATTTTAAACCTCACTATTAATTAAATATATTATATTGTACACCCTCGATTCTTAAGTTAGTGTTAATTTGGCTGCCAGTATTCATTTGTCTTCAAATAATTTCGCTTGACGTGTTTTTTGATAGTGTGGAAAATTAGGTCAAGAAGCCGGAGTATTTATGAGGTGCATAAAAAGGGCACTCATCTTTTTGGCTGTTATAACTTTAATAATAATAGCTTTACTATTTAGGTATAATTCCCATTTTCACGAAGACGTAGTGCACTTAAAGAGTGACAATAAAGAATTCAAAAAAAAGCCAGAAAATTCTGTAGAGTCGACCATACTATATAGAGAAAAGGAAGTGTACGATCATGTTTTCCATCCTGATGATTAATTTGTAAATAAAATAGCAATTTATGTTTGCATTTTCTTATTAAAGAAGTAATATTAGCGTATTAATTATAGAATCAATCATTATGTTTGATGAGAATAATCCTTGGAATCTGGGAAAGAAACCGGTAGGGAACAAAACTCCTAATAATGAAGATATTTTAAGTAAAGCTGTATCTGATGTAAGGTTCTTTCTTAATGGATTAACCAGAAACAGGGGCAAAAAACCTTATTTCATCATTTTTATTATTTTGCTGTTCTATGCTTGCACTGGCTTTTATATTGTCCATCCTAGTGAGGAAAGTATAGAACTTACCTTTGGTAAATATTCTAATACAGAAACACCTGGTTTGCGTTATCACTTCCCCTACCCTATTGGCAAGGTTTTTAAAGTGAACGTTAAGGAAGTAAATCGTGAAGAAATTGGGGTAAGTAGTTCTTATGGGCGAGATACAGATCGCGGTGAAGGTGTGATGCTAACTGGAGATGAAAATATAGTCAACGTTAACTTCGAGGTTCAGTGGCGCGTTAGAGATGCTAAGGACTATTTATTCAAAGTGCGGGATTACAAACCCGGTTTCAGTGTTAAAAATGCTGCTGAAAGTGCCATGAGAGAAATAATAGGTAAAAACACGATCTCTTTTGCACTTGGTCAAGGCAGACCAGAAATTTCTAGAGATACTAGAATTCTATTGCAGCAGATTCTTGATGGATACCAAATGGGCATAGAGATTTTATCTGTTCAAATGAAAAAAATTGATCCACCAGAAAAAGTAATCAGTTCGTTTAGAGATGTACAAAGTGCTCGTGCAGACAAAGAGCGTACTATAAACGAAGCATATGCTTATAATAACGATATTATACCTCGAGCAAAGGGTGAAGCGATAAAGATAAAATTAGATGCAGAGGCATATGAGAATGAAGTAATAAATGAAGCAAAAGGTAATGCAAATCGCTTTTTATCTCTTTATGAGGAATATAGACAGAATCCTTCTCTCGTTAAGAATCGTATTTATCTTGAAACTATGGAAAATATTTTCAGTAAGGTAGACAAAGTTGTTGTAACTGATGATCTGAAAGGTATGTTTTCTTATTTACCTCTTACAAATTTAGGGAAATAACCATGAGTAGTAATATTAAATTTGTTTTTGTTTCTGTATTTGTTGTTTTATTGATTGTTTTATTTAATTCAATATTTGTTGTGCAAGAAACAAAGCAAGCGATAGTTATACAACTCGGTAAAGTTGTAAGAGATGTTAGGGAAAGTGGCTTATATTTTAAGTTACCATTCATAAATAGTGTAGAGTTTCTTGATAAAAGAGTTTTAGATTTAAGTCCTGATAAGATCCCAAGGGAAGTGATAACAGCGGATCAAAAACGTATTATAGTAGATGCGTATGCAAAATATAAAATAACAAATCCTGTTACTTTTTACCAGGCTGTGAGGAATGAATCAGGGCTGGTTAGAAGATTGTATCCGGTTATAGAAGCACACATAAGAGAAAATATAGGCAGATTTTCGTTGATTAGTTTGTTGAACGAAAAAAGATCAGAGGTTATGCAATTGATTCAGCGTGGAGTTTATTCTGAAGCTGAAAAATTTGGCATAGAAATAATAGACGTAAGAATTAAGAGAGCAGATTTACCAGAAGAAAATAGTTCTGCAATATTTCGCCGTATGCAAACTGAAAGGGAAAAAGAAGCAAAAGAAATTAGAGCAGAAGGAGAGCAAGCTGGGCAGGAAGTTAGATCAAAAGCTGATAAATTAAAAAGGGAAATTATCTCCAGTGCAGTAAAAGAATCATATGAAATAAGGGGCCGTGGTTATGCTGAAGCAACTAGAATTTATAATGAGGCATTTAAGGTTGATGAAGAGTTTTTTAACTTTTATCGCTCTATGAGCGCTTACAGTAAATCATTTGTCGAAAATAATACTAAATTTGTACTTTCACCAAACAATAACTTTTTAGATATTTTAAATAAGGGATGGAAATAGTCTATGAAAAGTAAGGCATTTATTTTATCTATATTTGCATATTTTCTAATTGCGTTTTCTTCGTATGCTAATATGTTTGATTGGAATGCAAAAAAGGTCGTTGATGCTAGCACTACTGGATGTAACTGTAATCAAGGACTTGCCGATTTAGTGGAAGAACTCATTCCTGCGGTTGTAAATATTTCAAGCGAACAAATAATCAAACAAGAAAGTAACAATAGAACTAAAATCCCTTTTATGCCAAGAAATAATTTCTTTGATGATTTTAGAGAATTTTTTGAGCATTTTGATCAGTTTTTTATGGATAGGGGCCCTAGTGTTAACAGAGAGGTGGTGTTGCTTGGTTCTGGGTTTATTATAGATAAAGGTGGAACTATAGTAACCAATTATCACGTTATTAAAAACGCCCAAGATATCACAGTTACTATGAACGATAATACTTATTTCAAAGCAGAAGTTTTAGGCTATGATGCAAGGACTGATCTTGCTGTGCTTAAGGTTCATTCTAATAAAGATCTTCCTTTTGTTGCATTTGGCAATTCTGATACAGCAAGGGTTGGCGATACAGTTATTGCAATAGGTAACCCATTTGGTTTGGGTGGTTCTGTAAGCACAGGAATTATATCTGCAAGGTCCAGAGACATTAGTATCGGCACTATGAATGAATTTATCCAAACTGATGCTGCAATTAATAGAGGCAACTCTGGAGGGCCATTATTTGATTTAAATGGAAAAGTTATAGGCATTAACACCGCTATCTATTCCCCATCTGAGTCTGGCGGCAACGTGGGTATAGGTTTTGCCATACCATCTAATTTAGCTATGTCAATTATTGACACATTAAAAAGTGGCAAAAAAATAAAACATGGTTGGCTCGGTGTGCAAGTGCAGCCTATAACGAAAGAATTCGCTGAGTCCTTGGGTTTAAAAGATATAAAAGGCGCATTGGTTGCAAGTATAGTAAAGGATAGTCCTGCAGAAAAAGGTGGGATTAAAGTAGGTGATATATTATTAGAATTTGACGGTAAAAAAATCGATAGAATGACACAATTACCTCAAATGGTTTCAAGAGCTGGACCTGAGAAAAAAGTGCAAGTTAAGTTGCTTAGAAAGAGCAAAGAGGTTAATATTAAAGTTGTGGTCGGAGAATCTACAAATGATGGCCAAGATAACAATCAAGAAGAAAATAAATCAACATCTGATTATGTAACAGGTTTAACTGTTTCAAATCTGCCAAAAGAATCAAAAGAAAGTAAAAATGATGTACCTACAAAAGGTGTGATAGTTACCAATGTAGATAGTAACAGTAATGCCACGCTGCGTGGTATTAAAAAAGGAGACATTATTATCCAATTAGATGGAACCGATATAGAAAATACTAATGATTTTCAAAAACAAGTTGATTCAGCAGTAAAGAAAAACGGTAAAGATTCAATAATGTTGCTTATTTACCGCAATGGAAATCAATTCTTTACTTCGATAAAGTTGAAGAAATAGCACTCGTAGGTTATTTACTAAATTAGCAGCATTGTAAGCCTGCCATTGTAACACCTCAATCTTATAAGACAAATCAAAAATATTAAAGTCTACATTCTATTCACTAAAATACACATATGGATAATATAAATTTTCTAAAATTCATTGAACTGTGCTTTCAAACGGTGGTGCCGGGATGTGAGTATAATGATTATCAGTACATAAAAGTCATAGCAGACAGGCTGGAAGCAGCGAGCATTGGTGAAGTGAGACGAATAATATTCAATATGCCTCCGCGTTCAATGAAGTCCATATGTGTAAGTGTTGCGTGGCCCGCATGGATACTGGGAAATCAGCCATCTGCAAGAATAATAGTTGCAAGTTATTCTCGGCTGCTCAGCGAAAAGCACTCGCTTGATACCAGGTGCATAATGCAATCTGATTGGTATAAAGAGCTGTTTCCAGAGGTAAAATTATCCAAAGACCAGAACACTAAATATAAATTCCAAACAGTGCAGAGAGGATTTAGAATCGCAACATCAGTTGGAGGGACGTTAACAGGTGAAGGTGGTGATTTTATTATTGTGGATGATCCGCTTAACCCTGCCCAAGCTTTGAGTGAAACGTTTAGAAAGCGTGCCACAAACTGGTTCGATCAGACTTTGGTAACCAGGCTCAACGATAGGAAAAAAGGAGTAATTGTGCTTGTTATGCACAGGCTGCACCTGGAAGACTTAACTGGGCACCTCTTATCCAAGCCAAAAAACATATGGCATCACATTTGTTTGCCAATGATTTCTGAAAAAGTGGAGATAATCGACTCAATTACGACACAAGAAAAAGGTTTATATTCAAGAGAAGAGAATGAGTTATTATATCCCCTGGAGGGAGGAAGAGAAGAAGTTGAGATGATAAAAGTTGAACTCGGGAGTTACGCTTTTGCTGCTCAATATCAACAAAACCCCCTGCCACTTTCAAGCGATATAATTAAACAAGAGTGGCTAAAGCGCTATAAAAATTTCCCTGATAATCCCTCACATGTAACTCAAAGCTGGGACACTGCAGTTTCAACAAACGATTCCAGCGACTTTAGCGTCTGCACCACCTGGGCAAAAATAGATAATAAATTCTATTTACTTGATGTATATCGAGCAAAGCTTGAGTATCCAAAGCTTAAAGAGCAAGTTCTGTCACTAGCTGCAAGATGGGCACCACATGCAATTTTGATTGAAGCAAAAACGAGTGGTCAACAATTAACACAAGAGCTAAAGGCAAATAGCGATCTACCCATTATTGAAATTGTGCCACACAATGACAAACTCACTCGATTTTATCAAATTGTTCCGGTGATAGAGTCTGGCAGGGTTTTTCTGCCACAGCAAGCGGTATGGCTCAATGATTTTGAGTATGAGATTTTAATCTTTCCGGAAGCCCATTATGACGATCAGGTGGACAGTACGGTACAATATTTACAATGGATGAGAAAAATTAACACCAGCGCCTTTAGGGTCAGGGACTTTGGCCCTAACCCTAATAAAACGCTTAGGTGGCTGAGAGCAGTGGATTAGGTACAAACCGCTTATATAAAAACTTCTTTTTCTTCTTGCAAGTGTTTCTTGATATTAGGAGAATCTACCCTAGAACTTATAAGAAAGTTATCACTAATTTTTTGATTACTAAAGAACGTGTGAAGTAAGCTTAATACCTCCTCAGGAGAACTTGATTGTACTTGCTCCATCTTCTCAGGAGGAAGAGGAAGAACTGAGCACATTTGCTCTTTTGCCTTAGGCTCAGAAAGAAGTAAGCGCAGCTCTCTCTTATCAACATAAAGTAAGTATAGTAACTTCTCGTACCCAAGAGGCAAAGAACCGGAGTCTAGCTTCTTCTTCATCTCAGGAGAAAGAACTTTGTATAGCTCCTTACTCTGACCAGAAGTAAGACATTGTTGCAACTTTAGTCCACCTGGCACACCTTCATGCGTAGGAGAAGTCACTTTTGAGGGTGGATTACTTTTTGCTTTTCTTTCTGAGGCAGATCGTTCAGAAAGAGGTGGTTTTTTAGTTACAGAAATTGCAGGAGTACTTCTACTTGAAGATATCGAATTACGTTCTTTGTTATTTCGCTTTAAAAATGATAATATCTCGTTTGGGATAGCTCTACTCCAATGTTTCTTCGGAGATTCACTCTTTTTATTTTCGGACGTGCCTTGTGATAAACAAGGGTTAGCCCCTACTGGATTAGCACCTTTCCATGATGAAGGTCCACTCTGTGACCATGACGAGAATCCTGCACTTGAAGCCGGTGATGACCAAAAGCCTATTGGCTGACTAGTCCATGCTGATCCACTTTCATTAGCACCTTTCCTTGATAAAGGTCTACTCGGTTGCCATAACGAGGGTTCTGCACTTGGAGCCGGTGATGACCAAAAGCCTATTGGCTGAGACCAAGCACTAGTACTTGCTTGCACATTTTGAGCAGCACTTACACATTTCCCTGTACGCTGACTAACTGCAATAGAATTCAGCTGCGGCGATGACCAAGATCCTTTACTCGTTCCAGCTAAATTTACAGGATTATGCAGCGGCAACTTTTCTGATCCTTGCCTGGGAGAATCCTCTAATGCTCCATCAGGACTCCGCGTGGGAGGCCCCCATTGTGTCGATTGTGCCTCATTTAGATATCTATTAGGCACTTCCACTGGCGAATGTGCAGGCGACAATGCTCGAAAATGAAGCTCATGGTCAATGGACAGTTCATGGTCTTTGTTGATTACAGAGCTTTCTATTATTTTGGTTATCACACAGTGAGAAATTTCTTTATTAGAAAAGTCTATGCCATACACTACATTGCTTCCATTTACTGATATTTCTGCTTGAACTTTATCACTAACATCATCAAGTACAACATTATTAAATGCATAATTTAGTTTAAGAGCTTCTTCGTGTGTTAATAATCTAGCTCCTTTATCATCTAGTATAACAGGCACAAGAACTGAGGCGTCTTTCCTACCTAAAGGAGGAGCAAGTATAAAACCATCTATCATCACTTTTGTCACCGAATAAGTAGATCTTATTATCATATTTTTAAATGACTTCACACTATGATCAACATCATTGCCAACTCCAAGGTCCATACCTGTAAGCCATGCCTTATACCGTGTTACACTATCAATAAAACGAGCGTCATCAAAAACGTCCTCGATGTATACACTATTGCCTTCAACCTTCAGAGGGTTCTTAGGAACATTTTCATATCTTGCTTTCATCCTTGATAAAAACATACTCTCAAATTTCTTGCGTAATCCTTTATTATCAAATTTAGAATGACATAAATACTTTTCCTTGTTAAATGGTACAGTTGTGCTGCTAACCTGCATATCTTCTCGAATATCCTTTTCAAGTGAAGAAGCCAAATGAGACTTCAAATTAAAAATTACACCTTTATCTACAGGTGTTACAAACTTAAACCCATGCTGTTTATCCCAAGACCAGTCTCTATCACTGATATAAAACGGGAAAGAATTAACATCAAAAATTAGCTTAGCTGTATCCAATATTTCTGCATCATTACTTTCCTCAATGCCGTAGAATTCACGTATTATCTTCCTTTTTATACTGTCCAGATATTCTCTACACTGGTACGTATCCATACTCTTCTCAAATGAGACTACGATATAGTCCTTCTTGCCCTCGCTTTGCAGCGTAAAATTAGTTTCAACTGTATTACGAGCATAATTATGTACATTAAAAGCACTAACCAATGCTCTTACTGTTTCTCTTGTATTAGGCATAACACCCTCCCTATTTTTTTATTACGACAACTATCTTTTATTACTGCTACCAACCCCACTAGAGCTTGATCCACTAATAGAACTGCTAGGCTGATTAGACTGACGTAGCTTCTCTCGTACGTCCTTAAGTGCATCACGATGATCATCAAACCTTGCTCCTTCGATTCGCAGCAATCTCCCACCACCTGGACCTGGATTCTCACGTTTCCACTTTTCAGCATCAAAACCTTTTTTATCATTACCGCTATGCATATTGCCTCCTAAGTAAAAATATTATGTAATTAATATACTAAAAATAAAATTAAGTGCAAGCACTTTTTTTACATTTTTTAGTATAAATTTTATTCACTCTTTTTTTATAAAACTCAACTTTCAAGATTCCGCTAACACGTAGCGGAATGACGAACTGTCGACATCTGTCTATATGCCCCTGGATTCCAGTGTCACGCACTGGAGTGACAAGAAAGGGACACTGGAATGACAAAGAAAAGACACTTGGTCTACAACTCTGGATTCCAGTGTCACGCACTGGAATGACAAGTCATTGGCAACCCTAAGTTCCCTACGTCATACCGCCGCGGTATCTCAAGCATAGATTCCGCTAACACGTAGCGGAATGACGAACTGTCGACACCTATCTATATGCCCCTGGATTCCAGTGTCAGCTACTTTAATGACACCCTTTTTTGTCATCTAAGTACTAGCTATCCCTTCGATGGTGTCTTTCCTACTGACTGACCTTCTACACATTTCTCAACTTTTACATCATTAGTCAATCCTCCTGGTGGTCGAGCATTACTTACAGAACCTTCATTCTCAGCACCATTCCAAGTACCCATGTTAGTAAAACTAAATCCACAATCAGCAACAGAACTTTTAACGGATTGCTCTGAAGCCTTTCTGTCAGACATAGATTTTGGGATAGGTTGGTTCGAAGCTTTTCCGTTAGGAACAGAGCCTTGAGTAGGTTGGTTTGGAGCTTGCTTATTATTATTTTCATCGTGGTTTTTCCTTCTGTCCCACCTACTATTGCATCCATAAAACTTTTTTCTCCCCTGCTCCGTCCCAGTTGCAGGTTGCCCTGTAGGGTTCGGTGGACACACCTTTTCCTTCGGTTCCTCTGGCTTCGCTTTTTTCTCTTCTTCCACTTTTGGTTTTGTTTCCTCGCGGATCTCCTCCTTTATAACCTCTTTAGGCATTAGTTCTTTCATAGGTTTTGGTAAAAGATCAAGCTCTGGTTTGCTCAGAGGGACTGGTCTTACAAATCCTGGTGAAACGTCAAAAAGGGAAACTGGCACTTTAGGTTTTTCTCTTTCATCCACTTTTATTTCTACGTTTTCGCAAACTTCTTTATTTTCTTCCTTTAATGATGTTTTTTCTGCTTTTTTATCTTCTGCTTTAGTTGTTTCTTCTGTAGATGCCTCTATTATAGCTGCTAGCTCAACTCCAAACATCTCTGCAAACATTGTAACAACCCAGCCAACCAGGAACATCTGAAGTTTTAATTTTAGTCCTCTCAGCGCTTCCAATCTTTCTAGTATTGCTACTTCCTCTTCCTTAGATAAACCACCACCGAATAATTTTTCTTCCAATTCTTTTATCTCCTTGTCCAACTTCTGATCGAAACTTAAATCGCGTGCAAAAATCTTCTTGATTAACTCCTTAAGCTTATCACGCAAAAACTTCATTATCGCAGCAATCAGGTTCTTTTCTTTCTTCTCCTTGAGCATTTGGTAGATTTTCGGATCATCTACATTTACTTCAAAGAGGTTGAAGAGAGATTCAAAGAAATTCCGGAAATCTCCAAGTACTCTTTCTCTTTCACCATTGAAGTAACCCTCATCACCTTCTTCGATATGTAGCTCTGCTTGAGATGATATTTCATCGATACAACTAGAAGCCTGACGCTCACACTCGAGCCTTCTGAGCAAATCTTGTCTGTCAAGCTCCTCTATGGCTGCTTTTAGTTCGTTTAGCTTCTGCTCCGCAGAGAAATCTTGCTCCCTGATTTTTCCTTGGAAGATTGAGCTACCGTTTTTGTTATTATCTGAAAAATTTTCCATTATTTTTGTCCCTTCAATAAAATTACTGTCTTTATTGTTACCTGAAAAGCTTTCTACCATTTTTACTTCCTTTATAAAACTTAATAATTTAATTGTACAGCACTAAATATTTAAGAAGTCTTAACGTAAAGATGTCAATAAAATTATTTACATCTTTACACTATATTATATCATACGCCATTTAACCTTTCAATAATATTTTTTATTCTTGCTGCTTTTTCAAGTTCCAGCATACGCTTTCCTTCTTATTAATGTTCACTTTTGCCTCTACCACCACTTTTTCTTGTAAAGTATTTGATATAAGTTTTATTATACTCTTTTGCATAACATTGTACAGCATATTATATTCAGAGTGTAATGAACGAGCCTGAAAGGCTGATAAACGAGTATCAACAAAGACTGTCAGAAAGCAAAGATAAAGCTGCATTAGATATATCTTAGCCACTTAAGTAGGGTTGGGCCCGACCCTGAAAGCACTGGTGTTAATTTTTTCACCCATTGTAAATACTGTACTATCCACTGTGGTGAGTTTCTGGGAACATTAAAACTCATACTTAAAGCCATACCGCTTGGTGCGGCAAAATAACCCTGCCAAATCGGAACAATTTTGAGTGAGCTTATTATTGTGTGGCACAATTTCAATAATCACTATCTGCCTTTAACACTTGTGTCAATTTGCTGCGAACAAGCTTGCGTAAAATCAGTAAATGGAACATCCTTAGTAATCTCGATTGACTCTGTAGGTACATTACCATTTTTCTTAAAACCTTTAGCTTCTATAGCTTCCAGAACACTTTTTTCTCCCAAAAGACAGTTTTCTCCTAAACTTTTTTTCTCAGCTTTTAACTTGTTAAGCCTTGCTTCGCTCTCATCATCAATTTCTACTTCTATTTTATTACCATCTTTCTTACTAGGACTTAGATAAATACTAATCTCTCCTACCTCAGTGGTAAAAGACATTTTAATGCTACCTTTTAAGACATCTGTGTAATTTCTTTTTCCATCTTTTGTACCTTCAACTCTTACTATACTCTCCCCAATTTGAAGTATGCCGACTTTTAAATTTAAAGCTTTATCTTTTAAAGCTTCAGCTTTGTTAAAGATTTTCATAGGCTCAATAATACTATCTTGTGAATATTTCATATAAAAATATTGATTATCTATCTCCACTACCTCTAGCTTCCCCTTTTTAGCTTGCCCATCTCTGCCTACGATACCTTCACATGCTATACTCTTTAGCTCTTCTTTCCTATCCTTATATTGCTTATTGAGACCATTTAAATAATCAAAGTCATAATGTTTATTTGTAAGCTCGGTATCACCGGAGAAAAATTTTTTTCCCATTCCACCTTTTAACAACAAATTACTTGTGATCCTTTTTATGATGATGTCTGAAGTTTTATATTCGTCAGCTTTATATTCGTCGCCATCACTTTCATCGGTATAATCATGTGTATTAAGCATTGCGGTTGAAGAACGTGGATTCACACGAAGCTGACTAATAACTCCTTCCATTTCTTTAAATATTAAACTTGTTACAGTTTCTTTATCACCTTTTTCATTGTCATTTTCATTATCATTACTACAACTTGAATTTAACCTTATTCCTTCCTTCAAGTACTCCTTTACTATTTTCTCAATACTTTCTAGAATATTTTCTTCAGGTTCTTGTTTATTTTGTGCTGTTATACCTCTTATCTTCTCACAAAACTCATCAATTAGCTCCTTTTCACTTGTAGTTAATGGTATTTTTAGCTTCATCGAAAGTGAGTCTTCTAGAAAAAGATAATCACTTGAACTACAGCTCGAATCCTCATCTTTTCGGTCACAATCACTCGGTTCAGTAGAAATTGTTTTATTATCGTCACCGGAGCTATGCCTTGGATCATCATTGTGCTTGTTAGGGTAATTACTAGAGTTATTTGTCAAATTCCCTTTATCTTTAGTAGGAACTGTTTGATTATCGTCACCGGAGCCATAACCTTCATCTGTCGCATTCCCTTCATTTTTACGAAAATTATCTGAACCATATCTCCAATTCTCAATAGCTTGAAGGCAGTCATGTTCAGTAACATATTCAAATGGAGTCTTTCCATCTTGATCTTGCATATTTTTATCAGCTCCTTTTTTTAAAAGAAGCTCTATAGCTTGAAGGCAGTTATTTTTAGCAGCATAATGTAACAGAGTTCTTTTATCTTGGTTCCGTGTATTTGGATCAGCTCCTGCTTCTAGAAGAGACTTTATATGGTAAGCATAATTATTTAATAGATTGCTATTGCTTGCTAACCGATCTAAAATGTCACATAATTTTTCATTTAAGTAATCTGACAGAGTTTTTCCATCTTGGCCTTTTGTATTTGGATCAGCTCCTGCTTGTAGAAGAAACATTATATGTTGAGTAAAATTGGAATCATCTAATAGACTTCTATCGATTGCTAACTCATTTAAAATGTTAAATAATTTTTCATTTAAGTAATCTGACAGAGTTTTTCCATCTTGGCCTTTTGTATTTGGATCAGCTCCTGCTTCTAGAAGAAACCTTATATGTTGAGTATTATTGGAATCATTTAATAGATTGCTATTGCTTGCTAACTGATTTAAAATATCAGATAATCTTTTATCTAAGTAATGTGACAGAGTTTTTCCATGTCGGTTTTGTGTATCTCGATCAGCTCCTGCTTCTAGAAGAAACATTATATGTTGAATATTACCGGGATTATTTAATAGATTGCTATCGCTTTCTAAATCATCTAAAATGTTAAGTAAAGTTTCATTTAATTCCTTGCTTGCTTGGTACCCCACCATTCATATTCTATAACCATTACTCACTAATTCTTTAGTGATTACCGTAATACATAGGTAAGTCAATAAAAAAATACACCTTTCCTTCTTCAGTTCTAAGAAATTGTCAAAAGTCTCAAAAAGATGAGTTAAAATAAGAAGGAGAACAGCAGGTTGTTTACACTTTCATACTATGCCCATAGCATCATATATTACTTAACCTTACAATAATTTTTTTATTTTTGCTGCTTCTTCAAACTCTAAATTTTCAGCATGCTCTATCATTTGCTTTCTCAAATCATCCTTATTAGTGTTCACTTTTGCCTCTGCCACTACTTTTTCTTGCAAAGTATTCGATATAGGTTTTATTATAGTCTTCGGGACAATATTGTGCAATATATTATGTTCTTCTTGTTTTTTTCTTCTTCTTTCGGTCTCTCTTAATGCACGATCTAAAGAACCAGTGATTTTATCTGCATACAAAATTACTCTACCTTCAGCATTACGCGCAGCACGACCGATCGTTTGAATGAGCGATGTTTCTGATCGCAAAAATCCTTCTTTATCAGCATCTAAAATTGCAACCAAACCACACTCTGGAATATCAAGACCTTCCCTAAGCAAGTTAACACCTACTAAAACGTCAATTTCTTTAGATCTTAATTTACATATAATTTCTATTCTCTCCAGCGCACCAATATCCGAATGCAAATAACTCACTCTCATATTTAATTCACTCATATATTCAGCTAAATTTTCAGCCATTTTTTTTGTCAGTGTAGTGATTAAAACACAAAATCCCTTTCCTATTGTCACTTGTGCCTCATGAATTACATCATCAATTTGACTCTCTATTGGTTTCACAATGCAGATTGGGTCTGTAAGCCCTGTTGGACGAATAACTTGCTCTATAAATACGTTATTGGTTTGTGCTAACTCATACTTTCCGGGAGTAGCTGAAATGTAAATAGTCTGCGGCTTAACTTCCTCCCATTCTTCAAATTTTAATGGACGATTATCAAAAGCGGAAGGGAGCCTGAAGCCATAGTCAATCAATTTCTTTTTACGCGCCTCATTACCACTGTACATTGCACCAATCTGAGGAACGGTGACATGACTCTCATCAACAAATAAAATTACGTCTTTGGGTAAATATTCAAACAAAGTAGGCGGTGGATCCCCAGCTTCCATTCCATAGAGATAACGCGAATAATTTTCAATACCTTTACATATTCCTGTTGTTTTCATCATTTCAATATCAAAATTAGTGCGTTGCTCGAGGCGCTTTGCTTCAACAATCTTGTTTTGCAAGTAGTAATAATCCAAGCGTTCATGCAGCTCTTTTTTGATTAGCTCAACCGTCTGCAACAGAGTCTCACGTGATGTAATGTGATAGCTGTTTGGAAAAATGGTGATTGTATTTAGGCTTTTGGTAATATTACTCGTTATAGCATCAATTTCAGAAATTTCTTCTATTTCATCACCAAGCAGCGATAAACGCCAAGCTTTATTTTCATAATAGGCAGGAAATATATCGATAATATCGCCACGCACTCTGAAATATCCTCTCTCAAACTTGGTATCAGAGCGCTTGTATTGGAGATCAGCTAAGTTACTCAAGAAATCATTAACATGAATTTTATCTCCAACACTTAAAGATATAGTCATGCTGCGGTAGCTTTCAGGCGAACCAAGACCGTATATGCAAGAAACACTGGCAACTACGATCGTGTCCCTGCGCTCCAAGAGGGAGCAGACGGCAGAATAACGCAGCATGTCAATTCTGTCGTTGATTGCAGAGTCTTTTTCGATATAAGTATCAGTTTGCGGCAAATAAGCTTCGGGCTGATAGTAATCATAATAAGAAATGAAGTATCCAACAGCATTATTGGGAAATAATCCTTTCATTTCCTCATAAAGTTGTGCTGCTAAGGTTTTATTGTGTGCCATGATCAGCGCAGGTCTGTTTGTCCTTGCTATAACATTTGCCATAGTGAAAGTTTTCCCAGAACCAGTAACCCCAAGTAAAACTTGGTCTCTTTTATTGCTATTTAGCCCCGCAATTAAACTATCGATTGCCTGCGGCTGATCTCCAGCGGGTTGAAAATGTGTAGTGATTTGAAATTTCATAGACTTTACTTACTATCTTTGATTCATTGCATAGTGAACACTATATTGCTTTTAAGATAAGTTGTATAGCTATAAACTTTCCGTAAAGCCATAAAACATTAACCAACAATAGACTTCTTGCATAACCATATAACAAACTTTTATTGGGAATAGAAACGAAAAACTTACTTGACAAGTTTCGCCAGCCCCCTTATCGTGGTGTGTAGTACAATGATACAAATTAAGAATTCCCCCATCCTGCGCTGGTTCTTCGATCTGAAATCCTACTTCTACCTGATCACGACCTATCTTAATTTGTCCTATCAATGCTTTAATAATACCACGTTTAGTTCCCCAATCTAGCTGTTCCAAGTTCGATTTTATACTAGAATAAAAATTCTTTATGCTACTTAGGGAGTGTTAAATAAACTGTGTCAAACCGAAAAGAAAAGTAATAAATTGATATAAAAAAATGGAGGTTTGACAATGAGTCAGAAAGTAGTAAACAGAACTACCGGATTGGTAGATTATAAAGAATTAGAAACAAATATCCTGTCGTCTATACGAGAAGGAAGACCGCTGACAGGAAGGGACGGAGCATTAACACCGTTTATAAAAAGGTTGCTGGAGGCGAGTCTAGAAGGTGAAATAGAAAACCACTTGTTGGCTGAAAGTGAAGAAAATAATCGAAGAAATGGGAGAAATGCAAAGACTTTACGTACAAGCGCAGGTTCATTTGAGCTTTTGACGCCAAGAGATAGAGAAGGAAGTTTCGAACCACAAATAGTCAAAAAAAGGCAAACAAACTTACATCCAGAGCTTGAAACGAAGATTTTGAGCACATTTGCCAGTGGTATGGGCTATAGAGATATAGCGTCACATGTTGAGGAAATTTATGATCACAAAATATCGGTGGCAGAGATATCAAGTATTACTGACAAATTACTGCCTGTAATCAATGAATGGCGGAGCCGTCCACTGCAATCAGTATATCCAATAGTGTTTATGGATGGGATGTTTTTTAAGATCAAGGAGGACGGACATTGCGTGAGTAAATGTATGTACAACATATTAGCAAAATGGCAGAAAAGAAGTACTGGGCTTTTATTTGGCTGAAAGTGAGGGAGCTAACTTTTGGTTGGGAGTACTAAATGATCTAAAAGAGAGAGAAGTAGAAGATATTCTAATTGCCTGCGTTGATGGGCTAAAAAGCTTTCCTGCAGCTATAAACAGCGTGTTCCCTAATGCGGAAGTACAGCTATGTATAGTGCATCAGATACGCAACTCACTGAAGTACGTGGCTAGTAAAGATGCAAAAAGTTTTTTGAGCGATTTAAAGAAGGTATATCAAGCTTCAAGCAGGGAAATTGCCGAGAATTATCTATTGGAATTGGGTGAAAAATGGGGCACAAAGTACCCTATGGTTTTGGCAGAATAACTGGGAAAATTTATCTGGTTACTTTAAGTATTCTGACCCAGTTAGGAGGATAATTTACACCACCAATCCCATAGAGGGGCTACACAGACAGATCAGAAAGTTCACTAAAACTAAGGGCTCGTTTACCAGCTTGTACAAACAGGTATATTGTGCTATAAAGAAAGTAGAGGAGAAATGGACTATGGCTTTGCCTAATTGGGCATTAACTATGTCTCAGCTCGACATTTTCTTTCCTAACAGACTGAAAATTGAGTTGAGTTAAAAATGCGGTTTGACACAGTTTATTTAACACTCCCATTTTCTAAGGAAATTATCTTGATATTTATGGTCCTTCAAGCATGCCACTAGCTTTAAGGTTTTGTAGGCCAGTCGCCTACATTAATAGGAACACCTACCTTAAGTAGGTTCTTTGCCACTTCTATTTCCCCTATTTTTTTACCCTTTTCTTTATCAATCTGTATTCTTTTAGATACTGACATAATTAATGAATAAAATTTATCACGTATTTCTTCATCCTCAATTTTATTATACTCTCTCACTAAATCTAGTACTCCATTTTCTCCCTCATTACTTCTTTCAATTTCAACATTGCCTTTTTCTATTAGTTCACTAATTTTCGGCAGTAGAGTTTTGGCATGCGTTGATAATTCGTTTGCTATGCTAAGCAGTTTTCCTATTGTCATGACATGGGTTCCTTGCTCGTAGCGTCTTATTTGACCACCTGTTAAACCGACTTTATTTCCTAAATCTTCCTGAGAACGTCCTCTTGCTAGCCTCCAGTCTTTCATATTTTCCCCTGTTTTATAGGCTATAAAATTAACTACCTCTGTTTTATCATGTTTCTCAAGTTCATCTTTAGACAAGCCTGTTGTTTGGAGAATGATATCAACAGAAATACCCGCTTTAAGTAGATTCTTTGCTACTTCTGCTTTTTTACCTTCTTCTTCCCCCATCTGGATAGATTTATTTAATGCAGAGGCTATCTTACATAATTCCTGATTCCTAAATTTTTTACATTCTCTAACTAGATTTAATGTTTTTTCTACCTCACCTTTCTCTGATGCCGTCGATTCAGGCAGTAGTTTTGCCATATCAATCATTAGTTCCACTACTATCATACAGAATGTAATGATTGAAATCGGATTTTCCCCTCGCTCATATCTGGACATTTGCTTCTCTAATACTCCGACTTTACTTCCTAGACCTGCTTGAGTATATTTTTGCCTTTCCCTCTCATATTTTAACTTTTTCCCTACTTCATAGTCTGTAGTCATGTCTCTTTAAAATATTTTGAGACAAAGATATACTCTTTTATCTAAGATTCTATTAAAGAACACTCTCCTACCGCACAGAAATGTAAAATAGGAGAGCTGAGTAAAAGAGGTTTCTGCTTTCTCTAAATATGTGCACCACGGCTGATAAGGTACTCCTTTACGTCCTCTTTATACCTTTTATCTTGATATTCACTATCTTGAATAGCCAAGCGCAGCGGTGTATTATCATTCTTGTCTCTGGCATTTATATTTGCCCCATTTATTACAAGACATTTGACCATGTCAAAGTTACAATGTTCAGCAGCTATATGTAATCCAGTGGTGCCATCTTCTGTTGTAGCACTGACATAAGCTCCTTTCTCTATTAGGTATTCTACTACTTCAACATTATCTCGCTCAACAGCATCAAGTAAAGGTGTCCAGCCGTTTTTTTCCACAAAGTTTACATCAACTCCTTTCTCCTCTACCAAATATTCAACAACATCCAAGTGGCTACATAATATTGCTGTTTCCAACAGATCATTGCCGTCATAAACAACATTTTTTTCATCTATCAGATATTCTATAGTATCCAGGTCACCACCTACAACAGCTTGACCAAATAAAGTACCTCCATATTCGTCTGCTGTCATAGGATCAATACCCTTTTCTTCTACAAAATATTTGACTATTCTAACATGGCCATATTGAAATGCATAATATACGGGAGAACCTTCACCGTCAGTAATATTATAATCAGCACCCTGATCTATTAAAAATCTTACCACATCAATATTTCCTGAATAGACAGCGTAATACAACGGAGTCCAACTACATTCATCCTGAGCGTTTAAATCAGCTCCTTCAATTAGAATATATGCAGTTAAATACAAATTACCTTTTTTTGCAGCAATACACAAAGGAGTACATCTGTACCGACCAATAGCGTTAATATCAGCCCCTTTCTCTATAAGATGTTTAACTGCTTCAAGATTACCTTCTTCCACAGCTAAATGCAAAGGCGTATTTCCTTTATCACTCTTAACATTAACATCTTTCTTATCTACTAAATACTTTTCTATGATATTACACATACCAACCTCACTAAATTAATAAAACTATTCCATTCTACAGACACAAACATTATTTTTTTATTAACTGCAAAACCCGTATAAATTCCTATATGCACTGCTCATTCTCTCTCATGAGGGCATTCATAATTATGCTAATATCTTATATATATTAATTAATAATCTCACTTTCTTCCCTCTTCAATGGCCTCTTCTATGACAGCAGCTATTTCGTTCAACTTCTTCAACTGATTAACTTCTGAATTTGCACGCATTTCCTTAAGCACCTTTTGATAAAGATCTTGTCTTTTCTCATTATCGAACAGTTTGCAGTATAGTTTTAGCTGCTCAGGGGTCTTTGATAGTAGTCGTGCTAGCGTATTGTTGCTTAATTCTCTACGGCTATTGTTATTATTACTCATGTAAAAATCCTCACTAATTAACGCTTCAATTTTTTTTAATGTTTACTACTGTTTTCTTAGTAGTATTGGCATAAAGCCATCTATTTTGGCGGAAGTCAAGAGATTTTTTAAATATTTATTTGTTATTAATAATAGTAAGGATATCAATATATTAATTTCGAAGTTGAAAAGTAAAATCAATGGTAGTTGGGCTGACACTTTCCACTTTTTCTAGCTTTGTGCCAAGCTTTAGAGCATTATACAACGCATAACTCACACAACAACTATTCCGCCAACTACCGCTATGGCGTACATTTTCAATACACAAGCTATGATACTACTGACTAGTAATGCTGCACCAACACTACCAGCCAAGATTGCTCGTCTTTGTTGCATTGATGGTTTTTCTTTTTTGTCTGCAGTATTTTCTTTGCTAGACCCATTATCAAAACATGCAGCAGAAGAAAGGCTGTTGGAAGCATCTTGCTCTTGTATGTCAGTTTCTGTTACAGCAGTTTCATTTTTTTCGCATATTCCAGCATTATCAAGCTTTTCTATTGAAGCAGCGATATCTTTGTCCTCTATAGCTATTGCATTACTGTTTTCGCATGGTTTATGTTCTATAGATTCTTCAAGACTACTTTCATTACTATTTTCATATGCATCAACTGGTACCACGATATTATCTTGAAGCACTTTTTCACTTCTAGCTGTAGTAGCTTTGGCTGTTACAACAGTGGACTGCTGGGTTACTCTCTTATTAACAAGTTCTCCGGAGAATTTTAAGATTTCTTCTACAGCCTCACTATTTTTACGTGCTTCAGCATAGGTGAATGGAGTGTAAGTTGTTTCTTTGCCATTTGAATGTTTTATCGTTATTCTTTTTTTGACAATCTCTTTCAAGATACCATTTTCCTCAGAGATTTTTAACACTGCTCTCATAATGTCATTGTCTCTACGTGATATAGCATCTGTAAGTATTGTATGATTTTCTTCCCGACCATCTGAATGTTTTGTGGTCATCTCTTCATTCAGAACTTCCTTTAATAGTTTTTGTTTTTTGGCTTCTTCTAAAAGATCTTTTACAGCTTGATTATTTTTATGACTTATAGCATAATGTAGTAGTGACAATGCCTCCTCTCTACCCTGATACTTGTAAGTTATTTTTGCTAAAAGAATCGTACTTGCGTTATAGCTGGACCTTTTGAATATTCCATTTCTGAACCTTCCAGCAATACCTTTCCCTTCTTCTATTTCTCTTGCTAGCTTTTGAATATTCTTTCTATCTTTATTTGTTAATTCATATATATCACATACTAATTCACCAGTCAGTTTTGACGTTTTCATAGTTCCTCCTATTGTAAGATTTGTTGATTTAGTTGTAGTAGTTGCAGTTGCTCGCTCCATAGCTTCGGTATCTTCAATAAGCTATGTTTTATTGTTTAAAGTATCTTCGGCTTTGTTGCATATGAAGGAGCGTAGATGGCAAATTCGAAGATAGGCAGAATTTTAAGTTAAGCAAAGTAAGATTGAAGGAAGCTATAAAAATTAGAAAACTTGATTGAAATTAGTAACGACAAAAAATCTTTTATTGACTCAATTCTATTTTATTCTACAAATTTGCTTTAATTTTTCTTGTAAGTTCTCAACTGGGTGTGTATCCTTACGTGAGTGAAGATTGATAAAACGCATTCTATATCGCTAATTTTGTCAAATTGACAAGCAAGCGTGAGAGGAGTTCTTTTTTAGTGTTACTCCTTCACTCACAAATTTTGAAAAACATGCTAAAAGAACAAGACAAAATATTCACCAACCTAAATGGTAAAGAAACTCCCCTGCTTGAGGGTGCAAAAAAACGTGGTAGCTGGCAAAAAACAAAAGAATTACTGGATTTAGGATCAGAAAAAATCATTGATGAAGTAAAGAAATCTGGCCTGAGAGGTCGAGGAGGTGCAGGATTTTCCACCGGCCTTAAGTGGAGCTTTATGCCTAAAAATCCTACAAAAGCATATTTGGTAGTCAATGCAGATGAGTCAGAACCTGGTACATGTAAAGACAGAGACATATTACGATATGAGCCACACAAGCTACTTGAGGGGATTCTTCTAGCTGGCAGAGCGATCAGCGCATCAGCTGCGTATATTTATATCAGGGGTGAATTTTATAATGAATATTTAGTTCTAAAAAAGGCACTTGAGGAAGCCTATAAAGAAAACTTAATTGGAAAAAATGCCTGCAAATCAGGCTATGATCTTGATGTGTTTATCCATAGGGGTGCAGGAGCTTACATATGTGGGGAAGAAACAGCTCAACTCGAATCAATTGAAGGAAAAAAGGGCTTTCCTCGCATGAAACCTCCATTTCCCGCAGGTGTTGGACTTTTTGGCTGCCCAACCACAATAAACAACGTTGAAACTATAGCCATGGTTCCAGATATTCTAAATCGCGGAGGAGAATGGTTTGCATCTCTTGGTAAACCAAATAATACTGGCACTAAGATCTTTTGCATTTCAGGGCACGTAAACAACCCGTGTAATGTTGAAGAAGAGCTCGGAATTCCACTACGTGAATTAATTGAAAAATACGCAGGTGGAGTGCGAGGAGGTTGGGATAATTTACTTGCTGTGATACCTGGTGGGTCTTCAGTGCCATTAATTCCAAAATCTATGTGTGATACTATTGAAATGGATTTTGATTCATTAAAAGCTGCACAATCAGGGCTTGGTACTGCTGCTGTAATAGTGATGGATAAATCAACTGATATAATAGCTGCAATAGAGAGGTTATCACACTTTTATATGCATGAGTCCTGTGGGCAATGCACACCATGCCGTGAAGGTACTGGATGGATGTGGAGGATTATGAGGAGGATGGTGGCAGGAGATATTAAGCCTAATGAAATAGATAAACTGCTTGACCTTACGGCTCAAATAGAAGGACATACAATTTGCGCGCTTGGCGATGCTGCAGCTTGGCCGATTCAAGGATTAATAAGACATTTTCGCCATGTTATCAAAGAGAGAGCGATAATTTAACTCTACTTATACTTCTTAAGCCGTTTTGCTACTTAGCAACCAGAGCTAAAAAATATTGATTCCCTTCTCTTTTAGGTGCCAATTCTACCTTTGCAATATCTTCAGTGTCTCTAATTAGCCGTTCTAATTTTTGCAGTCCAACTTCAGTGTTTATAAGCTCTCTGCCCTTAAATCTCATTGTAACTTTGATTTTATGTCCGTGGGCAAGTAGGTCTCTTGCTTGACGCAATTTTGTTCCGTAATCGTGATCACCAATATTAGGACCCAGTTTAATTTCTTTTATAGTTAATGTTTTTTGTTTCTTTTTTGCTTCACTTGCTTTCTTTTTTATATCATACTTTTGTTTGCTATAATCCAGAATTTTACATACTGGAGGGGTTGAATCAGGTGCAATTTCTACCAAGTCTAAACCAACACCCTGTGCAAGTTCCAAAGCTCGTTCTATTGGCACGATTCCGACCATTTCACCACTATGATCAACTAAGCGCACCTCCTTAGCTGTGATGAATCCATTAATTCTGTTTTTATTGTTCTTTTTGACTTGCAAACTTTAACTCCCTTAATTCAAATTAATACTTTTTAACAACAATTCAATAGCCTTCTCCAAAGAAAAAGACTCCTGTCTTTCCGATCCTAAATTTCTCACTGACACAGTTTTACTTGTAACTTCATTTTTGCCTACAATCCACAATATAGGAACCTTGTTTGAACTATGCAAACGTATCTTATAACTAATTTTTTCATTGGTCAAATCAGTCTTGACTCTCACACCTTGTTCTTTTAAAATATTGCTAATTTCTGTGGCGTAACCGTCAGCTTCATTTGTAATGGTCAGAATAGCAAGTTGCGTTGGAGCAAGCCAAACTGGAAATTTTCCTGCATAATTTTCTATCAAAATTCCAATAAAACGTTCAAAAGTTCCAAGAATTGCCCTATGTAACATGACAGGGTGATGCTTGTGCCCATCTGCCCCTATATAAAAAGCTCCCAGACGTTCTGGTAAAATGAAATCAACTTGTAATGTTCCACATTGCCAATTTCTGCCTATTGCGTCTTTCAAAACAAACTCTAACTTTGGACCATAAAATGCACCTTCACCAGGGTTAAGTTTATAACTCAAGCCCGCTTCTTTAACGGCTTCAAGCAGCGCTTTTTCAGCTCTATCCCACACTTCATCATTACCTGCTCTAATATCTGGACGGTCTGAAAATTTCACAGAAATTTCATTGAATCCAAGCTCTGAATATACTTCTTTTAAAAGGTCACAAAACTTTACAGTTTCAGAATTTACTTGTTCTTCCATACAAAAAATGTGTGCATCGTCTTGCGTAAAACCACGCACTCGCATCAGTCCGTGCAATGAGCCTGAGCTTTCATTTCTATGGCATGTGCCAAACTCTGCCATACGTATCGGTAAATCACGATAGCTTCTGGTGTGAGAATTAAAAATCTGCACATGACAGGGGCAACTCATGGGTTTTATTGCTAGCTTTTTGCTTTCAGACTCGTCAACAGTAAACATATTTTCACGAAACTTATCCCAATGTCCAGATCTTTCCCACAGCTCTTTGCCTACTAAAATAGGGGTTTTTACCTCAAAATAGCCATTATTTATCAACTTCTTTCTGATGTAAGACTCAAGAACATTATATAAAATATATCCTTGTTCATGCCAAAAAACCTGCCCGACAGCTTCCTCTTGAATGTGAAATAAGTCCATATCCTTAGCAATTTTGCGGTGATCGCGTTTCTCTGCTTCTTTGAGACACTCAAGATAAGCGTTTAATTCATCCTGATTTCTCCATGCTGTGCCATATATTCGCTGCAACATTGGGCCCTTTGCATTACCTCGCCAGTATGCACCCGCTACTTTCATAAGTTTAAACGCTTTAACTCTGCCGGTTGATGGTGAGTGCGGACCACGGCATAGGTCTACAAAATCGCCTTGTCTATAAACAGTTAGGTTTTCATCCTCTGGTATGGATGAGATAATATCAACCTTATATTTTTCGCCTATACCACTAAAGAAATCAATTGCCTGTTTGCGAGTCCAAACCTCTCGAACAAATCTGTGATTACTTTTTACAATCTCTTTCATTTTCTTTTCTATTGCGGTAAGATCGTCCGTAGTGAAGGTAAGATCTGTAGCAAAATCATAGTAAAAACCGTCCTGAATTGTTGGGCCGATAGTAATCTGAGTATTAGGAAATAGCTCTTTCACTGCCTGCGCCATTATATGAGCAGCATCATGCCTTATTATATCTAAACCCGCTTCGTCACTCAGTTGTATTACCTCTATCTCTGTATCAGATTCAATTTCACGTGAGAGATCATATAACTCACCATTTACTTTCAATGCAACTGCTTCTTTCAAAGTATCCGGTTGTAATATATCAAAGCCAGTGACTTTACCACTGTATTCTTTTACTTTTTGTTCGGTTGAAAAAGTAACTTTAATCATTTATCGACCCTTTTGTCATCCAAGTAACCCTATCCTTGTCATCCCCTATGATGTCATCCCAGTGCGTGACACTGGGATCCATCTTATTTTTATAATGGAAATTAGTTTAACGTATGCTTCTAAAATCTGTTGTCCATTGCACAATTTGCAAATATTTTTATACCTGGATCCCAGTGTCACACACTGGGATGACAAAAAAAGGAACACTGAAATGACAGAAAAAAAGCACCTGGGTAACAAAGGAATGATTTGAAAGCTATAAATTTTTAACATCAGTAATACGGCCTATTCTTTTTTAACCTGAGTGCAATTGCGTCTTCCCAAACTTCACCATTACGCAATAACTTTTCTTTATTGTACATTAGCTCCTCTCTTGTTTCAGTAGCAAATTCAAAGTTAGGACCCTCCACAATTGCATCAACTGGACATGCCTCTTGGCAAAGCCCGCAGTATATGCATTTTGTCATGTCAATATCATAGCGTGTGGTGCGACGACTACCGTCTTCTCTTTCCTCTGCTTCAATAACTATTGCTTGAGCAGGGCAGATAACTTCGCATAATTTACAAGCTATGCATCGTTCTTCACCGTTTGGATACCTACGTAACGCATGCTCACCACGAAACCTTGGACTTAAAGGGCCCTTCTCCATAGGATACCTCAAAGTAACCTTTGGCTTAAACATATATTTTAATGTAATAACAAACCCTTTAATTAACTCTACAAAAGACCAGTACCAAGCTAATTTCTTGAGCATAAAATATTTAAAACTTGTGTCAGTCATTATAAATCATATTATCAGTTTTCAAAATAAATATTTTTACCTGGGTGACTTTTACAGCTTTTCTATATAATACATTCACTAGTATGATAGTACTGCATTAATATAAACTAGCAAGATAGATAAAAATTTTGAATATTTTCAAATTAGGTATTTTGGTTTCTTAAGTGTAATATTGCTAAGTAGTTTATATAAATAATGACAAACACAAATGAAACTATTTTTGCTTTATCGACCGTATTTGGTAAGTCAGGAGTTGCAGTAATTAGAATTTCAGGCAACTATGCGCTTAAAGCTTTAAATCATTTTCATATTAAGAAAGAAATTAAACCAAGATTTGCTACTTTAGTTGATCTATATGATGATTCCAGTCAATTAATAGATAATGGAATAATCATCTATTTCCCTGCTCCAAACAGTTTCACTGGCGAGGACGTTATAGAGTTACAAGTGCATGGAAGCAAGGCAGTCATAAAAATCATCTTGGAGGAATTATCAAAAATTTTCGTTATGGCCAGGCCTGGAGAATTCTCACTTAGGGCTTTTCTAAATGGTAAATTTGACTTAACGCAAATAGAAGGGATTGCAGACTTAATTGATGCTGAAACGAAAATGCAAGCTAAACAAGCGATTAAGCAGATATCTGGAGAATTGGAGAGACTATACAGCAATTGGAGGCAAAGATTAATAACGATACAATCCAAAATCGAAGCATATATAGACTTTCCAGAGGACATTTGGGCAGAAAAAAGTGAATTGGAAAAAATTAATAATGAAGTGCAATCTCTCGTGCAGTTGATACAAGAGCATTTAAATGATAATAGACGGGGCGAAAGGTTGCGTGAGGGTTTACATATTGTAATAACTGGTGAACCAAATGTCGGTAAATCAACTCTGTTTAATTTCTTAGCCAAGCGTGATATTGCTATTGTTTCTGAATATGCAGGCACAACAAGAGACGTGCTTGAAGCTCATATTGACATTGGCGGATACCCAATCATTCTCTCTGATACTGCTGGAATTCGTGAGAGTTCAGACCCGATAGAATCAGAAGGCATAAGTCGAGCGAAAAAGAGGTCTTTTGAAGCTGATTTAAGAATAGAACTGTTTCCTTTTGAACAACGACACGATGTCAATTATCAAGCCACAGGCAATATACCATCCGTTGTACCAGTGCTTGACACACAACTATGCAAATATTGTAATCAACAAACGGTGTCATCCCAGTGCGTGACACTGGGATCCAGATATAAAAATACTTGCAAATTATGCAATAGACAATGGATTCTAGAAACATGTACTGAAAACAATGTTCATGATGAGATAAGCTGGATTCCAGTGTCAGCTACTTGCATGACATCAGACCAAAATGACACCATTTATGTTCTGAGCAAAGCTGACGATGTTATCAATAATCACAATATAAAAATTAATGGCATAGATCTTTTACCCATTTCTATTTTAAAGGGAATAGGTACAAACAAGTTGATCTCTCTCATAAAAAAGAAGGCAGAGGAGAAATTTGGGCATGATAGAGACACTCCTGTGATTACTCGGCAAAGACATAGGAGTCACATGCAGAAAGCACTGGAACATTTACAACATTTTAATATCGATAATCCAATTGAGTTAATATCTGAAGATTTGAGGCTCGCTGCATTTGAACTTGGTGCGGTGATTGGAATTATTAATGTTGAGGAAATATTGGGTAGTGTGTTTAGCAACTTTTGCGTGGGCAAGTAAAGCTTTTATAGATTGCTTAAAATAAAATGTTGTGATAGAAAAGAAATGGACGGATGGCCGAGCGGTTTAAGGCACCAGTCTTGAAAACTGACGTACGTGATGAGCGTACCATGGGTTCGAATCCCATTCCGTCCGCACAGCATCTCGCTATGCTAGCTGATTTTTAGAGCTTATTTGGACTATGTGGTTCATAACGCTGGAAATCTTATCTAATCTAGCCACATCTTTTAAAAATACATCCCTTTGTAAATTGACCTTATTAGCGAAGAAAGCTAATATCTATAAATAGATTACCATCTGAATATGAAAACCAATATAGTAATAATAGGTGCAGGGCCTGTTGGAATATTCACTGCTTTTCAAGCGGGAATGCTTGATATGAGATGTCATATAATAGATGTTTTGGATCAAGCAGGAGGACAATGCACAGCTCTTTACCCAGAAAAGCCAATATATGATATACCTGGTTATCCTGTAATTACTGCCCAAAAATTAATTGAGCGACTAATGAAGCAAGCTTCACCATTTGAGCCTGTTTACCATTTAAGTCAAAAAGTGGAAAAGATTTCGAATAACGGAGGTGAAAACTTTACTGTCATAACAAACATAGGTACAGAGGTAAAATGCAAAGCCATTATCATTGCTGCAGGTAACGGAATGTTTGAACCTAACCGTCCACCCTTAAGTGGTATATTAGAATATGAAAATAAATCTGTATTTTACAGTGTAAATAAAATTTCTGATTTTCAGGACAAAACTATAGTCATTGCAGGGGGGGGTGATTCTGCAGCTGATTGGACTGTAGAACTTTCTAAAGTTGCAAAGAAAATTTATGTGATACATAGAAGAAAGAAATTTCGCTGCACTCCTGAAACTAGAAATAAATTAGAATCACTTGAAAATGATGGAAAGATAGAACTGGTAGTGCCATATCAATTACACGAACTAGCAGGAGGTAATGGGCAGTTGAGCGCAGTGATAGTAAAAAACATTGCCTCTAAGGAAGAAAAAGAAATATCCGCTGATTTTTTGCTGCCATTTTTTGGACTGTCAATGAATCTTGGTCCAATAAACAGTTGGGGTATAGAGTTAGAACATGGCCGCATAATTGTCGACCCAGCTACACTTAGAACCAGTAGAGATAGAATATATGCAATCGGAGATATAGCTACTTATTCAGGCAAACTAAAGTTAATATTAAGTGGTTTTGCTGAGAGTGCCATGGCTTGTTATGACATATACAAAATAATCCACAACTCTCCAGTCAATTTTCAATACTCGACTTCAAAAGGAATTCACGGGAAAGAAAAACTTGCTTGACACCCTTCGCCAGCGCCCTTATTATGATAGTGAAGCTATTTATTTATCTTCGCAATCTGTGCAGGTTAATGACAAAAAACTTAGGGTATTTGGCGTCTCATGTTTAATTTTTCGCACTACGTGCATCGCATGTCTTTAAAAATTTTTAGGTTTTTACCTATATAAGCCGAAACGCGCTTACAAAGCGTTTAAGACAGCAAAAAACGTCAAATTGACAAGGGAGAATTTGAATGCTAGCTACTACGGGGTTTCTTTGCCTTTTTTCCTGCTTAGTAAATTTCTTAAACACTTGCGGTGTAGGTTAGTTGCAAGTTAAAAGCAGCTAAATCGCTCTTAATCAAGCGTTTAGAATAAAAAAACGCCGATATTTTAGTACATAGTAAATAGCCAACCACCACGGGGCTTCTTTTGCCTTTTTTTTCATTTGGTAAATTTCTTAAATATTTATGGCTAAACGACAACCGTCATCCCGCTACGTGTTAGCGGGATCTATGCCAAGAGATACCGTGACGATATGATGTAGGACTGCTGTCATTCCAGCGCGTGACGCTGGAATCCAATTCTTATTACCTGGTGTAAAGTTAAGTTTCCTGGATCCCAGTGTCTGGGCACTGGGATGACATCACAGGGGCGCTGGGATGACACCTTTGGGCACTGCCGTCATAAAGGAACCAGTGCCTGCTACTCGGATGACAGATGGAATGGCACTGTCATTATAAAGTGAACCAGCGTCGCGCGCCGGGATGACGAAGAAAGAGCATAAGGCATTGTGTTTTACGTTGTGCATTTTATTAACCGACACTATAAACAACATCCTTACAATTATGAGATTGGACCACAACTTGCTCAAGCGTTAAGCTGCTGCGTTTAGCGTCTTTACCGTGGTTTTCCTCAAGAACATTTGTTCTTTCTCGTTTTATTTCCTCGATTAATTCTTCATTAACCTTTTTAGGACCAATCTCTTCCTGCGAATATATAAGATTAGTGCAATTTGTTTTTCTATAGTAATGTACACCAAGACATATACTTAATAACGCAAGTATACCAGAACCTATAAGTAATGATAACCCTATGTTATTAATCAAAGGGTTTTGGTAAAATTTTTGTACGTTATTAACACCGCCTTCCGCGTACAGCAATAAAGGAAGTGCTATATTTGCAGCAACTACACCGGTCAGTAATGCAGTAAATAGTGGCCTATTGTTAATTACTGATTCTATTTTATTAGTTCTAGTAATTACTTTTTCGTCAATATTAATGAAGCCTTGTTTAGCTTCCCAAGCATTAAGTACAAAATTTGAATGAGTGCCATTGCTATATTCCAGTCTTACAGATTTTATAGCTTTATCTTCTGGCTGACGCTCCAACACCTCAGCTAAAATTTCATCCGCACCTTTTTTTTGAATGGAATATTCTTTAGTATTTCTAAATTGTTTTATTGCACAAAATATTGGACTAATTGCAAGCAATGCAGCAAGTGCGATAACTGGTATAGTGATATATTTTGGGCTGTTTGTAAAAAATGCAATAAATTTTGCTTCATCTTGTAAATATACTAAAGCTGCAGATGTGCTGAGTATAATAGCACTTGCACCAAAAATTACAAAACCCTTCTGCTGCAAGGCATATTTTGCTCTTGGCAAGAATCTGTTTGTTTTCTTGCTTGGGCTGATTAAAGGAATTTCTGAATCCATTTCACTATCGGTATCATCACTTTCAAGTAGAGAAGGAGTTAAACTATTATTGAATTTTTCTAACATATCTTTCTCACTTTTTTCCCTATCCCAAGGGTCACTAAATTCCGTTCCTTGTGAAACTGATCTTTTCATTCCATAGCTTATTCCACTATCCCAACTCTCTTTGGGAGTTTTATTACTCGGATTTATAACTGCATAAATAGGTTCTCCTGATCCACCGTGGACTGATTCTTCTGAAAGAGGTAAATTCAACTCTGCATAGGCATGTTCTTCTGATCCATTATCAGATAATCCTCCTAAATCTGAACTTGCTAGCATTTGTGGCACATCAACATAAATCTCATCTCTTGTTTGTGGTGGAAAAAGGGGTGGTGGTACTGTAGTATTAGGACTAAGTAAAGCTTGATTTTTTGGCGGAATCAGTGGTGCTGCATTCATTACACTTGAGATAGGATTTTCTCCTTCTCCAGGCGATGATGGAGCTTTTTTGCCATCTTCACCTATTGGTATATAAGAAAGTATTTTTACTGTATCTTGATCTTGTGTTCCTGGCATATTTATCCTCCAAAATTAATTACTATGCTGGTTAATTACGCTATAGTTATTAAGATGTAGTAAATACCAGTTTACGGATAATTATTAGTATAGAAATTGCCTATCAAAGATTCTTTCATTCAGAGGGTAATCTTTGTCAAAAAGCAAAGTGATTGTGTTCTCATGGTCTTTTTGTATTTTTATCTGTGATATATCATGAAATTCTTTGTAATCTGATACTACAAGTGCTGGACGGTTTTTTGTGTCGTTAATGTCAATTTGTACGATTGTATCGTTTGATATTAACGCTCCATTCCAATGCCTTGGGTAATAGCTATTGATAGAGGTCAATGCAAGTAAATTTGAATTTAGTGGTAAAATTGGACCGCCGGCAGAGAAGTTATATGCAGTGCTGCCTGTGGGAGTAGATAATATTACTCCGTCCCCTCTAAATTTTTCTACTTTTAGTTTATTATTAATAGTAATATTCATTTCTACTATTTGATTTGCTTTTCTAAAGACATATACTTCGTTTACCGCTATGTAGTGATACCTCTTGCCATTTATGTCTGCTGCCTCCATTTTTAGTAAAGTTAACTGAGTTGAAGTTGCGTGCTCTATATGATCAATTAAATCTTCACTGCGGCTAAAGCATTTATTCATCAAAAACCCAACATTGCCAGTGTTTACTCCGTATACGTGTGTGTTTTTGTTTTCTATAACGTAATTATGCAAGGTGCGTAGCATAAAGCCATCACCACCAACAACTATCAATAGATCGATTTCGGACTTATTTTCTTCTGTTATATTGATAAAATTAAGTTTCTTTAATAGTTTAGATACTTCCTGCGATTTTGGTGATTGAGAAGCAACATAGCCTATATTTTTGTATTTATGCATGCTTCAGTAAACCCTCTAAAACTTAAAGAGGAGGAAAATTAGAAAATGCTTCCATATTTATCGTTAAACTTAGCTAATTTGCTAGTTTTACTTGCTGACCCGCTTGTTAAACTTCCAGTCCATGCAGGGTGAGTGAGGGGATCTCTATCAAGTTTTATCTTATCACCTTCCTTTCCATAAGTGGAACGAGTTTCAAACTCTTGACCATCTGTCATGACTATAGTAACCTTATGATAATCAATTTCTGCCATTGTTGCTTATAAACTTTTAGTCAGTTAATATTCTAGTGAACTTAATTCACTAAGTCAATCATTATTCTAAAATATTGACAAAAAATAAATAAAGTAGTATATTTAATAAGTAATGAATAATAGTTATCATGATTTTCGCTTTCCCTGGTCAGGGCTCTCAATTTGTAGGAATGGGAAAAAGTTTATATAGTGAATTTTCTGTTGCTAAACAAGTATTTGATGAAGTAGATAGCGTACTGAATAGAAAGTTATCTAATTTAATTTTCAATGGTTATATTGAAGAATTAACTATTACAGAGAATGCTCAACCAGCTATAATGGCAGTGTCAATCGCGACGCTACGTGTTATCGAGCATGTGTTTGGTGAATCTCTTTTTTCTAATTATGGAATTAAATATGTTTGTGGACATTCAGTCGGTGAATATACAGCGCTATGTGCTGCAGGGGCATTGACTCTTGAGTCTGCAATCAAGCTGCTGAAAGTTCGCAGCGAAGCAATGCATGAAGCTTCTTTGAAATGTGAAGGGGGAATGGTTGCATTGCTTGGAGCGGAGCTAAACGAAGTGGAAGATGTTTTAAAATCAGTCCAGATTGATAGAGTTTGTGAAATTGCAAATGATAACGGTGGTGGGCAAATAGTTATAAGTGGTACTAGAGAGGGTCTTGAAATATTACCCGATTTGCTCAAGAACTTGAACATCAAGAGATTAGTTAAGTTACAGGTTAGTGGACCTTTTCACTCATCTCTTATGAAACCTGCTGATGAAAAAGTTTTGGAATTTTTGGAGGGTATTAAAATAACCCGTCCTATAGTTCCTTTGATATCAAATGTTACAGCTAAAGAGGAGAGTGATCCCAAAGTTATAAAAACTTTGCTTGCTAAGCAAATTATAAGCAGAGTGAGATGGAGAGAAATGGTTTTGTATATGGCAAGCCGTGGCATTAACAAATTTGTTGAAATTGGCCCTAATAAAGTTTTATCTAATCTAGTTAAAAGAATTGACCAATCTATCAGTACAAAAAGTATAGGTAATATTGGTGATATTGACGGCTTCTTTGATGAATCATTAGTACTAACAGCGAAAAATTTAAAAGTTGGGTTAAGTTAAAACACATCTATTTGCCAGCGCGTCTAGCTGGAATGACAGAGGGTAATGCAAGAAATCAACGAACTACCTGTCATTTCATCAGGTTTCTTAATTCCAAGTAGCTGTAAAATAGTAGGGGCAATATCAGATAATCTTCCGTCTCTTAGTTTTAGATTATCGCAAGACACAATAAATGGCACTTTATTTAGAGTGTGTGCTGTATGAGGTGTATTATTTTCTTCATCGAACATACATTCCACATTACCATGGTCTGCAGTAACAATTAATGCGGTGTTGCTTGACTTTTTAACAGCACTCAGCACTTTCGCAAGACAATCATCTACAGCTAGCACAGCTTTTTCAGCTGCTTTTATATTACCTGTATGCCCTACCATATCAGGATTAGCATAATTTACAACTATCAGTGCGAATTCTTGGGAGTGAATTTTTTCTACAAGCTTTTCTGTGAGCTTGAAGGCTGACATTTCGGGCTGCAAATCATAAGTTTGAACTTGTGGTGAGGGAATGAGTATTCTTTCTTCACCAGAGAAAGGTTCTTCTTTCCCACAATTGAAAAAGAAAGTCACATGAGCGTATTTTTCGGTTTCGGCGATGCGTAATTGTTGCAATTTATTGTCTTCTATTGTTTGTCCTAAAGTGTTAGCAAAAGATATAGGAGGAAAAATATAAGGAATTTTGAGATCTTCTTTATATTTCATCATGCTTAGAATTGAAGAGAGTTTTGCTATTTCAGTATGGTTTGTTTTACTAAGCAAAATACTTGCTAATTGTATCATTCGATCAGCACGAAAGTTAGCCAACAGCACTCCATCTTCTGGTTTTATACCTTGATAGTCACCTATTACTGCGGGCCTGACAAACTCATCAGTTATGTTATTTTGATAATTTTCATCAATCAACGATACTGCATTATCATGACGAGGTGCCTTTGCAAATGCGATAGCCTCATAAGCTTCAATTGTTCTCTCCCACCTGTTATCACGGTCCATAGCATAGTAACGCCCAGAAACAGTAGCAATTCTTATGTCATTTCCCTTTATACTCTTTATAAATTCTTGAATGCATTTTTTTCCTGAATTTGGTAATGTGTCTCTGCCATCTAAAAATGCATGTATCACCACTTTGATTCCATGCTGTGATATTTTATTTGCTAAAGTCGAAATATGCTTTTGATGCGAATGAACACCGCCATCTGACACTAATCCCATTATATGGCATACTCCGTTCTTACTTTTTAGATTACTAATAAAACTTTGTAGATTTACATTGTTTTCTATTGTTCCAATCTCTTGATTAATGCGCTGAAGGCTTTGCATTACTACTCTACCACTGCCAATATTCATATGGCCAACTTCTGAATTACCTATTTGACCACCAGGTAACCCAACATCAGCTCCACAGGCGGATAAACTGCATTTTGGATAATTAGAGCTAATATATTGCCAACAGGGTGGATTTGCGTTGCTAATAGCATTATATTTACTGCTTTCTACTCCATTTCCCCAGCCATCTAGTATACATAAAACAACTGATTTAATGCCCATATAAGATTAACACTAGAATTTTACAGAGAAGAGCTCCCCGGGCCGGATTCGAACCAGCGACCAATTGGTTAACAGCCAACTGCTCTACCACTGAGCTACCGAGGAATAAACCGTCTTTAATTTATCACGTTGAACGTTGATTGTAAACGTTTTTTGTATACTTTGTAAGAGCCTGTTCATAATCTTTTCAGAAGCAAAGCAGTGAAAGCCAGAACGACTATTTGTAGGCTAGTATTGAGTTTTCGCTCACAATTTTTCCACAATCTTCTACATTTTTCTAACCAAGTAAAAGATTTCTCAACAACCCATCTTTTTGGCAATACAGCAAAGGAATGCAATTCACTTCGCCTTATTACTTCAACAGTTGCACCAATAATATCTTTTATTTGAGTTGCAAAATTCTCTCCTATATAGCCCGCATCAACCAGTATATTTTTAACTCCAGAAAGGTTTTCTTTTGCATTGTTGACCATTCTCACAGCACTGCTGCGGTCAGTTGTTCCTGCAGTTGTTACATAAATTGCATGTGGTAAACCTTGAATATCAACTGCGATATGGCCCTGAGATTTTTTTACCAGCGTCATAGCCTTTTTCTTCAGCAGTATCTGCGTTCTTTACACTCTGAGCATCAATTATGCAAAAGCTGTTTCCGACCATTGTTTTGTCGCAACTATATTTTTTTAACACGCGCTCCAAAACACTTTCTTTACTTCCGTTTGGTTTTTCACTCCATTTTTTAAAATAATCATAACAATTGCGCCATTTTGGAAACTCTTTTGGTAGCATCCTCCACTGACAACCGCTTTTCAGGACGTATAACACTCCACAAAATACATTATACAAATCAAGTTTTCTTGGTTTTGTTTTTTTTCTACAGGACTCTAGATCTGGTAAAATAATCTCAAATCTTTCCCGACTTATGTTACTTGGGTATAAACTCCTCATATATCCTAATTTATATACATTATCTCTTAGTTTATTCCTTTCTTGAGATTATGTACAGGTTCTTAGCTATATTTCTAGCTGTAACTATAAATGTATGGATTTTTTATCGTGCCATGTTATAATTAACGTCTTGCTAAAAATTAAATATTGATGAATGAACTAAAAAAGTTAAGTATTACACAAATGCATAACGGGCTCAAAAAAAGGAGTTTTTCCGCTGTTGAACTCGTGGAGGCGCACATCAGTGCGGTTGAAAATGAGAAATTAAATGCATTTATAACAAAAACCCCAGAGATAGCAATGAAAGCTGCTAAAGCTGCAGATAAACATTTCTCTAGGCAAAAGGATGATTTAATCTCGCCGCTCATGGGTATACCAGTTGGCATCAAAGATCTATTCTGTACAAAAGGAATAAAAACAACAGCATGCTCAAAAATGCTGGAAAATTTCGTTCCGACTTACGAATCTACGGTGTCTGACTTGCTTTTAAAAAGTGGAGCAGCCATGCTCGGTAAGCTTAATATGGATGAATTTGCTATGGGTTCTGCGAACACAAACAGCTATTTTGGCCCTGTTGAAAATGTTTGGATTAGAGAAAGTGATGGGGAAAAAGTTGTTCCTGGTGGATCATCTGGTGGATCTGCAGCATCGGTTGCTGGATTTTTATGCGCTGGAGCGTTAGGGAGCGACACCGGTGGATCTGTACGCCAACCAGCAGCTTATTGTGGAGTAGTTGGAATAAAGCCAACTTATGGAAGATGCTCGCGTTTTGGTATGATTGCATTTGCGAGTTCTCTGGATCAAGCAGGAGTCATTACTCGTTCTGTCTCTGATTCAGCATTAATGCTGGAAGCAATTTGTGGCTATGATAAAAAAGATTCAATATCGAGCGAAAAGCCAGTGCCTAAATTTTCTAGCTTTATAAATGGTGATGTTAAGGGTAAGTGTATTGGTATACCAAAAGAATATAGGATGGATGGAATTTCAGAGGAAATAGTTCATAATTGGGAAAGAGTTGCTTCCTATTTAAAAGAAAATGGCGCTGAAGTTGTTGACATCACTCTGCCACATACTAAATATGCAATACCAGTCTATTATTTAATCTGTTCTGCTGAAACTTCATCCAATCTTGCTCGTTACGATGGTGTGCGTTATGGATTAAGGGTTGATGCTGATACCCTTGAAGAAATGTATTCACTAACAAGAGCAGAAGGTTTTGGTAAAGAGGTGAAAAGAAGAATTTTAATTGGCGCTTATGCGCTTTCTTCAGGTCATTATAATGAATATTACGAAAAAGCGCAGTGCATTAGGGCATTAATCAGAAATGATTTTATAAAAGCGTTTGAAAAAATAGATTACATACTTGTGCCATCTGCTCCAACAGAAGCTTTTGGCTTAAATGAAAAGCCAGATCCGCTAATTATGTGCATCAATGATGTGTTTACCGTGCCAGCAAGTCTGGCAGGATTGCCTGCTATTTCTGTTCCTGTTGGGCTTTCCAATGAGGGTTTACCACTTGCCTTGCAAGTGATTGGAAATTATTATGACGAAGCTGGAATATTAAATGTGGCAAGTGTGATAGAGCAAAATTGCGGCAGAATAATTAGACCTCTTGCATAATCTATTTTCTGATAGTAATTTTTGCATTAAAATTTGCTTATGCTTATCAACGTACTCTATGGTTCCATTTTTAGATGAATAGCAAAAACAGGGCATATTAATCTGTTTACAAAATTTTCGTGTAACAGTTCACACTTAATTAAACAGACTAAATTCTGTAATTTTGGGATGTTGAAAAATTTACCTTACGTTGTCATTCCAGCGTGTGACGCATAACTGTACGAACATTGTGATTTGGGCCTACCAGAAGGGCAATGCCTCTTATCCAAGTACCCTCTTCTTGTCATTCCAGTGCTTGACACTGGGATCTAGTTCTCTTTACAAATTCACCAAAAGTGTTTCATTCTATAACGCAAAACCCATATTCACAAAACCCAATGCATTACTTGCAGTTAAGTTTCCTAGATCCCAGTGTCACGCACTGGGATGACAAAAAAAGGAGCACTGGTTCACCTTATGACGGTGTCATCCTAATACCTTCCCCTGTCATCCCAGTGCGTGACACTGGGATCTCATTTTACTTTATGATGATGTTATGAAAGTAGCTGACACTGGGATCCAGAAGACTTAATTTCAACCAAATAATAAAGGCTAGATCCCAGTGTCACGCACTGGGATGACAGAAGAAGGTGCTGAGATGACAAAAAAAGGAGCACTGACCTCTCTTGGGCTCTTTTAGCTATAAACATTAAGAAATTTACCAAGTGGAAAAAAAGGCAAAAGAAATCCTAGTCACTGTCTATTTTCTGTATTGGCGTTTTTTAAGTCTTAAATGCTGCAATTTAGCTGCTTTTAAGTGCAACTAACCTTAGCTTAAATGTTTAAGAAATTTACTAAGCAGAAAAAAAGGCAAAAGAAACCCCGTGGTAATTAGTGTTCACTCTCTAATCCTGCAAATTGGCGTACTATACTGTCTTAAACGACTTATAAGCGCGTTTCAGCTTATATAGGTAAAAACCCGAAAATTTTATAAAGACATAGAGTGCACATAGTGCAAAAAATTAAAAATAAGACGCCAACTACGTTGTTTTCTTGCTGTTTAATCTGCACAGATGAAGATAACTGAATACCTTCAGTTTCATGATAAGAGGACTGGCAAAGCTTGTCAAGTAAGTTTTTTCGTTTCTATTCCCAATGTTATATGGTTATGCAAGAAGTCTATTGATTACCGGTAGTAATTTGTCAGTAATACTTGATATCTCTGCTGCCGATATTTTGTGATCATAAATTTCCTCAACATGTGACGCTATATCTCTATAGCCCATACCACTGGCAAATGTGCTCAAAATCTTCGTTTCAAGCTCTGGATGTAAGTTTGTTTGCCTTTTTTTGACTCATGTCAAACCTCCATTTTTTATATCAATTTATTACTTTTTTTTCGGTTTGACACGCTTTTTTGAACATTCCCTGGTCACGATTTTCATTAAAAGACAAATGTGAAGGATTAGAGTATCCACTTTAACCTCTCTAAATTTGCTCACAATCTCTTAACTTGACGCGTATGACTCCCTACTTGGATGACAGATAGTAGTGCGAAAGCCTCTTACAACTTACTTTTAATTAGTCTAACCCATGCGTGCCAATCCCTCTCACCAAGATTGCTTTCAAAAGATAGGAGATCCTTTACAGCTTTTGAGCAAATTTCTTCACTTGGAATTGATAACTCCCTATTCATTGCTAACGTTAAACATTGAGTTTTGCACGCTTGTTCTAAATGATACGTGTAAAACATTGCTTCTTGTATAGTCCGACCACACGTTATAGATCCATGATTACGCATTAACATGACAAAATTTTCTTTCAGATCAGCTATTAACCTCTTTCCTTCTGTATTGCTAAGTGCTAGGGAATTATAATTATGGTAAGAGATTTTATTGTAAAAGTGCAGTACCCATTGACTTATAGGAAGCAGCCCATCTTTGAGAGAAGAAACCGCTACAATAGAAGGTGTATGCAAGTGAAAAATTGCTTGAATATCTTTCCTTGCTTGATAAACAAAACCATGAATTATATAGCCAGTTTTATTATATTGATATTCTGTACCCTCAATCACATTTCCATCTAGTGATACTCTCATCAATGAATTTTCATTCACTTCGTCAAAGCATATACCAAATGGGTAAATATAAAACGACTTTTGATCTTCAGAACGTACCGAGAGGTGAGTATATGTATGATCATCCAGTTTAAGGTAAGACAAAATCTGATAGGCATAGACTAGATCCCTTTTTACTTTGCTCTTTGTTAACAACACAATCCTCTGTTAGAATCTTCTGAAGATTTATACACGAAAAAAAGGCTTGTAGTAAACTAATAAGTCTATGCCACTCTGTCTTGCTTTCTGAATACCAAACACTTTTGTGTTGTAGCTTGCTTAAAAATAGTTATCGTTATTATAGAGTTTATATACAGAATTTATGTTTCTAAATTACATAATATCTTAACTATAAAAATAATTTTCTATATAATATTTCATATGTTTTAAAGCTTTATTTTTATGTTATTATAAATGTAAGTTTCAAGATTGAAAATAATATGGTAAGTATTAACACAAAAAAACAGCCAGCAGGATTTTTCATATATCTCTCTGGTCTTCCAGGAAGTGGTAAACTTTCCACAGCAATAGAATTATCCAATATGATAGACGCATTAATTGTAAATAGTAAGTTCTATAACAATGTTCAAATTTGCTCTATATACAATGGTGTCTTTGAACGTGATCAAATACCTAAAGAAGTTCAAGATAGAATATATGGCATTATGCAAATTATGCTTCAGGTAATAGAAAATTATCCAATTCACTCAAAAAATTACATATTTATTGATGAGTTGATGGAAAATAATGACCAGAACATGAGGATGTATGATTCAATAGTAAGGCTTAGTAAAAAAATGAACACAGAAATCCTTCCTGTGGTACTTAGGTGTGATCTACCGACATTACAAAAGCGTATTGCATTAAAAAGGCAAAGAAAAAATAGGAAGGTGACTAATGTAAATAGCATGATAGAGCAATTTAGGATTAACAATTTATTTATACCACCGAGTGCCATAGAGATAGAAAATTCAGATATGAGTATAAAAGAAGTAGCTCAAGAGATAGTAAACCAGATGCACAGGCTTAGCCACATTGCATGTACGCGAAAGAATAGTCTATAATGATTTCATATACTGAGGCTCATTTAAATATAGAGCCTCAACTTCATTTAATTTTTGCTTGTTCTTCAGTCTATAATGAACCAATAGTCCTGCATGGCTAGCATTTAAATTGCAATCCATATGTGTAATGCAGTCACTGCTTGTAGCGTGACACTTGGATCCAGGGTCACGTGCTGCAGTTGGACCAGATAGCGGCAATAAATTGAAATCAAATAACTGCGTATAAAACCCTTGAGCATTTTTGATTATAGCTCTGATATTTTTTTTGCTATTCGTACAAAGCAAAGATATTGTGTAAGCTTGAACTTCCAGCGCATTAACTCCGTATAATGGCTTATTTGTAGCAAGATTTATACCTTGTGCTGCTGATATACCAACTCTAATTCCAGTGAAACTTCCTGGTCCAACTACTACCGCTAAATGATCTATTTTATCATAATTATAATTGTGCTTATCAAACAAAGTATTCAGAATTTGAAAAAATGATTCTGCATGATTGTTGCTGGCGGAATTGCGCTCTACAAAACAATTACCATCATAATCAACTATTGCTATTGAACTACCAGTACCTACAGTATCAATCGCTAAAATAGACATTACTTAAGCTTATCATAGAGTTTTGTAAACATCATAGTAAAGGCACCATTACCCATAACATTTGCTGAAGTGATTATTGGGTCAAACACTATATACAAGGCTGTGATTAACGAAAGCATTTCTGGAGAGAATTTGAGATATTTCTCAAGAATAGGTAGCATTACCATAATTCCTCCTGCCGGCACTGCAACGATAGCAAATTTAAATAACAAAAAATAGAGAAGGAAAGTTACATAGTCTGTTGTGCACAATGAATAACCGGAGGCAATTATCATTGATAATATTATGATAAAAAAGCAATCACCTACTAAATGAAAGCTAGCAGTTATTGGTATAACAGACGATGCTATGTCAGGTTGCTTTACATTTTTTTTGCTTCCTTCAAGAGTAAGCGGCATAGTTGCATTACTAGACATTGTGCTCATTGCAGTAATAAATGCCGGTATCATATTGCCTATGCTAGCTATCCAGCTTGTGATCTTGAATGAATTTGCTGCTCCATATAAGAGGAAAACATAAAGGTAGGTTGCAGATGCTATAATAATGAAAATTATTGAGTAATCCTTAAATATTATAGATAAAACTTGATCATGTTGCATTTTTAAAGCAAGCCCAAGTACAAATATTGGAATAATCGGCATCAAAAATGCCTTCAAAATGAAGAGAGTTAAATCTAACATTTTGTGCGAGAGCTCTTTGCCTTTCTTGGGTAGCAGAATGGACACTACTATGCTGGACACAAATCCACAAGCAAGAGCATGAAAGTTAGAAAGGAGTAGCGGTAGCTTAAACGACCACAAAGGAGCAATTGTTTCTTCATACTTTATATCTTGTATTGAATAAGTGTTTTGTAGGATAAAATGCCCAACCGAATAAGCTATTAAACTTGAAGCCAGATTCGATAAGAAGATCATTATAATAAGTAACAATATGAACTTTATAGCTGACTGCTTAAGATTGTTAACACTGCTAAAGATTAACGCAAAAATAATAAAAGGCATTATAAATAGCAAAACCTCTTTTATACTCAGGCTCGTTGAGTACAAGAAGGTTTTTGCTTCCATTGGAACTAAATGACCAAAGAATGCAACTGAAGTGATGACAGCAAGTAAGATTAATAGTTGTAGCACGTTCTTGTATACCAATGTCCTATGGACATATATATGGTAAGTTAGTTGTTAAGTAAAGCAAAACTGTCTAAACTGCTGTGGAACACTATGAAAAACCAGCTGCTTTTGCTACTCTAGTGCATACCGCACGAATATTGTCTATCAGATCCCAGTGCCCTCTTCTTGTCATTCCAGTGTCAAGCACTGGAATGACATCGCTTATTATGTAACATTGTATCATATTACAACGTTCGTACAGTTGTGTATCAAGCTACTTGGATGACACCCTTCTCTGGCGAAAATTGCCCTTAAATTGCAATACTTGTACAGTACGCGCTGGAATGACAAAGAAGAGTGAAATTAGCACTCACTTATTATTCGTGTCGTTTTCAGTAAAAGCCTCTTCCCATGTGCCTTGAGTTGCTGCGCGGCTATACTCTGTTACTCTATTTTCAAAGAAATTCGTATGTTCCACGCCATTTAGTATTTCATCGAGCCATGGAATAGGATTATCATTGACATCATATATGGACTCAAGACCTAATTGCATTAACCGTCTGTTTGCTACGTAGCGTATGTAATTGCGCACTTCTTCTGCGGATAGTCCTTCAACATCTCCGAAATCAAAAGCAAGCTTTATAAATTCATCTTCAAGTTCAACGATAGTGCGGCATGCAGAGTATAATTCCTCTTTAAATTCTTCGTCCCAAATTTCATTATTCTCTTTAATAAATGTATTAAATAACATAATAATTGAATTGGTGTGCAAAGTTTCATCACGGGCTGACCAGGCGATTATCTGCCCCATTCCTTTCATTTTTCCAAAGCGTTGGAAATTGAGCAAAATTGCAAACGATGCGAATAACTGCAACCCCTCGGTAAATGCACCAAACACCGCTAGAGTTTTAGCTACATGTTTTTTATCGTGTTTTTTACTTTCCTCAAATTCTAGCATGTACTCATACTTCTTTCTCATAGCATCATACTTTAAGAATGCTTGATACTCGCTTTCTGGCATGCCAATTGTGTCTAAAAGATAAGAATAAGCTGCAATGTGTATGGTTTCCATATTGGAAAAGCTTGCAAGCATCATGCATATTTCTGTTGGCTTAAATATATTTGAATAATGCCTCATGTAGCAGTTATTTACTTCAATGTCCGCTTGAGTAAAGAATCTAAAAATCTGAGTTAGTAGATTTTTCTCTACGTTTGAAAGTTTAGTTTTCCAATCCTTCACGTCATCAGCAAGCGGAACTTCCTCAGGTATCCAATGGATTCTTTGTTGCTGCAGCCACGCATCATACGCCCAAGGGTAATTAAAAGGTTTGTATATTGGATCTGCTTCTAACAATGACATAAGACACCTATTATTTTCTAAAGTAAATATTATATTAAGTGATATTGAGAACTAGTCAATTTAACTTTTTGAAATTTGACGTCAGGTAATTTATTAGTGTATTATAGCTTCAAGTAATTTATCAACAGAAATGCGAGTATTAATATCTTTTATTTTATTATTTACAGTGAGCTGCACACACACTATTCACAACCATGGAGCTCCTGGCATTAGTGTTGAATTGTGGAGCAAGATAAAAGTAGGTGACGATAAAGAAAAAGTGGTTCACACTTTAGGATCACCAATATTAGTATCAAAGTTCGATGGCAATGTTTGGTATTATGTCTCATATAAAATTAAACAAGCTAACTTCTTAGGAAAAAGGAAGTATAGCAGTAAGTCTCTGCAAATTTCATTCGATCAGAACGGTAAAGTTGCAGATACAAAAGAAACTGACATCTCAGAGAGATCTTTGGCTGTTCCTGATTGAAAATCTGCTCAAATCTCTCTACGTCATACCGCCGCGGTATCTCAGCATAGATTCCGCTAACAAGCAGCGGAATGACGGCTTATTAAATTATGGAATTACTTTAGCTATAGAATAAAGTCTAGTGTTACTTCACGCCAAATGTGGTGGTGCTGAGTAGGCAAGCCGGTCAATGGGCTACATTTATATACTGCACGCATTGCGTTATCTGCTATCGACCTGAAAAGTGGATTATTTCGATAGGAATCACTGTCTGCTACATCGGCCATAATTATCTCGCCTTGACTGGATAATAATAAGTTAATTTTTATATTAAAATTTTCTTTGTAAGCTATGCTTTCAGGAATGCTCCAGCATTTTGTAAGTTTGTCTCTTATAGAGTTAATAATTTCTGTTACAACTAATTCATCCTTTTTACTCTCAACGCTTTTTTCGTTTCCTATTTCATTTTTTGCCTCTCTAACATCCCTTCTTAGTTTCTTCCCTACACTTTTTTTTCTTTTTGGAACTGGAATGAATTCTTTACCCTCGTTAATAATGACTTCTTCTTGCATTTCGATAATTTGCCTCGGTTGTGCTGTTTTTTTCACAACAGTGTACTCAACTGTTTCTTTTTTCCTTTGTGGTATAGGAACAACTGACGTATCATTCGTTTGGGCTTTTGTTGAAGGTAACGAAAAAAGCAGAAAACAACATAAAGATAAAAAAAGAATGTAATTAGAATAGAAAAAACGCATATGTTAAGCAGCTTGTTTTACTGGTTTAAAGCTAATATTGCACATAAAGTCAATATATTTTAGTTGATGGACGAGTTTGAAGTAAATAAGGAATCCCTTCAAAGTTGCAGGCAAGCGAAAGATTGTCTTCTCGACAGACAAAGGAATTGTATAATGGATTAAAAGGAACCGTATGACAAAAATTATAGCAAAAGAATATACAGAATTTTTAGAGCAGTTGAAAGAACATATCGCTACTAGTCGTTATAAAGCAGCACTTGCAGTAAATAGTAAGCTTATTTTGCTTTACCACCATATTGGTACAGAGATCCTAAAACGCCAAAAAGAACATGCCTGGGGAGCTAAGGTAATTGATCAATTAAGTAAGGATTTGAGAAGTACATTTCCAGAAATGAAAGGCTTTAGCACGAGAAATCTGAAGTATATGCGTAAGTTTGCCGAAGAATATCCTGATGTTGAATTTGTGCAGGAGCCTCTTGCACAATTAACTTGGTATCACAATATCACTCTTTTGGAAAAAATAGAAAGTCATGAAATAAGATTATTTTATGTAAAAAAAGCTATTGAGCATGGCTGGTCACGTAACATTATGGTTATGCAGATAGAGCTTGGACTACATAAACGTCAAGGGAAAGCTATTACTAACTTGTTGTCTAAGTGAAGAAGGTCGCCCTTCCTCACTCGACTTCAAAACCTTACTATTACCCACAAATATAAATGTTTGTTGCATAGCTCTTAATGGCATAACTTTTGCTTGAAATAACTGTTTATATGGTGCAATTTACAGCTTTTAGTTGCTAAAATTATAACTCTTAGTTTAATAATTTTAATCCAATAAGCTTTCAGGTTAATAAAATTAAATTATTTGAGTAAATACAATACTATGTTTTTATTTGTGGGTAATAGTAAGCTTCAAAACCGTACGTGAGACTTTGCGCCTCATACGGCTTCTCTCCAATTTGGTGCTTTTCATGCACACCTCCTGTGTAATTCATCGTGACAATGTCCATGTAACAAAGATAAGTTTTTGATCATATTGTTTCGTCTATTCCGGTCTTTGTGATGTATTTCTATTGTATCATCACTTTTAAACCATAGTCTACAATTATCGCATTTACTTTGTTGCAACCTCAATAATTTTATTACTCCTAGTGGCTTATCTGGTATTTTTCTCAGACATTTACCCCAATATACCCAATCACCATCATATGGGGATCTGGTTTTTTGCACTTTGATATGTCGTTTAATAACATGATCGCTGTGTATAGTAAGACGTATCTTGTTACTTGTCATAAAGCGCCAGTTTTCGTTATTATACTTCTTAAAGTACTTTCTTTTTATCCAGCATCTCCCTTTGTTTGGGTGCCTAAAAACTGCCCACTTTCAGAGTTTTCTATGCATAATATTATCCAATGAGCTAAAGATTTTACATGAAACTACCGAGGAGTAATATTGACTCCATCCTCTGTTTATTGGATTGAGATCCTTTATCACCCGTTCTTGTGGTGCTCCACGCATTTCTCTGAGCTTATGTTTAATAGCTAGTGTATGCTGTTTTATAGAATTACGACTTGGTTTACTTGTAACCTTTCTTACTTTCTTTTATTGGATATTGTCTTATTGAAAATCCAAGAAAATCAAATCCTGGTTTTGTTTCGTCAATGGTTCTTAATGTATGAGAAACTCTTGTTTTAGAGGGCTTTAATTTTAGTCCAATGGTTTCTAACCATTCTTCAACTAAAATTTTTGCTTTAAGAATAATCTCTTCATTTTCATGTATGATGACAAGGAGAGTAGACCGGCGGAACTTCCCCACCAGTCTCCATAAGTGTTGAAAGTATCAAAAATGGCGTGATATAAGATGATCGACAACATGTAAATTACCTCCTGATAGTAAAACAATTGAGCGTATAAAAGAATCATTAAGATCTAGTGTAAATTGCAATAATGCCATTTTAAATCCATGTAAATTGTTTTTAATTTTATAAACGAGAAACAGCAGGGCTGTAATAATAATCATATAAATATATACTTTCATTCCGTTCATGCTATGGCTCAAAAAGTGTTTATATCCAAGGTTTTGCTTTATAAATTTGAAGAATACTTCTATGTCCCACCTTCGCCTATACGCCTGTGCAACATCATAAGCAGGCATCGTAAACAAGTTAGTTAAAAACCATATTTCATTTCCTGCCTTGTTTTTGATTTTTATCAAACGTAAGTTATGCTTTTCTGCAATTTTGCCCTGTGCGCGATAAAGATTAACTATTATATCTTCTAAAATTTCTGATCCATCTTGCTGTTGTCCTTGAATAACTTTACTCCTACTTACAACATCATGCTTTCTGCTTGTTTCAACTCTTGTTATAAATTTGTATTCCTTCTCATCAAACTCAGCAAAAGTTCCAACCTTTCTGATTCCCCTATCAAATAGCAAAATATCCTCTTTTTTAACTTTTGCTTCGTTGATTGCCCTTACCAGTGCTATGTCTTCACTACCTTCTTCTTGCCCTTTACAAAACCTTATACTTGTTGGCAATTGTCCTTTTAATCCCAGACTTACTTTGACTTATTACTTTGGTTACCTAACTTTAGTCCATCTTTTATAAGATACCCTGATAAATTTATGATTGTTGAATCAAATCTATGTAAATCATGTGACGTTTTTTTGGGCAACAATTTTTCAACTTTGTTTATCAGATCAATATATACTCCCTTAAAATAATCAGAACTTTTAACCTTTTCGACAAGCCACTTTATGTGACTGTACTTTTGTCATCATTTTTATCTATCACACACCTGTTTATTACCATTGCTAATGCTCTTAAGCTTGTTTTCTGACCCATTAATATTAACTTCATTAAGCCTTTAAATATGATTTTGCCCACTAACTTAGTATTGCATTTATCTATCTCACTTAATTTTCCTAGCCTTTCCAAATCCTTGTCTTTAATTAAGTTTAATATGCCTTCTATTTGATCCATTATTGCCTCCATTTTTCTGCAATAATAGCTCTTTATATCCTTTTTGTATTACTTTCAACACTTATGCACCAGTCTCTCGCAGAACTGCACGGAAACCTCTCGGTTTATACAGCTCCCATTATTCAGTCTTTTGATCCAAGTCCCAATGTCCAGTGATGGAAAATATTTGGATTCTCCTTCCTCACTTTTCCCAGAAGTTTCCTTGCTAGTTTTCCATGATTTCGAAGTTTCTTATATTTCCTTCTTACCCACTTTTCAAGATGCCGCTCTATGTTCTTTAGAGGTTTATATATCTCACTCCTGTAAAACCTGCCATAGCCAGCCTCTGACTATTGGATTTACTGTCTTTGATATTTCCTCTAATGTTATGTGTGTTTTTCGTAGTATTTTCCATGACTTTATGGTTGTAGTAATCTTTTTCTTAGCCTTATTGCTAATTGCAGGAAGAAATGAAACGAAATCCTTTCCTATTTTACTTCTTGTTAACCTGGGTCTAAATGTGTAACCCAGAAAATCAAAACTTTGTTTAGGAAATTTACTTCTCCTATTATCATCCTTGCAGTACACAATTTGTGTCTTTTCAGGATGTACCTTTAGCTTATATTCGGCCAATCTTTCTTCGATCATTACTCTCATAAATTCTGCCTATTTTTGAGTCTTGCAATGCACTATCGCATCATCCACATACCTCTCAAATGGTACTGTCGGGTAGTTCTTTTTCATCCATATATCAAACACATGATGCATGAATATATTAGAGATGATTGGGCTAACTGAACTTCCTTGTGGAACTCCTTTATCCCTAACTACCTTACTGCCATCTGCAAGTTGTATAGGGGATTTCATCCACCTTTCAACGTATAGTATGACCCATTTGCAGTCTGTGTGTTTCTTGATAGCCTGCAGTGCTAAATCGTGGTCCAGATTGTCGAAAAATCCAGATATATCAAGATCTACCGTCCAATCGTACCTCCAGCATCTTTTGCGTGCTGTATCTACCGCATCCAGTGCTGATTTATTTGGTCTATAACCATATGAATCTTCGTGGAATTTTGGCTCTACTAGCGGCTCAAGATACATAGAAGCAGCCGTTTGCCCTATCCTGTCGAACACTGAAGGAACACCTAAAATTCTTTGTCCTCCTCCCGTATCTTTCGGTACTGCTACAGCTTTTACAGGCTCTGGAAAATAACTTCCGGATGACATCCGATTCCATAGTTTGTATAGATTATCTTTTAGATTCTCTTCAAACTTTGTTATCGAAACCTCATCCACACCTGCTGCACCTTTACTTTTCGATACTTGTTTATAAGCTCTCCAAATAAGTTGCTTCGGTATATCAAAAGACTTTGTTTTATTCATTTATTCCTCCCTTTCGGTTGACAAATAATTAAAACTAAATCCCTTCACTCCATTTCCATTACAGAAACTCCTTCGCTACTACGCGCCCCTGTTTTTCGCATCGGTACTCTCATCCTCAGAGATCAGCTCTTTGGACTTCTCCCTTATCATCGAAACGACAGGTTCCCGTAGTTCCATGCAATAGCCTAAAATAGATTCACGCCACTTTTATGCCGCTACCCAGTAAACAAGCTCCCGGTACCAGGTTAACGACTACCCCCTGGTTTTGACGTCGTCTCTACGCTTTCGACACTTCATCAGTGGTTCACTTGCGTTCGTCTCTCTATTTCACACATGACACATAATTGTGCCTTTTCCATAACGCTCACTACTTTACCAAAGCAGCTTATGGCTGTTTGAAGCCTGCTCTTGCAAACCGGCTCCGAGGGGTCCTCCCTCATCTACTGCACAGCTTCAACACTTCCCGTGTTTCTACGGCGCACAATCATCACAGTAGAAAATTATACTAATAGACTTTTGCGCGTTTTTATGCGATATCCTACCATATTTTCTTTTCATGCATTGAAAGAGTTCGTTTGTTAATGCTTTTTTGACATGTTGCTCTAATCCGTGTAATGCAACACAAGCTAGCAACGGTGAGATCGTCCCTCCTTGAATTGTACCACGTTTTGTGGATTGAAGCTTTCCATCTTCCATAACACCCGCTCCTAACCATCCTCTTATGATTTTCTTTAACGTTGGTGTGGTATTGAGCTTTTCAAGCAGTTTATTATGGTTAATATTGTCAAAGCATCCAGAAATATCAGCATCTAATACATATGCTGTTTTCTGTTTTAGCACATCAAATATGGCTTCAATTGCATCATGACAAGATCTACCAGGTCTAAAACCATAAATGTTCGGCTCAAATTTTGCCTCCCATTCGGGTTCTAGCGCCATTTTAACAAGTGTTTGTTTTGCTCGACACGATATAGTGGGAATACCAAGGGGACGACGTTCCAATGGCTTACCAGGTTTTGGAATCCATACGGCCTTGTTGCATCGCACTTTATGAGATGGTGATTTATGGTAAATTCATGTAACTATCTCAAATTTAGCCATACCAATATCAGTGAATTTGTTAAGTAAATAACACTTGAGTAGCAGTTCCCTCTCACGATTAATTTCAGATTTGTTCCTAAAACTAAATCCGAATATTTGCTTTAATCTTGAGAAAAATCCTTCAATGCGAGCTCTCTTTCCATAATCTACTTCTTCTTTCCACTTTTTTATGCAATCATATGACTTTATTAGTCTAACAGCAGCATTTCTATCATCCATGTAATCCAATTTTTGGTGCTCTGTTGCGTTGTTTTTCGGAAGAACTTTTGTCTTTATACCAAACTTGTTACATAATTCGTAAAGCTTATGCCTGTCATATGCTCTATCCGCATATAATACCTTTACAGCATGAACTTCTTCTAACAAATCGCAAGTGATCCGAATAAACTCCGCTGCTGTATTTTGCTGCTATGACTTTTTATACTCAACATTACATGCAGTTTCCGTGTCTGCTCATAGCCGTTCTGTCTGCACTATTTTCCTTCTGGGGTATTGCTGATGCTTGTGCTATCTATGGCAATTTCGATATCTTCCATATTATTTTTATCAATTCTGCAATCATTGATCTTAATATTAAGTTTCTTAAACCTTCTTGATGCTTGTGAATAGCTGATAACTGCCAAATCTCTTCCTATTTGTTGCAAATATCTTTTTATAAACCCGACTGTTTTTCTTAAACCTATTCTGAATAGATGGGTTATTATATGTATCAAAATTACCACTTTATTGCTGTAAATATTGTTGCCACCCTGCATTTTTGGACTATTTTCATACCAATTTTCGATAGCTTCATTGATGTAACGAAAAATATTTCCCCTTTCTTGGAGAAATTTGTTATATTCGTTTTGGTTACTGACTCTCATTTTTTGTGGCATATTTTTTCTTCAAAGGTTAAATGGCTATTTTATAATGAATTTTGTCAGTAACTGCCAGTTCTTTTCATCTGAGCGATGCAACAAAGCCATCCCAGACTGGGATGACACCTCTGGGCACTGCCGTCATAAAGGAACCAGTGTTAGCTACTCGAATGACACCTTGACGATTTGAAGAATCGTCATCCCGCTACTTGTTAGCGGGATCTATGCTAAGAGATACCGCGAATGAATCGCGGTATGACGGTTAAGTAGGGTGTCATCCCAGTGCCTTGACTACTTGGATCCAGTTGAGCTATTTCAACAAAAATACTGCATTTTGAGATGAACGTTTATTTTCACCAGACTTATTTACAAGTATAACAATTAAAGTCTGGATCCCAGTGGGCTTTGTTGCATCGCTCAGATGAAAAGAACTGGCAGTTACTGACAAAATTCATTATAAATAGCCATTTAACCTTTGAAGAAAAAATATGCCACAAAAAATGAGAGTCAGTAACTGCCATGAATATAACAAATTTCTCCATGAAAGGGGAAATATTTTTCGTTACATCAATAAAGCTATCGAAAATTGGTATGAAAATAGTCCAAAAATACCGGGTGGCAACAATATCTATAGCGATAAAGTTGTGATTTTGGTGCACATAATAACTTATTTATTTAGAATAGGCCTGAGGCAAACAGTTGGATTTATAGCAGGATACCTTGAGCAAGTTGGGAAAAATTTGCAAGTTATCAGCTATTCCCAGGCTTCAAGAAGGTTTAAAAAACTTAACATATGACCAAAGATATGATAAAAATAATATGAAAAATATTGAGATCGCCATAGATAGCACAGATCTACAATAATATTCCAGGTCATAGTAAGGCAAACGGTACAGATATTGCAGCTATGAGCAAACAAGAAAACTGCATGTAATATTGGAAATAGGTAGCAAAAAAGCCATAGCTGTAAAATACAGTAACGGTGTCTACTCTGATCACTATGGAGCCTGTGATCTTATTGAAAGGGTTGATGCTAAATACAACATAAGCACACTATATGCAGACAGGGCATATGACCGAAGGAAGTTATATAAATTGTGCAATGAGCTTGGCATAAAGACAAAGATTCCTCCGAAAAATAATGCAGCAGAGCATCCAAAGTTAGACTATATGGCTGAGAGAAATTCTGCAATCAAGCTCATAAAGTCATATGATGAAGATGGTATAAAGAAGTGGAAAAAAGAGATGAGTTATGGAAAGAGATCTTATATAGAAGGTTTTTTCTCGTGATTAAAAAAGACATTTGGATTTAGTTTTAGGAACAAATCTGAAATTAATCGTGAGAGGGAACTGCTACTCAAGTGTTATTTGCTTAACAAATTTACTGAAATAGGCATGGCTAAATTTGAAATAGTCGCATAAAATTATTTACTCTGGAAAAAACTTACGTTGCTATGCAACAAAGCCCACTGGGATCCAGGAAACTTAATTGCAAGTAATGCATTGGGTTTGGTGAGTATGGGTTTTGCATTATAGAATGAAGCACTTTTGGTGAATTTGTAAAGAAAACTGGATTCCAGACTGGAATGACACCCTTCTGGTGGAAATTGCTCTCAAACTACAATGTTTGTACAGATGTATGCTTGACATAGGATCCAGAAAATTTAGTTATATATAGGAAAATCTGATTTGACTACACCAACTCACGTTCAGCAAAAAAGAAAGCTATCTCCTTACGAGCATTTTCTAGACTATCCGAGCCGTGAACTCTATTTTCACTAATGTCATCAGCAAAATCACCCCTGATTGTACCTTTATCTGCCTGCTTTGGATCGGTAGCTCCCATGATTTGTCTGTATTTACTTACTGCATTTTCACCAACTAAAACTTGAACTATCACAGGACCAGAAGTCATAAACTCTATCAATTCCCCAAAAAAAGACCTATCTTTATGAATTTCATAAAACAGCTCTGCTTGTTTTTTTGTCAGTAACATCATTTTTTGTGCTATAATTTTGAGCCCAGAGCTTTCAATGTATGAATTTATCTTGCCTGTAATATTATTTTTTACTGCATCAGGTTTTAATATCGAAAGTGTTCTCTCAATTGCCATATTATTTCCTTATATAAGATTGTACATTCATAGATTCATTTTATTGCAAATTTTTGTTTCATCAAAGAGGTTTTTTATTTATAGTTAAGAATAAACCATCAAGGAGGTATTGTATGCATACTTGTTGTAAAAAAACTAATGAAAAACCTGAATCTACTACCAAACAACCGGTTGAAACTGAATCTACCGCTAAAAAATTGGTCAATAACTTAAAGTCATCAATTTTTTGTGGAACAAAAGGATTTTTGACTTTTAATTTGGCATTTTTAAGCTATTTAGAATATAGTATGTATGACTATACTCTACAAAAGCAAGGAAAAAGTAACAATCAATACATGGAGCTAAAAAAAGGTGCTGCCTTTGCAATGAGAAGGAATGTTATTCCGTTTCTTGAAATGACAATCATAGCACCGCTTGTTTGTTTTGCACTGCCGGCTATGCTAGGCAGTATGAGCCTCATGCAATGCGCACTTTTATGTGCTGCCTTAATGATTGCCACATGTTTTATCGTCAGAACTTTTAATCTACGTGAAAAGTTATTAGAAAAGCAAACAGGTTGCTCAAAAGAAACAGTGAATAAGGAATTTAAGAAAGATACTATAAAATTCCCTATCTTTGATCAAAATAGAAAACACACCGAGTATAATTCGCCTAACTCAGGGCGACCACTGGATGAAACAAGTAGCACCTCTCTTTTCGTTGAAGTTTTACTTTTTCCCCTCAAAGTTCTTCTGAAGGTCCTGCAAAGTTGTATAATGCTATCTTTAGCTGCCGTTGAACTTCTTGAAGCAGTGCCAAGTTTTCTTGTTGATAAGGTTTTTGATAAAAGCCTTACATCTACCAAGAGTAACGTGCAAAGATCTGGCCATTTATTGTATGCAAGTGTAAGAAATTTAGTGCCTATAACTAAATTTGATAAGTGTGTAGCTAATTTTATAGGCACCCCAGAAGTAACTTGTTGTAAGTAGTGCGTAGGTGAAAAAGGCTGTCATTTTATTTAACCTTGGTGGACCAGATTCACTGAATGCGGTCCGTCCTTTTTTATTCAATCTTTTTTATGACAGGAGAATAATCAATCTACCGAATTCCTTTCGGTTTCTTTTAGCAAAGTTTATATCCGCAAAACGAGAAAATACTGCACAAGAAATATATGAGCAAATTGGAGGTAAATCACCAATTTTGGATAATACGAAAGCACAAGCTAATGCTTTAGAACTAAAATTAAATGAAAATAGAAACCATGTACACAAGGTATTCATCTGCATGCGCTATTGGCGTCCATTTGCTGATGAAGTTATTAAAAGTGTAAAACAATTTGATCCTGATGAAGTAATTTTGTTGCCACTATACCCTCAATATTCAACTACCACAACTCTGTCATCCATCGAAAATTGGCAAAAAAATGCTAAAAAGCATGGCCTAAAATGCAATACAAAAATAATTCATCATTATTATGACAATGAAAACTTTATTGAGGCTCATGCTAATTTAATAGCTAAGCATTACAAATTAGCCAGCAGAATCGATAAGCCAAGAGTCCTATTTTCAGCCCATAGCCTGCCTCTCAGTGTTATTAAAAAAGGCGACCCTTACGCCCTACAGGTAGAAGAAACAGTACAACTAATAGTAAAAAAATTAAATATCAAAGACCTTGATTGGTCAATATGCTATCAGAGCAAAATTGGTCCCGTAAAATGGCTAGAGCCAAGCACTGAAAGTGAGCTATTACGCGCAAAAGCTGATGGTGTACCTGTAGTTCTATCACCTATATCTTTTGTTTCTGAGCATTCAGAAACTCTAGTTGAACTTGATATAGAATATAAAGCAATTATCAAGGATGGATATTACTTTCGCGTGCCAACTCTCAGTATCGATCCCTTGTTTATTAAATGCTTGGCTGATTTATGCATAAATCTCCCTTAAGGTCCTGATTTATAGTGCTTTTCTTTTAGGATTTTATGTGATAGAATAACAGAAAGTTATTATTTTGTTAACTATTTCATGCCAAGCAAGCTAAAAAAGAAATCTAACACGCTCGCACAAAAGGTGCATGATATTTATGATCATGATTTCAGGAAGGTAATCTGCATCACAACAGGTTTAACAGCCCTATTGTGTAAGATTTCACTGCAATTTTGCTGTGAGTTTATTGACAATAACAGATCCAATATCTCTTTTATAAAGAATGTTGCCCGATGGGTGAAATTTCCGACATCTACCCTATACATTGTCCATTCTGCATTTATCTTACGGGATTTGGTAAAAGATTATAAAGACCCTAAGGGTAAAAAAGAATTAGCAAAAATTTTGGGTAAATCGGCCAGTCTTACAAATAGCACCATAGAAGCGTTGATGATGCTGAAAGTCATACATTTTTTGGCTAGAGGTAATGCAGATGTAATAAGTTATATTAGCTCAACATCAACGATCCTATTTCTGTTTATTTCGGAACCTATAAGTTACTATTATTCATGGAGAAAATACCTAGATAATAAGGATCCTGAAAAGTCTGCTGAGTGTAAGAAGGACCTCATTATCAGCACATTAACTTTGTCATTGGGTTTGTTAAACTTCATACTAAAAAGAATGGAGACTGCAACCATACCAATCAACTTGGGTAATGGCATAATCTATAATTTCAATTTAAGCGTAACAGTCAGCATAATATATAGTGCAGTATTCTTGGTAGTTCAGTTTGATAAACTGTTTAATCAACCTATCAATGATGACCCTTCTACTGAAATGGATCATGCTCATACAGATGCTCATGTCCCTAATAGTGAAGCTGTAGAGATATAAGAACTATTAGTGAAAAGACCTTATTTCTACCGCCAATGCTAACACTGCTAATTTGCTAACAATACTCCAAAGTGACAGAATTTTACTTTCCACAACCTGGCTGACATCATGAAACTCACAGTCAGTGGCATTCAAGCTGGAATATACATCTTTCCTGCTATTACATCGGTATAAGTAACATGTTGGAGTATCTCCTATATAGTATATTAGCGGTTCTGCAGAACTGCTTTTAAATATGTCAATGGTTGGTACACCTTCTTGTATAATAACGCTATTGATTGCTATTCCTTCTTTTATCTTTTTCATTTTATGACGCTTTTTTTTATTGAGGTTTAATATTTCTTCACCACTTGTTGCTGTTATAATACCCATCCCATATGTGCCATTGCTTGCTTTGATAAAAACGTAAGGTTGTGTTTTTATTTCATATTCCTCATATTTTTTTTGCACTAGAGATAATACTTGGTCAACTTTAGTTGCTACTGCTCTTAGTGACGAATCATCATCAAAATCAACTCCATCACAGCTCTCTGTGAGCATAGAAATTAGCCATGGGTCCATTTTAAATTCGCTACAAAACTCGGACGCTAATTCTTGATAGATTTCAAAATACTTAAATTTCTGTCTGCTATGCCAACCGTATAGTGGGCTTGGTACTATATCTTGCTTTACGTCTTTTAGCATGTCTGGAATATGGCTCGTCATATCACGGTTCAGTATAATAACATCAGGCACAAATCCTGAAGTTGTCTTTAGCAGAGAGTTTTCTTTCACAACAGTTTCATACTGTTCTATTAAATTGTACGTTTCATTATGAAAGAGGCCAATCTTAGTTTCAAAACCAGCCAGTTGCAGTATTTTCTCTATAGCAAATATGTTTTCTATATACATTTTATTTCGTGTATAATTTTCCGGTATTATCAGAACCTTTTTATATTGTTTTTTTTCAAAGTAGCTTTTTATTAATCTTGCCGCCACCGTTCTTGATTCTTCACTTAAGTTATTGAACCCCGCAGGAAATAAATTAGCGTCCACTGGAGCAATTTTGTAGCCGGAGTTTCTGAGATCTATAGAGCTATAAAATGGCGATGTAAGGCCGTTAAATTTTGCTTCGAACCAATTATTTATACTTTTTTCCAAATCTGGGTGAATTATGTTTTGCATCTGCACTTTAAATGTTATAAGGAAGGTACTATATTATAAGTTATAGTTAAACATATTTAGTAAATTTGACTAGCGATTACAGTGTAATGAAATTACTATTTAAAATGATTCAACACGATAACAATAAAATGTACGGAACTACTATACTGTCAATTAGAAAAGATAAAAGCGTAGTAGTAATAGGTGATGGACAGGTTTCACTGGGCCACACTGTTATAAAATCTGGAGCAAAAAAAGTCAGACGTCTTTCTGGTGATTCTGTAATTGCCGGTTTTGCTGGAGCAACAGCCGATGCATTTACTCTCTTTGAAAGACTAGAATCTAAACTTGATAAGCACCCAGGGCAATTAATGAGAGCATGTGTTGAACTTGCAAAAGACTGGAGAATGGATAAATATCTGAGGAAATTAGAAGCTATGATGATCGTTGCAGATAAATCTATTTCATTAGTAATTACGGGAACAGGTGATGTTCTTGAGCCTGAAGATGGAATCGCAGCTATTGGCTCTGGGGGAAATTTTGCTCTATCTGCAGCAAGAGCTTTAATTGACATTAAAGGAATATCAATAGAAGAGATTGCAAAAAAGGCTATGAAGATAGCTGGCGATATATGTGTTTATACAAATCATAACGTAGTTATTGAAAAGATAGAGGAGTGATATGTCTTCTGAACAAAAAACTTTGTGCACTAATTTTTCCAATCAGCCTATAACCCTTTCAGAAGGGCGGTCTTGTAGTAGTGACACCTATGATGAAAAAAATGACCTCTATAAAGATGCTAAGAGTGGTTTTGATTCAAATGACAGCGATATTCAAGTTAATGACAGTACTCAAGTTTTGTTAGATGACCTGCCACCACAGAAGATAGTTAAAGAATTAGATAGATTCATAATCGGACAGGATGATGCAAAGCGTGCTGTTGCTATTGCGCTCAGAAATCGTTGGCGTCGCAATCAGGTTCCATTTCCATTGCGTGATGAAATCATACCTAAGAATATATTGATGATCGGTCATACAGGGGTTGGTAAAACTGAAATAGCTCGCCGCTTAGCAAAACTTGCCGGTGCACCGTTCATAAAAATTGAGGCAACGAAGTTTACTGAAATAGGATACGTTGGACGTGACGTTGATTCGATAATACGCGATTTAGTTGATGCAGCAATAGTTTTAGTTAAAGAGAAAGCCCGTAAAGCCTTAGCTAAAAAGGCTTTAATTTTAGCTGAGAAAACAATAATAAACTCTATGGTAGGCGAAGATGCAACCGAAGAGAGTAAAAAAATTTTTAGAGAAAGGTTGAGGAATAAAGAGTTTGAGGACGGAGAAGTTTCTATTAACGTCAGAGAGAGCAAGAGTATGTTACCTACTTTCGATATACCAGGCATGCCAGGTGGGCAAGTTGGTGTGATGAATATAACAGAAATAGTGGGCAAGATGTTTAACGGGAGCAAAAAAACAAAAACTATTACGGTGAAGGTAAAAGAAGCGCGTGAAATATTAATTAATGAAGAAAGTGAAAGGCTAATGGATGAAGATAAGATAATCAAAGAAGCCATTGATCTTGTTAGTAATGACGGTATAGTATTTTTGGATGAAATAGACAAAATTGCAGCGCGTACAGAAGTAAAAGGTGAAGTAAACAGAGAAGGAGTGCAACGCGATCTGTTACCACTACTTGAAGGAACAACTGTTACAACTAAGTATGGCCATGTAAAAACAGACTATATATTATTTATTGCATCTGGTGCTTTTCATCAGTCTAAACCATCTGACCTCTTACCGGAATTACAGGGCAGATTACCGATCAGGGTAGAACTTAAGGCACTTACTCAAGAGGATTTAATAAGAATATTAAAGGAACCAGAATCTAGTTTATTAAAGCAGTACATAGCTTTAATGAAAACAGAAAATGTGACGCTTGAGTTCACTGATGATGGTATAAAAACCATAGCTGAAATAGCGTTTACAGTTAATAGGCAAGTGGAAAATATAGGCGCAAGAAGGCTTCACACTATCATGGAGAAGCTTTTAGATGAAATAAGTTTCATTGCTTCTGAGAAAAATAGCGAAAAATTCATTATAGACAGCAAGTATGTAAAAGATAAACTTGAGTCAATTTCGAAGCAGCTTGATTTATCTAAGTTTATACTTTAGGAAAAACAAAAAGCCTACTTTAAGTAGTATAGAGAGTATTCAGAAGGTCAGCCAGTAAACCTAAAATTTCAGCTATATTCTTTAGGCTGTTTTTCAACAGTAGAATGGTGTGCTGCGACCTCTTGCTTAACATCTAAGCTTAAGTCAATTATTGAGATATTTTCTTCATCATAATCTATGTCTTTTATTAACATATCGTCAGTAATAGTCAAAAGGTCAGGCGGAGAAAGAATAGTTCTTTTATTACCAGCTCTCATTCCCACAACTCCAAGCTCTATAGCAAGTGGTATTTTTTTATCGCCAACCCTAAATTGCACTGTTTGATCTTTGACTATATATTCCCCATTATGCTCCTTTACGCTATATTTAACTGATATCTCATCACCGCACCTTACTTGTTTTCCAGTCTTGTTAATTAAGTCATTAAAAACCATCAGATTATTTACTGAGTCGGGATATTTATCCTTTACTTCGATCAATTTGACGTAATAAGAATTAAAATTCATTTTGTTATCATTGGCAATAGTAACTACACGCTCTCCGCCTTCTTTCATACCTATTACCCCTAAACTCACTTCTTTTAGGTCATCTTGACCTATTTTCAAAGTAACATCAGAAACTTTGCTAGGGAGTGTTGCTGAGTTATTATTAGAAATTTTATATATTTGCAATAGGACTTCCAGGCCACAGAAAGCCTTGCTGCCATTACCTTCAGTAATTTCATAAAAATTTATCGAATCTTCTTCCTTTTGCTGCGTCATTTCTTCTAAATATTCTGTTAGCCCATGCTTTTCAATATAGCGGTCGAGTGCTGATTCAAGTATTGGCTTCACTAGATAATGTGCTATCGTCTGTATCAAACCACCATGCGTGGCACTTATCTCATAAAGCTTGTCCTTTTTTTCCGGTTTACCTTTGTTTATATAGACAATAGTAAACATAAAAGCAGAGGTTAAAGTGAGAATCATTACTATGGAAATAAGCATTTGTAATATAATTTTTCTAACCATCTTTCTTTACTTGATTCAATAAATCATATAAATAATTAGTATCCCCTGAAAGCGCACTCAAATTATCCAAGCCTTGTTTAAAGAGGCCGTCTATATAGTCCTCTACTTCACTTTTACCAAGCACAGACATTAGATTATTTGTTTTATCTTGTTCGTAATCTTCAATATCATCCTTAGCTTGAAAGATAAGCCCTAGGTTTATCCCGTAGTTATATAACGCTTTACGTTGCTTATCTGTAGCATTCCCTATTATAGCACCTATTTCACATGAGGCTGCAAATAGTTTTGCGGTTTTCATCAAATGAATTTCTTTTATTTTATCAGCTTGGCCCGACGTCATTCCAGCGTTATACATACAGCTGTACGAATGTTGTGGTTTTAAGGTAGAAAGGGTGTCATTCAAGTAGCGGACACTGGAATCCATTTCATGTTCAGCTCCACCATCGCATGGCTTTTTGCACGAAATGCTTGTAGGCAAAGCCTTCTGGATCCCAGTGTCAAGCACTGGGATGACAGAGGGTTGGGGTCTAAAATCTATATGCTCACTGTTAATATCTAAAGCCTGTCCTCTTACCATTCCCTTAGCCCCTATCGCTTGAGAAAGAACTTTCATAATTTCACAGCGTTTGACGCTGTCTTCATTTAACGAAGATAATACCTCAAAAGCCAGAGTAAGTAGTGCATCTCCGGCAAGCACTGCTGTTGCTTCATCAAATTTTTTATGGCAGCTTAGCTGGCTTCTGCGAGTATCACTGTTGTCCATGCACGGTAAATCATCGTGAATTAGAGAGTAAGCATGAACAAATTCAATTGCTGCAGCAACTGATATTACTTTTTTAGCTTCCGCGTTAAACACTCGCGATGAAGCTACGACTAAAAAGGAGCGTATATGTTTTGCAGGAGCAAGGAGTATATAACGCATAGCTGATATAAGCTTATTCTCGCTATTTTCAGGTAAAAGTTTGTTTACTTCTACAATAAGCAAATTTTTCGTTGTTTCGTCTAGCATTTTTGAATTGTTAATTACCTAGCACGTAACGCTAGCCAGCTAGGGCAGTAGAAAACTTTGCTGTAGTTTACCAGTTATAAAAGATATTGCAAACATAAAAATTTTTTATAACATCAAAGAATAGGTTATTTTTTTGGTAAGAAATGTGAATAGCGAACTAGCAAAGAGCACTAGAGAAGACATAGAAGAAAAAGTGAAAAAGATTATACTAGAGCACATTAGTAAGGATGTAGAGAAATTCAACAGCTCTTCAAAGCTTTCGGAGCATGGTGCAGACAGTTTAGATGCAGTTGAAATCATCATGGCGGCAGAAGAAGAGTTCGGGATAGAAATCCCAGATGAAGACGCACAAAAAATGGAAACTATGGAGCAAATAGTTGAGTATATTAATAGTAAAAAAGGCTAATAGTTAGTGTTAAATGAGCAGAAGAGTAGTAGTCACTGGTGTTGGTTTAATCACTCCGCTAGCGGCAGATGTTGACAACACTTGGTCAAGGCTGATAAAAGGCGAGTCTGGCATAAAAGCAATCAATACAGATAGATTTGACTCTTCTGATCTTGCTTGCAAGGTTGCAGGGCAGGTGCCTGTGCAATCCGATAACATTGAGAATTACTTTAATCCTGTAGGTTATATTTTTGAAAAAGATCTAAAAAGAACGGATCGTTTTATTCATTACGGCATTGCAGCAGCGATTCAAGCTGTGGAAGATTCATCTTTAGAAGATTCAAAAGTAGATAGAGAACGTATTGGCGTAACTATTGGCTCTGGTATAGGTGGTCTTCCGTCAATTCAGGAAAATGTAATTACCATGCAGGAAAAAGGGCCCAGACGTGTCAGTCCATTTTTTGTCCCTGCAAGTCTAATAAATTTGATATCTGGCCATATTTCTATTAAATACGAATTTACAGGTCCAAACGATTCAGCAGTAACCGCATGTGCAACAGGTGCGCATGCAATCATAAACTCAGCAAGAACTATAAAACTTAGTGAAGCGGATGTTATGATTGCAGGTGGAGCAGAAAGTGCACTGTGTAGAGTTGGAATTGCAGGTTTTGCATCTATGAAGGCGTTATCAACTAAATTCAATGATAAACCCAAAGAAGCTTCAAGACCATGGGATGCAGAACGCGATGGTTTTGTTATGGGTGAAGGAGCAGGTATATTGGTGCTGGAGGAATACGAGCATGCAAAAAAAAGGGGGGCAAAAATACATGCTGAACTGGTTGGGTACGGACTCACAGGAGATGCGCACCACATTACAGCACCACATCCAGAAGGAAGAGGCGCATTTAAGGCAATGCAGCTTGCTTTAAAGAGCGCACAAATTAATCCCAATCAAGTAGGGTATATCAATGCACATGGAACTTCAACGCCACTTGGAGATAAAATTGAAGTAATAGCAATGAAACAGTTATTCGGTGACTACGTTTATAAAATACCTGTTTCTTCAACTAAATCTTCTATAGGACATTTACTTGGTGCTGCAGGGAGCGTTGAAGCAATATTCAGTATTCTTGCGTTAAATAATGGAATTATTCCGCCAACCTTAAATTTACATAAACCTTCAGAAGGATGTGATTTAAATTTTGTACCGCTTAAAGCTCAAGAGCATAAAATTCAATATGCACTTTCTAATTCATTTGGTTTTGGTGGCACTAATGCATCGCTCATCTTTGGACAAGTGTAATCAATTTTGCTGCTGAATAGCTAAAATGTACGAACATTATGATCTGTGATAGCTATATTATCTGTAATTTGCCTTTTACTGTCGATTTACTATACTTATTTGGTAAGATCTAGCTTAATTAAATGCACAAAATATTAGTAAGTAGTAACCATAAACCTCTGGTCGGAAAAATCAAGATTAATGGCTCAAAAAATGCTGTTTTACCAATAATGGCAGCAAGTCTATTGAGTAGCTTCTCGGTAATTTTGCATAATGTACCTGATTTAATTGATGTGCATCTAATGTCTAAGCTGCTTGAGAGTCTTGGAGCGAAAGTGAATTTTACACGCAATAAAGATTATAAAGCAAATCATACTTTGGAAATTGATTGCAGTAATATCAACAATCACGTAATGTCACACGAAACTGCAAGTAAGCTGCGAGCATCTCTTTTAATGCTAGGTCCAATTCTCAGTAGATTTGGTAAAATCACAACAGTCTTTCCTGGTGGATGCAATATCGGAAAGCGTCCCGTTGATATGCATATCAAAGCATTAGAAGAAATGGGAGCTAAAATTGAAGTTGAAGGCTGTAATATAATTGCAACAGTGAAAGGAAAGCTACAAGGAAAAAAAGTTACACTTGAGAAAATAAGCGTTGGTGCAACAGAAAATGTAATAATGGCAGCAACACTTGCAGAAGGAGTGACAATAATAAACAATGCTGCAACGGAGCCGGAAGTTCTTGATTTAATAGAGTTCCTAAAGAAAATGGGTGCTAATATTGAGATTAGTGATACAAGGATCACAATAACAGGAGTTGAAGCATTAAATGGATGTGTTCATAAAATAATACCAGATCGCATAGAAGCAGGCACCTATGCGCTAGCTGCTATAATAACCGGTGGTAAGTTGGAGTTAGAAGGAATAAGTCTATCTGATATAAGATGTATTGCAAATGAGTTGGAGACTATAGGAGCTATGATTGAACTGCATGATGGGGGCATTGTTATTTCCAGAAAAAATTGCTCTATTAGGTCTGCTAACATTGCAACAGATCCATACCCCAACTTTCCCAGTGATATGCAACCACAACTGATGTCTGCAATGTGCATCGCTGATGGGATATCAGTAATTGAAGAGAACATTTTTGAAAACAGATTTGCACATGCAGATGAATTGAGAAAGTTAGGCGCTAATATCAGCATCGAGAAAAGCAAAGCTACTATAAGTGGAATAAAAAGCTTATCTGGAGCTAATCTGTGTGCCACTGACTTAAGGTCAACAGCAGCTTTGGTACTTGCTTCTTTGGTAGCTGGTGGAGAAACTACAATAAATAATTCGCATCATTTATGGAGAGGATATGAAGCAATGCACGAAAAACTCAATTCATGTGGAGCTGATATCTCCATTTCATCTTGAGGATATTTTATGAATGAAGCAACTAAACGAACTACAGTAAAAGAAATAGATGAAATCTTATATGAAGAACATAAGGTATTAGACCATGGATTTATTCGAGTAGTGGATTATATGGGCTCTGATAGCGCTATAGTTCAAGCTGCTCGTGTTTCTTATGGCAAGGGAACAAAACAGATAAGTCAGGATGAAGCACTTATAAAGTATTTAATGAGACATCATCATACAACTCCATTTGAAATGTGTGAAATTAAGTTTCACGTGAAACTTCCAATTTTTGTTGCAAGGCAATGGATAAGGCATAGAACTGCAAATGTGAATGAATATTCGGCAAGATATTCAATACTTGACAATGAATTTTATATACCAAAACCAGAACAGATTGCAAAACAATCTGATAATAATAAACAAGGTAGCGGTGAAGCTTTTGATCCGGATACCTCAAAGGAAATAATAGATTCTCTAACAAATGACTCTAATTTAGTATATTCTCATTATGAAAAATTTATTGAGCAGGGGCTTGCAAGAGAAATTGCCCGAACTAACCTAACGCTTAATTACTACACGCAATTTTATTGGAAAATAGATCTGCATAACCTCCTTCATTTTTTGAAGCTTAGAGCTGATAAGCATGCCCAATATGAAATCAGAGTTTATGCAGAAGTTATGCTGGATATAATAAAAAAATGGGTCCCATTGGCCTACAATGCCTTTGTTGAATATTGCCTAGAATCAGCTTGTATTTCAAGAACTGGTCTAGAAATAATTCGCAAATTAATTAAAGGGGAAAACGTTACTAGAGAAGAAAGTAATATTGGTAAAAGAGAATGGGACGAGCTGATGTCTATACTTGATAAACAATCTTAAAGATAAAGGCATACGCGTCAATCTCCTCTGTCAGTTAACTCTCGTTCACCAAATTGAATCTTGCTTTTTACATCACATTAACTCATCACTTTTATAGAACATCTCATTAAAATCATCCAAAGTTCCAAAATCTTTATTTTGAACAAATAGATGACCATCTGTTATGTATGCCTTAGGCAGGGTAAATGGTTTATCATAATGCTGCGATGCTGGCCTAACAATTTCATTATATAAAACCATTACTTGCTCGTAGTTATATCCATCACCAGCATGATATTTACCACGTACGGTATCATAAAAATTCTTTATATCATCATATGTCACTTGCAGCTCCACCTCATACTTTCCCACTTCAAGAGGACTTCCTGTCCTTATTTTAAAGGGATGTTGTGCATTTGCAATACTGTTAGAATCTTCTGCTTCACTATCAGAATTTTTATCCATATTTTCTATCACACTTGCCATAACAGTTTCTTGTTCGTCTTCTATTGGTTTTGCTTGTTTTTCAATTTTATTATTGCTACTGTCAGTTTCCACAGTGACTTTTCTTGTTTCCATATCTTTTTGAGCTTTCTCATTACTTTGCTTGCGTATTTCATCTCCATGCAATTTCTCCTGCAGAGCTTTTTCCATGTCAGCATAACCGTCACGATTGCTTTGCAAAGCTGGTTGATCTTCAACATAACTGCTGCTATCATCTGCTTGCATTTGATCTATATAGTTAGATTCTTCTTCCTGTATAGTATTTTTTGCGTTATCCTCACCAACCGTTCCTTTCTCCCCAGACTTGGCTTCACTCTCTACCACAACTTCTTCGTCTACTTGCTCATCATTAAGTGTAACTTCTGCATCTATCTGATTACTATCTTCCTCTAACTCATTAGATAATTTTTCAGATAGCTGATCACCACTCAAATATGGTTCCTTTGAATATTTAGCGTAATTATAGGGATCAGTGCTGTCTGCTGAATAAAACCCACTTTCAAAGTCTGAGTAGGAGCTTTGATTGAGCACAAAAAATAAGTTTTCATAATTAACCAGCATATCACTATCAGGGCTAACAAAATTTAAATATTCATCGCCTTCCCATTCTGGGTGGTGTCTATACTCTGCTATGTAGTATTTACTGGAGTCGAGAGGTATCTTGTCACCTTCTTCCCCATCAAGTTGTAAAACTACTGCTGAACGCCCATTACCTAAATCATTACCTTTTACCACTTTGAATATTTTAATCTCATCCTTTTCTACAAGTTCTTTTAACTCCTCGTTCTTTTCATTTAACTCTTCCTCCCTTTGTCTTTCTGCTTCTCTTTCTCTTGCCAATCTTTCTGCTTCTTCATCAGCTTTCTTCTGCAGTTGTGAGAATACATTTTGTAATATATCTTGTGTGGTTAAGCTATTTGTGTTGCTTAAAAAATTATCTAACACATTTGATGCAATTGGTGACAATTCACCGTGATCATCAAATACTTTTTCCTTTGCTTTATCATAGTGATTTGGGTTATAGATTGCATACAGAGGATAAAAACCATAATCTGCAATTGACGGTCCGTCAGATGATAGTTCCATTGAGAACCCGTTATGATTAAGTGGAAGATTGGAGGTTAAATATCTACCGTTATCATCCCTAACGTATAGCTCACTTCTACCATTGTGCTCACTATATTTATTGTAGTAGATATAAAAATTCTCATGGTTAAGATTGAAGTGATCATCTAGATTATCGAATTGAATTGTACTGCCAAGCTTCTCGCGCAAAAGATTTTTGCTTTCATCTGTAAGCTTTATACGTGCAGAAAAGTAGTATCGATCTATAGGTTCGCCTTTTTCTATCTCAAAGTTCAAAGTAATCTTGTCGTTGACCATTGGTAGCCTCCAAACATTATGTAAATCTATTCATTATTTTATTTATCAATCATATGGTGTGTACTATGAAAAATGTGTTAAGTGTTAAGATTTTTTTTCTGTATCTAGATAAGGTAACAGTAATCTGTCATTTCAGTGCATAATGTACAACTGTATGAACATTTGCTTTTGTTAAGGTAATTCACACAGAAAATGATGTCATTCAAGTAGCTGACACTGTAATCCAGAAAAAAGAATGGTGTCATCCGAGTAGCTGACACTGGGATGACAAAAAAAGGAGCACTGGAATGACAAGGCTATAGGTTGCAAGCAAGACGTCATACCGCCGCAGACCGTCATACCGCCGCGGTATCTCAAAGCATAGATCCCGCTAACAAGCAGCGGGATGACGAGATGCCACCGCGAACCGTCATACCGCCGCGGTATCTCAAAGCATAGATCCCGCTAACACGTAGCGGGATGACGAGTTACTATACCGTCACGGTATCTCAGCCGCTAACACGTAGCGGAATACTTAACCATCATCTACACCGTCATACCGCGATTCATTCGCGGTATCTCAAAGCATAGATCCCGCTAACAAGCAGCGGGATGACGAGATGCCACCGCGAACCGTCATACCGCTGCGGTATCTCAAAGCATAGATCCCGCTAACAAATAGCGGGATGACGATTGTCAGGCTAGTGCCTTTTTTTGTCATCCCAGTGCTTGACACTGGGATCCAGGAATTTTATTAAGTTGGCAAGCATAAAAGTAGCCGTTTTATGTTAAAATACAACGTTTTGATGATTATGAAAAAGCTGGATTCCAGACTGGAATGACAGCAGTCCTACGTCATACCGCCACGAACCGTCATACCGCGATTCATTCGCGGTATCTCTTAACATAGATCCCGCTAACAAGTAGCGGGATGACGATTGTCGGTGAACCTAAGTTACTTTAGCTATAAACATTAAGAAATTTACCAAATAAAAAAAAGGCAAAAGAAACCCTAGTCATTGTCTATTTTCAGTATTGGCGTTTTTTTATGTTTTTAACACTTAGTAACCGCGACTCAGCTGCATTTAAACTGCAACTAACCTTTAGCTATAAACATTAAAAAATTTACTAAGCAGAAAAAAAGGCAAAGAAAACCCAGAGTAGCTAGTATTCAAATTCTCCCTTGTTCTATTTGACGTCTTTTGATGTCTTAAACGCTTTATAAGCGCGTTTCGGCTTGTATAGGTAGAAACCCAGAAGTTTTATAAAGACATGAGGTGCACATAGTGCAAAAAATTAAGCATGATTTACGCCAAATACAAAGTTCCCTTTGTCGTTTTAATCTGCAGATTGCGAAGATAAATAAATAGCTTCACTTTCATGATAAGGGGGCTAGCGGAGTTTGTCAAGCAAGTTTTTTCGTTTCTATTGAATGACAGTTGTGACTTGGGAGGTGATGCAAGAAGTCTACTGATGGCTTTCAAAGCAGTTGAGCTTAACTATTAGAGTAGTAATGTTTATTTTTATATTGACTATTGAGGTTTATTATTTTATAACTAAAAACTTAGTTATTTTAATGAGCTTGAGTTTATAACATATGCCTACGATAAATCAATTAATACGTAAAGGTAGATTAGGATTGACCCATAAGAAAAAGGTACCAGCTTTGGGAGAAAGCAACCCTCAAAGGAGGGGTGTTTGCACTAAGGTGTATACTACAACTCCTAGGAAGCCTAACTCAGCACTCCGTAAAGTAGCCAGAGTAAAAATTAGTGGGTATGGTGAAGTGACAGCTTATATACCTGGTGAAGGTCATAATTTACAAGAGCACTCTGTTGTTTTGATACGTGGTGGGCGGGTTAAAGATTTGCCAGGTGTGCGTTATCACATAATAAGAGGTGCCCTTGATCTGCGTGGTGTGCAAAATCGAAAGAAAGCTCGTTCAAAATATGGTGTAAAGAAATCTGGTTAAAGTTTATGGCTCGTCGGAATAAAGCAAAAAAAAGAGAAATAAGTCCTGATTCGCGTTACGGCAGTGTTTTGCTGATGCGTTTCATTAATACAATCATGAAATGTGGTAAAAAATCTACTGCAGAAAAGATTATCTATGACGCTTTGTCTTTAGCTGAAAAGAAAATAGGCGAAGGTGGGTTATCAATTTTTGAAACAGCGGTAGGAAATGTTACTCCTTCTATAGAAGTGCGTTCTCGACGCATTGGTGGTGCAACTTATCAAGTGCCTGTTGAAGTTCGACAAGATAGAGCGATTTCTTTAGCGTTAAGGTGGATTGCTAAAGCAACTTCTGCTGCTCGAAAAAAGAGTGGAAAAACCACTGTTGATTGTTTGCAATCTGAAATACTGGATGCTTATAATAAACGCGGTGGTGCGTTTAAGATGTGCGAAGAAAAATATAAAATGGCTGAGGCTAATAAGGCATTTTCTCATCTTCGTTTTTAATGTTAGCTAATTAATTGTGATATGGAAATTGGGATATCTAAATACAGAAATATAGGAATAATGGCTCACATAGATGCTGGTAAGACTACCACAACAGAGCGTATTTTATTTTATACTGGCAAGCAAAATAGAATTGGTGAAGTGCACGATGGTGCAGCTTCTATGGATTGGATGGAGCAGGAAAAAGAGCGTGGTATTACAATCACATCTGCTGCAACAACATGTTTTTGGAATGATCATAGGGTCAATATAATAGACACTCCAGGTCACGTTGATTTCACTATTGAAGTTGAGAGATCTTTAAGGGTTTTGGATGGTGCAGTTGCTGTATTTGATGGAGTTGCTGGAGTTGAACCTCAATCTGAGACAGTTTGGCGTCAAGCTGATAAATATAGCGTTCCTCGTATCTGCTTTGTTAATAAGATGGATAGAATAGGGGCAAATTTTTATCGATGTGTTGATATGATAAAGACGAAGCTTGGTGCAGCACCTTTAGTAATTCAGTTGCCAATAGGAAGTGAGAAAGATTTCAAAGGTATAATCGACCTTATTTCTATGAAAGCCATTATATGGCAAGAAGAAACGTTGGGTGCTAAATTTTCTTATGAAGATATTCCTTCTGATTTGCTTGACAAGGCTCAAGAATATCGAAATCTTTTATTAGATGCTGCAGCTGAGATGGATGATGAAGCGATGAATACTTACTTTGAGTCTAATGATCTGCCAGTGGATTTACTGAAAAAATGCGTGAGAAATGGGACCATTAAAGGAAAATTTGTTCCTGTATTATGTGGATCAGCTTTTAAAAATAAAGGCGTACAACCACTTTTAGATGGTGTAGTTGATTTTTTACCTTCTCCTATTGATGTTGATGTAATTATTGGAACTGATCCTAAAGATTCAGAAAAGAAAATTGAGATCAAACCTTCAGAAAAAGAGAAATTCGTTGCTCTTGCGTTTAAAGTGATGACGGATAAGTTTGTAGGTAGCTTGACGTTTATTCGTATTTATTCCGGTAAGTTAAAATCTAAATCTGCTGTGTTAAATGCGGGAAAGAATGAGACTGAAGGAATTGGCAGAATGCTGCTTATGCATGCAAATAACAGAGAAGATATAAATGAAGCTAAAGTTGGCGATATAGTTGCCTTAGTTGGATTAAAGAGAACAATTACTGGTGACACTTTATGTTCATCTGATTTTCCTATATTATTAGAGCGTATGGAATTTCCTGAGCCTGTTATTGAAATTGCTGTGGAACCTAAAACTACTTCAGATCAGGAAAAATTAGGTGTTGCTTTAAATAGATTGGTTGCAGAAGATCCTTCTTTAAGAATGTCAGTAAATGCGGAGAGTGGACAGACTATATTGAAAGGCATGGGTGAGCTGCATCTTGAGATTATTGTTGATAGAATGAAGCGCGAGTTTAACGTTGAAGCTAACGTCGGTGCGCCTCAAGTTGCATATCGTGAAACTATCACTAAATCTGTTGAAATTGATTACATTCATAAAAAACAATCTGGTGGTGCTGGCCAATTTGCAAAAGTAAAGATTATATTTGAACCTCTTGAGCCTGGTTCTGGGTTTCAATTTGAAAGTAAAATTGTAGGTGGTGCAATTCCAAAAGAATATATTCCTGGTGTACAAAATGGTTTAGAGTTGATAAAAGAAGGAGGCATGATCTCTGGTTTTCCGGTTATTGATTTTAAGGCTACCCTTATTGATGGTGCTTTCCATGAAGTTGATTCTAGTCCTTTAGCTTTTGAACTTGCTGCTAAAGGTGCTTTTAAAGAGATGGCAAATAAAGCTGGTCCAAAAATGTTAGAACCTATAATGAAAGTTGAAATCATTACGCCTGAAGAGTATATGGGCGATATCATGGGCGATGTAAATAGCAGAAGGGGGCAAGTTTCAAGTATGGAAACGCATAATAGTAGCACTATAATTCTTGCTTTCGTACCTCTTGCGAATATGTTTGGTTATATAAATGTTTTGCGTTCTATATCTCAGGGAAGAGCTCAGTATAGTATGCATTTTTCTTATTATGAACAAGTACCACAATATGTGGTTGATGAGTTAAAGTATAATTAAGGGTAATAATTATGACAGCAGTAGTGGAAGCATTTGGAAAGCCGCATGTAAATGTGGGAACAATAGGACATGTGGATCATGGGAAGACAACGTTAACAGCGGCGATAACAAAGCATTATGGAAATTTTGTAGCGTACGATCAGATAGATAAAGCGCCAGAAGAAAGGAAGAGGGGGATAACGATAGCAACAGCGCATGTTGAGTATCAGACGGAAAAAAGGCATTATGCACACGTTGATTGTCCTGGACACGCTGACTATGTAAAGAACATGATAGTAGGTGCAGCACAGATGGATGCGGCGATATTGGTAGTGTCGGGGGTTGATGGGCCAATGCCACAAACGAGAGAGCATATATTGCTGGCGAAGCAGGTAGGTGTTGGATATATCGTGGTGTATATAAATAAAGCTGATGTTGCTGATGCTGATATGATAGACTTGGTAGAAATGGAAGTGAGGGAATTGCTGAATAAATACGGATTTCCAGGGGATGAAGTGCCTGTGGTAGTGGGGTCTGCATTGAAAGCGCTGGAGGATGATAGCAGCGAATATGGAAAGAAATCAATAGATAAATTGATGGAAAAGTTAGATAAATATGTGGCGGTTCCACCAAGGCCTGTGGATTTACCATTTTTGTTGCCAATCGAAGATGTATTTTCGATATCGGGGCGAGGAACGGTGGTAACAGGAAGGATAGAGAAGGGAGAGATAAAGACGGGAGAAGAGATAGAGATAATAGGTCTGAAAGCGACGCAAAAGACGATATGCACAGGTGTAGAAATGTTTAAGAAGTTGCTGGATAAGGGAAGTGCAGGACTCAATGTAGGGATATTACTAAGAGGGACAAAGAGAGAAGAAGTGGAGAGAGGGCAAGTATTAGCAAAACCGGGGACGATAACGCTGCATAGAAAGTTTAAGGCGGAGGTTTATATATTAAAGAAAGAGGAGGGAGGAAGGCATACACCATTTTTTGCGAATTACCAGCCACAGTTTTATTTAAGGACAACGGATGTAACGGGGAGCATAAAATTGCTAGATGGGAAGGAGATGGTAATGCCAGGAGATAATGTGAGTGTAGAAGTAGAATTGCAAGTACCGATAGCAATGGATAAGGGATTGCGTTTTGCGATAAGAGAAGGCGGTAGAACTGTTGGTTCTGGTGTTGTTTCTGAAATTTTGGAGTGAGAGTTTGAGTTATAGGAGTGTAGCTCAATTGGTAGAGCGCTGGTCTCCAAAACCAGAGGTTGTAGGTTCAATTCCTATCGCTCCTGCATTAATGTTGTGGTGAAAATGTTAAAAAGTTTGTGTGTTTTTTTCTATGATATAAAGCAAGAAATACGAAGAATTGCTTGGATAAAGAAACAGGAGGTGTTGTCATCTCTATTTGTTGTGATGATTGTTATATTATGCTTTTCGATTTTCTTCTGTTTTGTGGATTTTATGTCTCTTTACGTAATTAAGGCTTTATTTGGAATTATTTATGGAATGTGAATATAAATGGTATGTCATTAGAGTTGATTATGGATATGAGCAAAATATACGCGAATTGGTAAGTAATGCTGTTTATTTTAAGGAAGTGTTTATTCCTTATCAAACGGTATGTAATTCAAAGTCTGATATAAAAGAGTTATGTGAAGTGTATGTATATATGCATCTATGTGATGAAAGCAAAAACATTTTGAATCAAACGCCTGGATTCTGCAGTGGCGAATCTGGTGATTTTGAGATGATTTCAGATGATGAGATAAGTTTAAAGTGTAAAGAATTTAATAGATATAAATGGTATATCTTGAGAGTTGCTTCCAATTGTGAAGAGAAAGTGCGCCAACATATATTGGAAAATTCTATGAGATTGAGTGTTAATGGTTACTTTAAGGAAGTTTTTATTCCATATGAAGAGCTAAGTGAAGTAGAGTTGAAATCTAAGAAAATTGCTACACGAAGGAAATGCTTCCCTGGTTATGTCTTTTTATACGTGAATTTATGCGATGAAGTATTGAATTTTATCAATAATATACCAAAATCTCTTAAGGTTTATGGGTTTTTGAAAAATGGTAATATTCCAAAGGTGATTTTGGACGATGAGATTCACTCAATGTGTAATGCACTTTATAATGCTCAAGAGACAAAGAAGTTAGGTTATGGTTATGAAAAAGGTGAAAAAGTGAAAATTAATGATGGTCTTTTTCAAAATTTTACTGGTAAGGTAAATATGGTAAACGATGAGAAAAAAATTATTAATGTGGAAGTATCAATTTTAGGTAAGCCGACAATAATAGAGCTTGATCTGGCTCAAGTAGAGAAAATAGAGGATTAATTATGAGTGTTATAGTTGCTAAGATTAACTTACTTATGGAAGCTGGGAAAGCAATTCCAGGACCGAAAATTGCTTCAGTACTTGGTCCACGTGGTATACCTGTTCCTAAGTTTTGTGAAGCTTTTAATAAAGTTACTAGCGCTGCTAACGCTAATTATAAAGTAGGCGATTTAGTAACAGTGCGAATTTCCATAAAGGATGATCGCTCTCATGATTTTACTGTCAGCGGTCCACCTGTGGCTTATTTACTTAAGCAGGAGGCTAAATTAAGTAAAAGTTCTGGTAATCCTGGTAAAGAATTAGTGGCTAAATTACCTATGTCTGCTATAATTAAAGTGGCAAAGTGCAAGATGGTTGATATGAAAGTGGATAATGAAGATTCAGCAGTGAAAATGGTTGTAGGCACTGCAAAATCTATGGGTATAGAAGTTGTGGAAGGTTAGGTAAATGAATACATATAATGATAATCCTAAGCAGTGTTTGAAGAAGATTGTTGAGTCTGCTTCAGCAAAATTTAATGAATCAGTTGATATTGCAGTCAATTTAGGCGTAGATTCACGTAAATCTGAAGAGCAGGTGCGTGGTACAGTAGTTTTGCCTAAAGGTATCGGGAAGAATATTAAAGTAGCTGTTTTCGCTCAAGATAAACATTTATTAGAAGCTGAAAAAGCTGGTGCTGATATTGCAGGAGGAGAGGATTTAGTTGAAGAAATAAAAAAAGGTAGAAAATTAGATGTTGATTGGTGCATTACTACTCCTGATTTTATGGCAAAAATCACTCCTATTGCAAAAGTATTGGGTGCTAAAGGGCTGATGCCTAACCCTAAATTTGGTACTGTGACTTCTAACATTGCAGAAGCTATTAAAACCATTAAGTCTGGTCAGGTAAAATTTAGAACAGATAAAAATGGTATTATTCATGGCAAATTAGGAAATATTAAATTTGATATTGATGACTTGCTAGAAAATTTAAAAGCCTTTCTTAAAGTAATTAAAGATAATAAACCTATTTCTGCGAAAGGAATTTACTTTAAGGGTGTTTTTTTAAATTCAACTATGGGCGAAGCTTATAAGATAAGCAAAGTGGAAGATATAATTTAAGGGAGTGATACCGTGAAGCGTAAAAATAAGGATGAATTTATACAGAGCACAATAAACGTATTTGTAAATAATGATTTCTTGATATTAGTAAATTTTAAATCTATAAATGCTAATGATTCATTAACTCTGAGGAATAGCCTGAAGTCTATAGCAGGTGGGGTATTAGTAGTTAAAAACACTCTAGCGCGCTTGGCTTTGGAAAGGACTGGTAAATTTTCTTATTTATCAGGCAAATTTTCTGGTTCTGTTGCTATTATATACTCTAGTGGCATAGTAGAAGCTGCAAAGTTAATAGTTGATTTTATTAATGCTAACAAAGAAAAAATGTCTGTGATTTGCGCGGCTCATATAAATGAATTGTTAACAGTGGAAGATGTTAATAAACTGGCTAAGTTGCCTTCTCTGGATGAATTGCGTGTTAAAATTATGCATTTAATATCTTATGATATTCCTGCTCGATTGGCGTTGTCTATTAATTCATCTTCTATGAGGCTTATGAGAGTTTTGGATTATTATAGTTCTAAAAAATAAATTTGTTGTTAAGTAAGGTGGTAATTATGAGTAATGTAACAAGTGATTTGGTTGATAAAATATTATCTTTAAACTTATTAGAGGCTTCTGAACTTGTAAAAGTTCTAGAAGAGAAAATAGGGTTACCTGCTGGTTCTTTTCTTGGTGGGGCTGTTGGTGCTGGGGCGCCTATTAGTGATAATGCTGCTCCTGCTGCTCAAGAAAAAGCTGAGTATAAAGTTGTGATTAAAGAAATTGATGCGAGTAAAAAAATAGGAGTTATTAAAGCTGTGAGAGAAGTTAATTCTACATTGGGTTTAAAAGAAGCAAAAGAGTTGGTTGAATCTTTACCTAAAGATTTAACTGCTAATGTTCCTAAAGACGAAGCAGAAAAAATCAAGCAAAAACTTATTGAAGCAGGAGCAACTAAAGTGGAGCTTGAATAACGTTTAATATATTAATTTTATATTGATATAGCTCTTTTAATTAGTTTGGGGTATTTTAATGGTTGATTCTTCTTATATGTACGCTTCCGGTGCTTTTGTTCCTAGAGTTTCTTATTCTAGGTCGATTGATTTAAAAGATTCTTTATTGGATTTGGTTAAGGTTCAAAAAGAATCGTATGATTCATTTGCTCCTAAGAATAAGGGTAATGAAAGACTTGAAGTTATCTTTCATACAATCTTTCCAATAAATGATCCTTTGCGTAGGGCTACTATTGAGTTTATAAGTTGTAGGGTAGATGATCCTAAGTATGATGAATCTGAGTGTATAAAGCGTGGTGTAACTTTTTCTGCTCAGGTTATTGCTTCTATACGTCTTGTTGTTATGCAGGATGGTATTTCTCTTGATGAATATAAATCGATTAAAGAGAGTGGAGATCATTCTAAACTTGCAACCGTTGTAAAATCTATAGAAGAGCAGAAAGTCCACTTTTGTGGGTTGCCTATGATGACTGATAAGGGCACTTTCATCATTAATGGTGTGGAAAAAGTTATCGTCTCACAAATGCATAGGTCTCCTGGTGTATTTTTTGATAGCGATAAGGGAAAAACTTACAATTCTGGTAAATTGATCTATTCTGCTAGAATTATTCCTTATAGGGGTTCTTGGCTTGATATTGAATTTGATGTTAAAGACCATTTGTATTTTCGTGTTGATAGAAAAAGAAAATTGTCAATCTCAGTTTTATTAAAGGCGTTGGGTCTATCAAATAATGATATACTCGATAGATTTTATGAGAAAATAAAGTATGTAAAACATAAAGATGGTTGGAAAGTGCCTTTTGTTCCTGATAAATTTAAAGGAGTGAGGCTGCCTTTCGACTTAATGGATATTGAAGGTAATGTGCTGCTTAAAGCTAACGTTCGTATTACCTCAAGACTAGCTAAAAAGCTATATGATAATGAATTGAAAGAGTATCTGGTTCCTTTTAATTCTATATGTGGTTTATTCCTCGCAGAAGATTTAATGGATAGTGCTAGCTCTACGAAAATTTTATCTGCTGGTGAATCTATAAAGCTGGAAGACATAAAGAAGCTTGAGTTATTGTCTGTGGATGAAATATCAGTATTGAACATAGATAATGTATCTGTTGGACCTTATATATTAAATACGCTTTTCTTAGACGAAAACATGTCTTATCAGGATGCGCTATATGAAATATATAGAGTTTTGCGTCCTGGTGAAGTTCCTGTTTTAGAGATAGTAGAGGAGTTTTTCCGTAATCTTTTCTTCAGTCCGGAATATTATGATTTGTCTAACATTGGTAGGTTGAAGCTTAACTCTTACCTTGGATTAAATTATGATGAGGATTTAACTGTTTTAACGTATGAAGATATTATTGAAATTGTGAAAAAAATAGTATTGTTACGTGACGGTCAAGGATCTGTAGATGATATTGATCATTTAGGAAACAGAAGAGTAAGATCAGTTGGAGAGTTTATAGAAAATCAATTTAGAGCTGGGTTGTTGAAATTGGAACGCGCAATAGTTGATTCTATGTCCACTTCTAGTTTAGATAAAGTTTCTCCATCTGATTTTATTAATCCAAAAGTGTTAACTAATGTCTTAAGAGATTTCTTCAATTCTTCTCAATTATCTCAATTTATGGATCAGACTAATCCGTTATCTGAAATAACACATAAAAGAAGGTTGTCCGCGTTAGGTCCTGGCGGTTTAACAAGAGAACGGGCAGGATTTGAAGTGCGTGATGTTCATCCAACTCATTATGGAAGAATTTGCCCTATTGAGACTCCTGAAGGGCAAAATATAGGGTTAATCAACAGCTTAGCTATATACGCGCGTATTAATAAATATGGTTTCATTGAAAGTCCTTATAGAAAAGTAGTTAATAGGGTTGTTACTGATCAAATTGAGTATCTGTCTGCCATAGATGAAGGTTTATATTATATAGCTGATACCAGCGCAAAGCTCGATGAAAATAATTGCTTTGTTGATGATATGCTATACTGTAGATATGCTAGTAGTTTCATTATGGTAAGTAGTGATCAGGTGAGTTACATTGACGTATCTCCTAAGCAGGTAATATCAGTTGCGGCTTCCTTGATTCCATTTTTAGAAAATGATGATGCTAATAGAGCATTAATGGGCTCAAATATGCAACGTCAGGCCGTACCTTTATTGAAGCCTACCGCTCCTCTGGTTGCTACTGGTATGGAGTCTTTTGTAGCTTCTGGCTCTGGTGCTGTAGTTTTAGCAAAACGCGATGGCATAGTTAATAGTTCTGATAGTAACTCTATAGTTATACATGCTTTTGATAAAGAAAGGGTTAACTACTTGGACGTAGATATTTATCATCTAAGGAAATTTCAGCGTTCTAACCATAATACTTGTATTAATCAAAGGCCGCTAGTGTGCGTAGGTGATTATGTTAAAAAGGGTGATGTAATAGCTGATGGTCCTGCAATTAACAGTGGTGAGTTGGCGCTTGGTAAAAATTTGCTAGTCGCTTTTATGTCTTGGCAAGGTTATAATTTTGAAGACTCTATTATTATTTCTAGTGAAGTTGTTAAAAAAGATCTCTTTACTTCTATTCATATAGAAGAATTTGACTGCGTTGTACATGATACCCCTTTAGGATCAGAAAAAATAACTCGTGCTATACCTGGTATTAATGAAGAAAATCTATATCACTTAGATGATAGTGGTATAGTGAAAATTGGTACAAGAGTTGGTCCAGGCTATATTTTGGTAGGTAAAGTTACACCTAAACCTTCTCTTTCATTGCCTCCTGAAACAAAGTTATTAATGACAATTTTTGGTGAAAAGTCATTCGATTGTGCGGATTCCTCTTTATATACATCTCCAGATGTTGAAGGGACAGTAATTGATGTACAAGTCTTTACACGCAGGGGGGTTGAAGAAAATGAAAGGGCATTACTCATCAAACAAAAAGAGGTAAATGACTTTGAGGAAGAGCGAGATTATATAATCAATGTTACTAGTGAATATTTCTATGATGAACTGAAGAAACTTCTTATTAATTCTGGTTCTCAAGATCGAGAAAAATTTGACTCTATTGAACGTGAGCAATGGTGGGGTATAGGATTAAAAAACCAATCCATTTCTGAGCAAGTTAAGAGCTTAAAAAAAGATTTTGATGAAAAAGTATCACATGCAATAGCACAGTTTAAGCGAAAAGTAGAAAAATTACATGAAGGTTATGACCTGCCTCAAGGTGTGTCGATGTCAGTAAAAGTTTTCATTGCTGTGAAACATAGTCTGCAACCAGGGGATAAAATGGCTGGTAGACATGGAAATAAAGGTGTGATTTCTCGAGTTGTGCCAGTGGAAGATATGCCTTGTTTAGAAGATGGTACTCCTGTTGATATTATTCTTAACCCTCTTGGTGTTCCTTCGCGAATGAATGTAGGGCAAATACTGGAAACGCATGTAGGTTGGGCTTGTAGAAAATTAGGGGAAAAGGTAAGTAATATTCTCGATGAGATCAATAAAATCAAAAGTGCTTTTTGCAAGGGAATTAGGTCCCTTAACGATGATAATTTTACACAATTTGCAGTAGCATACCTTAACAATAAAAAAATTGAAAATATTGATGATGATGAAATAACGGCTTCTGTTTTAAATACACCTAATAAGAATGCACTAAATGACGAGTTGAATGCATTAGTAGAGAGTTATTTGAACTCTTGTAAAAGTTCATACAGCAATTTACGTGACTTCCTGATTGAGGTTTATAGCTGTGGCAGTAACGTATCTATCTGTAATGATATTCGTAATATTAGTGATAATAATCTCATTGAATTTGCACGCAAATTACGTGATGGCGTTCCTGTTGCTGCACCTGTATTTGAGGGTCCAAAAGATGAACAAATAGCAAAATTATTTGGACTTGCTGGTTTGGATAACTCTGGACAAGCTGTATTATATGACGGTTGCAGTGGTGAAAAATTCGACCGCAAGGTTACAGTTGGTTACATGTACATGCTTAAGTTGCACCACTTAGTTGATGGTAAAATTCATGCGCGTTCAGTAGGGCCTTATAGTTTGGTTACTCAACAACCTCTAGGAGGAAAATCTCATTTTGGTGGTCAGCGTTTTGGTGAAATGGAATGTTGGGCATTACAAGCCTATGGTGCTGCTTATACTTTGCAGGAAATGTTAACTGTGAAGTCTGATGATATTAATGGTAGAGTTAAGATTTACGAATCGATAATAAAAGGTGACAGTAATTTTGAATGTGGAATTCCTGAATCCTTTAATGTGATGATAAAAGAACTACGTTCTTTATGTTTAAATGTAGATTTAAAGCAAAATGATGTAGTGATTGAAGATATATCTCACACTAACATTGCACAACCTTTTAATGAGGTTAGCATATCGATTGCTAGCCCTGAAAGTATTAAGCGTATATCTTGTGGTGAGATAGAAGATGTTTCAACTGCAAATTATCGTACGTTCAAAGTTGAGAAAGGTGGATTATTTTGCCCTAAGGTTTTTGGCCCTGTCAATGACGATGAATGTTTATGTGGAAAATACAAAAAAAGAAGACACAGAGGTCGCATATGTGAAAAATGCGGAGTAGAAGTTACATCTTCTAAAGTAAGAAGAGAAAGGATGGGTCATATAGAGCTTGCATCTCCTGTTGCTCATATATGGTTTTTGAAATCGCTTCCTTCAAGAATTGGAGCATTATTGGATATGTCTCTCAGAGATATTGAGAATATTTTATATAGCGATAATTATATCGTGATAGATCCTCTTGTTTCGCCTTTAGAAAAAGGTGAGATTATTAGTGAAAAAGCTTATAATGAAGCTAAAGATAGCTATGGGATCGATAGTTTTGTAGCTATGCAAGGTGTTGAAGCTATAAGAGAGTTGCTAACGCGCCTTGATTTACATGAAATTAGGAAGGATTTAAGACTAGAATTAGAGTCTGTTGCTTCTGAGATAAGAAGAAAGAAAATTATAAAGAGATTGCGTATTGTTGAAAACTTCATTAAGTCTGGAAATAGGCCTGAGTGGATGATACTTACAACTATACCTATTTTACCACCTGATTTGCGTCCTTTGGTATCGCTTGAGAGTGGTCGTCCTGCAGTTTCTGATCTGAATCATCATTATAGGACTATTATTAATAGAAATAACAGGTTGAGGAAATTGTTGAGCTTAAATCCTCCTGAGATTATGATTCGTAATGAAAAAAGGATGTTACAAGAAGCAGTTGATTCTCTTTTTGATAATAGTCGTCGTAATACTTTGGTAAATAAAGCTGGTGCTGTTGGATATAAAAAGTCCATTAGTGATATGTTAAAAGGAAAACAGGGTCGTTTTCGCCAGAACCTCTTAGGAAAAAGAGTAGACTACTCTGGACGTTCTGTAATAGTTGTTGGTCCAACTTTGAAACTAAATCAGTGTGGATTACCAAAAAGAATGGCTCTTGAACTATTCAAACCTTTTGTTTACTCAAAGCTTAAGATGTATGGTATGGCTCCAACTATTAAGTTTGCTAGTAAGTTGATAAGAGCAGAAAAACCAGAAGTTTGGGATATGCTTGAAGAGGTAATAAAAGAGCATCCTGTTTTGTTGAATAGAGCGCCTACGCTACATAGACTTGGTATTCAGGCTTTTGAGCCAATCCTTATTGAAGGCAAAGCAATACAGCTTCATCCGCTTGTCTGTACGGCGTTTAATGCTGATTTTGATGGTGACCAAATGGCAGTGCATGTGCCAGTTTCATTGGAAGCTCAGCTTGAAGCTAGAGTGTTGATGATGTCCACTAATAACGTTTTAAGTCCTTCTAATGGCAGACCGATTATAGTTCCTAGTAAAGATATGGTACTTGGTATATATTATCTGACTTTACAAGAACCTAAGGAAGATAATTTACCATCTTTTGGTGCTTTTTGTGAAGTTGAGCATTCCTTGAGTGATGGTACTTTACATATTCATTCTAGTATAAAGTATAGGATGGAGTATATTAATAGCAGCGGTGAAACTCACTATAAAACTGTTTGTACAACTCCTGGCCGTTTAATATTATGGCAGATTTTTCCTAAGCATGAGAATCTAAGCTTCGATCTAATAAATCAGATATTAACAGTCAAGGAAATAACTGGTATAGTTGATTTGGTATATCGTAACTGTGGTCAAAGTGCTACAGTGGCATTTTCTGATAAATTAATGGTACTTGGCTTTGAGTATGCCACATTTTCTGGTATTTCTTTTGGTCGTTGTGATATGGTTATACCTGAAACTAAAGCTACACATGTTGATCACGCGAGGGGTGAAATTAAGAAATTCTCTATGCAATATCAAGATGGGCTAATAACTAGAAGTGAGAGGTATAACAAGGTTATAGATGAATGGTCTAAGTGTACGGATATGATAGCTAACGATATGTTAAAAGCAATATCTATATATGATGGAAATAGTAAGTACAACTCAGTGTATATGATGGTTAACTCTGGTGCAAGGGGTTCTACTTCACAGATGAAACAGCTAGCAGGAATGCGAGGGCTCATGACCAAACCTTCTGGTGAGATTATAGAAACACCTATAATTTCTAATTTCCGTGAAGGATTGAACGTATTTGAATACTTTAATTCTACTCACGGTGCGCGTAAAGGTTTAGCTGACACTGCGCTTAAAACTGCAAACTCTGGATACTTGACTCGTCGTTTAGTTGATGTGTCTCAAAATTGCATAGTTACAAAGCATGACTGTAAAACAAAAAATGGTCTTGTTGTGAGAGCTACAGTTGAAGGAAGTACTATAGTTGCATCTCTAGAGAGTGTTGTGCTGGGTAGAACAGCTGCAAATGGTATATATAACCCAGTGACAAAAGAATTATTAGTAAAAGCAGGGGAATTAATTGATGAGGATAAAGTAAAGCAAATCAGCATTGCAGGTCTTGATGCTGTAAAAATTAGATCGCCTTTAACTTGTGAAATAAGTCCTGGTGTGTGTTCTTTATGTTATGGAAGAGACCTTGCAACTGGTAAAATTGTTTCAATAGGTGAAGCAGTTGGTGTTATAGCTGCTCAATCTGTTGGAGAGCCAGGTACTCAGTTAACGATGCGTACTTTCCATATAGGTGGAGTAATGACTAGAGGCGTTGAATCCTCGAATATTATAGCTTCTATTAATGCTAAAATAAAGTTAAACAATAGTAATATAATTATAGATAGAAACGGAAATAAAATTGTGATAAGCCGTTCCTGTGAAGTCGTGTTGATTGATAGCCTTGGTAGTGAGAAATTGAAGCACAGTGTACCTTACGGCGCTAAACTTTATGTAGATGAGAGTGAGTCAGTAAAAGTTGGCGATAAAGTTGCGGAATGGGATCCTTATACATTGCCTATTATCACGGAGAAGACTGGTACAGTGTCTTATCAGGACTTAAAAGATGGAATTTCGATCACTGAAGTGATGGATGAATCTACAGGAATATCAAGCAAAGTAGTAAAAGACTGGAAATTGCATTCTGGTGGAGCTAATTTACGTCCTCGTATTGTGCTGCTTGACGATAATGGTAAAGTAATGACACTCGCAAGTGGCGTTGAAGCATGTTATTTTATACCAATCGGTGCAGTGCTCAATGTACAAGATGGCCAGAAGGTTCATGCAGGTGATGTTATTACAAGAACACCAAGAGAGTCAGTTAAAACTCGTGATATTACTGGTGGTTTACCGAGGGTTATAGAGTTATTTGAAGCACGTCGTCCTAAAGAGCATGCTATTGTTAGTGAGATAGATGGCTATGTAGCGTTTTCTGAAAAAGACCGTAGAGGAAAACGCAGTATATTAATTAAACCTGTAGATGAACAAATTTCTCCAGTTGAATATTTGGTATCAAGAAGTAAGCATGTAATAGTCAATGAAGGTGATTTTGTACGTAAAGGTGATCTATTGATGGATGGTGACCCTGATCTTCATGATATTTTACGTGTGCTTGGGTTAGAAGCTTTAGCACACTATATGATTTCTGAAATACAGCAAGTTTATAGATTGCAGGGTGTTCGTATAGACAACAAGCATTTAGAGGTGATCTTAAAACAAATGTTACAAAAAGTGGAAATTACTGATCCTGGTGATACTATGTACTTGGTTGGCGAAAGCATTGACAAGCTGGAAGTTGATAGGGAAAATGATGCTATGAGTAACTCTGGCAAACGGCCTACTCATTATCTTCCTATCCTGCAGGGGATTACTAGGGCAAGCCTTGAAACTAGCTCCTTTATTTCTGCTGCCTCTTTCCAAGAGACAACAAAAGTACTTACAGAAGCAGCATTCTGCGGGAAGAGTGATCCTTTAAGTGGATTAAAAGAAAATATTATAGTAGGAAGATTAATTCCTGCTGGTACAGGTTTGATTATGAATAAGATCAGAGCACTTTCACTTTGTGATAATGTAGATCAATATGAAAAATATTTTGATATTGAAACTTATGATGAGAAATGGTTGATGGATAATGGTTGTCATTTACACTCTGGTGAGGAAGAGAGCGTAGTGGCATATGATCAGTCGAATTGAGTACAGCTAGTGTGTCTCTTGACCAAAAAAGCCAATAATATTTTCTTTTACTTCCGTGCTATCTGTCATGTTATTTACTCTCATGCGAAATTCAGATGAGCTTTGAAGCCCGCTACTGTACCAACCTATGTGTTTGCGGGCCATCTTTATTCCTGTGTCATTTCCATAGTACTCAAGAATATTGTCGTAATGCTCGAGTATGATGCTTAATCTCTCTGAAGCTGTTGGTTCAGAAGTTTCACTTTCACTGAGAAAGTTCATTGCTTGATTAATCAGCCAAGGTTTACCGTAGGCACCACGACCTATCATCACTCCGTCTGCTCCAGATTCTTTGAGAGCATTCTGAATATCATTTAAATTTTTAATATCACCATTCACTATAACTGGGATTTTTACTTGTTCTTTAACATTTCTAACGAATTTCCAATCTGCTTGACCGTTATAGAGCTGCGCTCTTGTTCTTCCATGCACAGTAATCATTTTTGCTCCTAACTCCTCGGCAATTTTTGCTAAACGCGGAGCATTGCGATTTTCATCGTTCCATCCAGTGCGCATTTTCACTGTAACTGGCACATTCACTGCCTTGACTACAGCCTCAATTATCTCAGCGGCTTTTTTCTCATCACGCATTAGCGCTGATCCTGCATAACCGTTTACAACTTTTTTAACAGGACAACCGAAATTTATATCTATTATTTTTGCACCCATATCCTCATTTAGTTTTGCAGCCTCTGCCATTACATCCGGCTCGCATCCAGCAAGCTGAACAGCAGTTAGCTCATCAACTTTTGCTTTTTGTAGACTCTGGCGAGTTTGCATGATCATGGCTCTGCTTGCAATCATCTCTGAAACCAACAAACTTGCACCTAGCTTCTTTACAATACTTCTAAACGGATAATCAGTTACCCCTGACATTGGAGCTAAAATAACTGAAGAATCAATCGTCAAACTTCCTATTTGCAGGGGCATGAGGTTAATGATAATTCTTCATTGTGAACTACGTAATGTTACAAAACGAGCCCGTATGCTGCACCTCTGAAGTAGAAGATGTCTTCGTCCTTGGCGAAAGATCGCATAAAAGTTCATTTTCTAGATTTTCTCTCCACTCTTTATCCTCCATAAGTACTTTTGCAAACTCTCTTCTTTTCCCATTCAAATCAAATTTATATTCTGATAACTTTTTGTCAATCTCATCAAATGATTTGCCTTCATTAAGCATTTGTGTAACTCTACGAGCATTTTCTAATGCGAATATTCCACAGTTATGCCCATCGCTTTGTTGTCTGGCTCCGGAGCTTCTTATATTACAGTTTTCTATTTCCAAAACTGCTTCCAGTGCGCTCACTATATTATCAGTATTTATTGGGACATTAATTAATTCATTTTTCTTGTCCCGACACGTTTGTGCTGTTTTTCGGACATCTTGACCCATTTCTTTTTTTCCTTGTGCATTTAACTCACTGGCTTGGTTAGTAAGAGGTGTAAATAACTTGTCTTTAATTTCATTTGCAAGTTTTATACTACTACGTTTACTACCAGGACTTGGTAATTTAGCACTAAAGGAATCACAGTAATAAGCACTAAATTGTTTATCATCTGGGTTGTACGCGACAACTAGTGTGGTCCAATGAAGATTTCCTAAATTCACCACTGAAGTGAACGTTACTTTTAGATTTTCCTGTTCTGCTTTATTTTTATATTCTTTCAATCTTTCATTTAAAGAGTCAAGATTACCAGGGATACAGAAGAATACACCATCCGTAAAACCTTCTGAATACTTATATTTAATTCTTGCAATATGAGCAATATCATGTTGCTGCAACCAGTAAGCGTAATTCTTTCTATTTGTCTGATGCACAAGAGTGTCCAAATTTTCATGAAACTCTTTACCACCCAAACCACTATCCAAAGAGCTTCTACGGCTACTGTTCCTTGAATCGGGTTCACTGCCTGGTACAATACCACTATCTCCATCTTGAGTTTTTTGCTCACCTTGACCTGCTCCTTTCCCATTAATATAACCCTTCGCTAAGTAAAATAAAGGTTCAACAACCATTTTGTATGCTGCTGTAACAACTATTCCCATTATAATCCAAATCACAGGATGAGAAATTAGCATAGCAAGTGGAAAGGTCAATAGAGGAAATCCTATTATCAACCCCAAACAGCCAACAGCAAATGTGGCTGCTAGGCATACACAAGTAGCGTAGATAACGAATTTCCCACCAGCAAAGTAAGTGCTCTCTTTAAATTGATTATATTTTTCTGTGATGCCCAACATACTATATCCTATGAACGCTAAGTTAATTAAATTTTAACAAATTCTAACAAAAAAATCAACCATAATAATTTTAGTAGTATGAGAAAATATTGAGTATTAAGAGCTTTTGAAGTACAGTAGCAATGTTAGTAATAGCACAATATATGCACGATATAGAATATATACGCAAAAACCCTGAAGGATTTGAAAAGGCAATGAGAAGCAGGGAAATTAGAGAATCTACTGCAAAAGAGATATTAGAAATTGATCACGAGAAAAGGTCATTAACCACTAAATTGCAAGATTTAAATAGGCAGCGCAATGAAATCACAGAGGAAATAAAGAAGCTTAAAATGAGCAAGAGCCCCTGTGAAGAGCAAATAAAATCATCAAAAAGCATCACAAATGAGATAGAGGCAATCAGCTTAAAAGAACAAGCAGAAAAGGATAAGTTAGTGAATGTTTTATCTAGCTTACCAAATACTTCTGCGCAAGATGTGCCAATAGGCGCAGATGAGAACTCTAATTTAGAGGTGAGAAGATATGGAGGAAAAAGACAGTTTGATTTTACAGCAAAATCTCATTATGAACTCGGAGAAAAATTAGGTTTAATGGACTTCGAACAAGCGGCGAAAATTTCCGGATCAAGATTTGCGATATTAAAAGGACAGTTAGCTAAGCTTGGACGAGCGCTAATAAATTTTATGCTTGAAATGCATGTTAATGAATTTGGCTATACTGAGGTGTACCACCCAGCTTTGGTGAAAAACGAAGCTATGTATAATGTTGGTCAGCTACCGAAATTTTCTGACGATTCGTATTTAACTACCGACGAATTGAGGTTGATTCCCACAAGTGAAGTGTTTTTAACAAATTTGGTTGCTGATAAAATAGTAGAGGAAAAAGAACTGCCTATTCGTTTTACTGCGTATTCAGAGTGTTTTCGTAAAGAAGCAGGCAGCGCAGGGCGAGACACGAGAGGCATGATAAGGCAACACCAATTTGGTAAAGTGGAGTTGGTGAGTATTACAACTGAAGACCAATCAAATGATGAACTTGAGCGCATGACGAGTGTTGTTGAAGAGATATTAAAAAAACTAGAATTACCGTATAGAGTAATGCTACTGTGTAGTGGTGATATGGGTTTTGCTGCACAAAGGACTTATGACATAGAGGTATGGTTACCTGAGCAAAATAAATATAGAGAAATATCAAGCTGCTCAAATTGTGGTGCATTTCAAGCAAGAAGGATGAACGCTAAATACTCTTCAGAAACTGATAAAAAGATAAAAAAATATGTTCACACTTTAAACGGCTCAGCTTTAGCTATAGGAAGAACGATTGTTGCCATAATGGAGAATTATCAAAATTCTGACGGGTCGATTGCAATACCAAACGTGTTGCAAAAATACATGAGTAATGATACTGTTATAAGCAAATAATAATTTTGACATATAGAAAAGCGAGGAAATAAAGATGAAGGTTCTGGTTATAGGTTCTGGTGGACGTGAGCACGCTCTACTTTGGGCTCTAAAAAAATCTCCTATCTTGACTGAGTTATATGTAACTCCTGGTCGCCAAGCTATGAAAGATCTTGGGACTCTTGTGGATGTAAATATTCAAAATTCAGTGGATGTTACACAATTTTGCAAGAGAGAAAATATAGAGTTGGTTGTTATTGGTCCAGAACAACCAATAATTGATGGGCTTGCTGATGATTTAGTTGCAGAGGGAATAAATGTTTTTGCTCCGAGTCAAGCAACTGCAAAACTTGAGGGATCAAAGTCTTTCACCAAGGGACTATGCAAGCGATATGGCATACCAACTGCCAAGTATGAGTGTTTTGTTGATGAAGGATTAGCTAAAGATTTTGTACGTAGCAATAAAATAAAGTTTCCACTTGTAGTGAAAGCAAATGGAATTGCAGCAGGGAAAGGCGTGATGATATGTTGCGCAGAAAACGAAGCTTTTTCAGCAATAGATTCAATGCTAGTGGAGAAAAAATTTGGTGAATCAGGTGAAGAAATAATCATAGAAGAATTTTTAATTGGAGAAGAAGTAAGTTTTTTTGCTCTTGTTGATGGGTTGAAAGTAGTAACTCTTGGGTGCGCAAAAGATTATAAGAGAGTGAATGAAAATAATGAAGGCCAAAATACTGGGGGTATGGGATCGTACTCATCACCTTCAATTATAAGTAAGGACATGGAGCAAAAAATCATCCAAAAAATAATATACCCTACAGCTCAAGCATTGGTTAACATGGGTACGCCTTATAAGGGAGTACTCTTTGCTGGTTTAATGATTTGCAGAGATGGCCCAAAACTTCTCGAGTATAACGTTAGATTCGGTGATCCAGAAACGCAATCTATATTACCTAGATTTGATTCAAATTGCGATTTGTTAAAATTGATGTTGTCAGTTGCAGAAGGAAAGTTAAGTACCAAAACGGTAGAGCTTAATAACAAATCTACAATTTGTGTGGTTGTTGCAAGTAAAGGCTATCCGGGTGATTATCAAAAGGGAGAAGTAATTAAGGGATTAGATAAAATTGAAAGCATTCCTGGTATATTGGTATTTCACGCTGGTACTAAATTAGATGAGAGTGGTAATTGGGTTTCAGATGGCGGAAGAGTGCTAAATATAGTAGCAGAAGGGAGCACTATAGAGGAAGCCAAAAGTAAGGTGTACTCAGCATTAAATTTTTTAGAATGGCCAGGGGGCTTCTTCAGATACGATATTGGTAGTTAATGTTAGCTGTCGGTTAACAGGTAGCTCATAGAAACGAAAAAACTTACTTGACAAACTCCGCCAGCCCCCTTATCATGAAACTGAAGCTATTTATTTATCTTCTCTGTACAGATTAAATGACAAAAAAACTCACGTATCTGGCGTATCATGTTTAATTTTTTGCACTATGTGCACCTTATGTCTTTATAAAATTTCTACCTACATAAGCTGAAACGCGCTTATAAAGCGTTTAAAACATAAAAAAACGCCAACTTAAAAAATGGATAGTGAATAACTAGCTACCCTAGGGTTTCTTTTGCCTTTTTTTCTGTTTAGTAAATTTCTTAACGTTTATAATTTAGGTTAGTTGCATTTAAAAGCAGCTGAATCGCGGTTATTAAGCGTTTAGAATAAAAAAACGCCATACTTGAAAGTATAATGTAAGTAACTAGCCAACCACGGGGCTTCTTTTGCCTTTTTTTCTGCTTAGTAAATTTCTTAAATATTAAAGCTAAGGTTAGTTGCACTTAAAAGCAGCTAAATTGCAGCGTTTAAAACATAAAGAAACGCCAATATTTAAAAATAGATATCAACCGGAGTTTCTTTTGCCTTTTTCTATGCAAGAAGTCTATTTTATTCTTCTGAAAATAATTATATACTTTTGGTAGCTTGACAGTTCGATGTAAAAGTGCTAATGTATGCTTTTCAATAAAGCATTAAGGAGGTTATATGAGTGGCAGAAAATATGATTATGTTTACCCTTTGAATAAAAAAATAGATGAGTTTTATGAATTGCAGTCTTTCGCAAGAATAGTTGTAGGAGCTGTTGTAGGAGTGGGTGCTGTAATAGGAGCTCTTGCAGGGCTAGGGCTTAGTTTTACAGCTCTGTCACCTTTGGTTATAGGTGGAGTTATTGGTGCTGTATTTCCGGCTTTGCTAACACTTATGGCTATAGGAGCACGCTATTACCTTCGCAATAATATTAACGAAGGGAAAAAGGAAGAAGGTATTGTAGAGAAACGTGCAATAGCAGCTCTTATAACACCCTTTCTTTTTATGGCAATTGCAAGTGTAGCAACTGGAGTGAGCCTTGCTGCAACCGCAAATGCTGTTCTTCCTGGTATCTTTGCAACTTGGTGGGCAATAGCAGCAGGTGCAGGAATAGGAGCCATTGCATTACCCACAGGAATAGTTACAGGTGTAACTGTTGCATCAATGTTTGCAGGAAGTATACATGAATGTATTATGTCAGATGATTATGTGCTTGGACCACGGACTGCTTAAGCAGAACGGGAAGGAGGCTTACTCTTATTTTAAGTGGTAGAGACTCTAATCTTTAGCGAGCTTCAAGGTAATTGGTTGCTATTTGCGAAAATATTCGCATAATTTAAGTAACATTACTTAATAAAAATTAACTATGGAGCTTAATAAGATTGCAGCATCGATTTTACTTTCTGGGCTAATCATTATGATAGTTAGTAATGTAGTTGATATGCTGTATAGTCCGGAAGAATATGAGATCGAACACCAAACGATAGTAGCTGCTGGCAGCAATGAATCTCAGCAAAAAATCGAGCAAGTGGCGCTCGATATTGGAGCGCTCATGCAGAATGCTAGCTTTGAGAAAGGTAAATCAGCAGCAAAAAAATGTATAGCCTGCCATAGTTTTGAGAAAGGTGGAATGAATAAAGTAGGACCAAACTTATGGAACGTAGTTGGAAACAAAAAGGCTCATCTTGGCAACTCATTCAATTACTCAAAAGCAGTGCTTGAAAGAGGTGGAAAATGGGGGTATGAGGAGCTATTTGCCTTTTTAAAGAACCCAAAAGCCTATATAAAAGGTACACGTATGGCATTTGCAGGTATTTCCAATCCACAAGAAATTGCAGACTTAGTCAGTTATTTGCGTCAATTAAGCGATAGTCCGGTTGCTTTGCCAAAGTAATTGTTATGAATTATTTTAAGTTGCCTTGCGAAAATAATGGTTATATAGCTTACAAAAAGCTGTCAGGGAGGAAAGCTTCTGTAGTTTTTTTTGGTGGATTTGCATCCAATATGGATGGAACGAAAGCAACTGCTATTTACAAATTTTGCCAAGAAAATGACGTAGCACTTGTGCTATTTGATTATTTTGGTCACGGTAATTCAAGCGGTAATTTTTCTAATTATACAATAAGTGATTGGCAAAAAAATTGTGCTAAAGTGATGAGTGAATTAACTAGCGATAAACAAATAATTATAGGTTCAAGTATGGGAGGATGGCTGATGCTGCTCACTGCCCTTCAATTTCCAGAAAAAATTGCAGCATTAATCGGCATATCGTCTGCCCATGATTTCACTGAAGATTTGATATTCAAGCAATTGTCAGGCAAGCAAAAAGAAGAACTAGATTCTAACGGTGTAATAGATTTCACTTCAGAGCGTTGTACATACAAAATAACTAAAAATTTGATCGAAGATGGCAGAAAGAACCTTCTTTTAAACAAAGAGACAATAGATATAAACTGTCCTGTGCGCTTACTGCATAGCATTAATGATAAAGATATTCCTTATCAAACTTCATTGAATTTAGCTGAAAAAATCAAGTCAACCGATGTTGAAGTATACTTGATAAAATCAGCAGAGCATAACATGTCTGACAATCGTTCGCTGGAAGTTTTATTTAAGACCATTAGAGAATTTTTGCCAGGAGAAACATATAGGTAACCGTTCACAGATTTCCTCTTAATTCTTCAATCTCACTAATAGAAAGGCCTGTAAACTTGACAATAGTGTTGACGTCAACATTATTAGCCAGCATTGCTTTTGCAACTTCAATTTTCCCTTCCTCTTTACCAATTTTTTTACCTTTCTCTTCAGCAAGATCAAGTCTGTATTCAAGAATGGCTTCTTCTTTCCGTAGATCCATTATTCTTTCTTCGTAAGCTACTAAATCTTTTTCGTTCCAACGAAACTTGTCTAATTCATCATATGCTAGCTTTATTATTGGCGCTTTTTCTGCTATCTCTTTTAAGTCCTCTTCTGTTGTTTCTTCTGCGTATTTAAAAAAGAAACACCACCTTTCTATTGTGCTTTCTAGTTCCTCCACTCTGCTTTTTGAAAATTTGGGCAATTCTATAAAGATAAATTGAAAATCTTTTAAGTAATGGCCGTTGGTTTTTATATCACGTATATTATGAGTAGAGATATAATCAACTTCTTCAGGAAGTAAGTTACAATTTGATATAGCAATAAAGAAGACTTTCTTTAAATCAATGTAGTTGCCAGATTTATCTAATTGTCTTGAGTAGGCTTTAGCGGCATATAATTGAGCGCGTTTTTCGAAGCCCTTGTCTCTAGCGAGCTGCATTTCTACTATATATCTATTTCCGTGAGAATCCTTGCAGAGAACATCAACAATACTTTGTTTATCAGAGGCAACTTCGGGATCCATAATAGTACTGAGGAATTCAACTTCTTGTATTGCATTTATCTCAGTAAACCCTAAAATATCGTTCAAAAAGTGGATCAGGATATTCTTATTTTTTTCCGTTCCAAAGATTTTTTTGAAACACAAATCATTGCGAGGATCGAGAAATTTTGAAAGAGCCATGGCAAAAATGCTTGAAAATATTAATAATTATACACTATTATTAACAATTATTCAACCATATTTTTGAAGATAGCTATAGCTATGCCGCCGCGAACCGTCATACCGCCGCGGTATCTCGGCCGCTAACTAGTAGCGGAATGACGGTTTTTCAAATTGTCGTAAGTCAGTTTAGCTATAGGCAGCAATTTTCTGTATTTATTTTAAATTGAAGAAAGCTCAAATGAAAGATCGTGTTTTGCTAAAAATCACAGAATGCAGTCTGGTTACACATATAGTTGAAGTAATTCAGATTTGTAAGATATGTTTATCTGCAGTTATAGCTTCAACAGTAGGCGTTACTCTTGATTACCTCAACATTTTCTCTTGGCAATTCTTTAATGAACCGAGAAGTGCGCATCGGTTGCCACTGGTTGTTAATTTCCCTCCTATCTGCACATGAAATGATTAACCTTTCCTTTGCCCTGGTTATGCCAACATATGCAAGTCTCCTTTCTTCTTCTAAAGCTTTACCACTTTTATCTTCAAAAGATCTTTGATGAGGAAATAATCCCTCTTCCCAACCAGGTAGAAACACGCACGGGAATTCAAGTCCTTTGGCTGCATGAAGAGTCATAACATATACGGTGTCATCGTTATTCATATTATCCACTTCCATCACTAGACTTATATGCTCCAAGAAAGTTGTGGCATTATCGAAATTTTTTAAAGATGAGATGAGCTCCTTGACATTTTCTATTCGTGCTAAGCCTGTTACCTCCTCATTTTCAAGCATTTCAATATACCCTGATTGGTTTGCTACGATTTTAACGAATTCATGCAGTGGTTTTACGCTTACTATTTCTTCCCAAGCTTTAATTTTATTTAAAAAATCATTTAGTGAGAGTTTAATTCTTTCGGTTACTTGATTACTATTAACTAATATTTTTGCTGCCTCAAAAAAAGAAATTTTGTTATCCTGAGCAGTCGTGTATATTTTCTTTAGAGTTGTAGCTCCTATGCTTCTTTTTGGCCGATTTACGATCCTTTCGAAAGCTAAGTCATCGTTATTGTTTGTAACAAGCCTTAAATATGCAATTATATCCCTGACTTCCTGACGTTCGTAGAATTTTACGCCACTTATAATCTTGTAGGGAATTGAATATTTTATAAAATACTCTTCGAGAACTCTAGTTTGAAAAGTGGCCCTTACCAGCACTGCAATGTCACTAAATCTGTATTTATTGAGCTTTAATATCTGTTCGCTTATGAACCTTGCTTCAGCTTTTCCGTCCCATAATTTTGTTAGATTTACCTTTTCCCCTTCAACGTTTGTTGTCCACAATTTTTTTTCTAAGCGAGTCTTATTGTGATTGATAACATATGACGCAGTTGCAAGTATGTGAGATGTTGACCTGTAGTTACACTCTAGTTTAACGGTTTTTGCATTTTTAAAATCATCGGAAAATTTCAAAATATTTTCAACTTCTGCACCACGCCAACTATATATCGACTGGTCATCATCTCCTACACAGCAAATATTTGAATGCTCTTTTGCAAGGTATTTTAGCCAAAGATATTGTATTGCATTTGTATCTTGATACTCATCTACCATGACATACTTAAACTTGTTTTGGTAGTAGGACAGAACTTCGGTCTTTTGATTAAAGAGTTGTATGTTATATAGCAATAAGTCACCAAAATCGACAGAGTTAAGGAATTTTAACCTTTCCTGATACTGGTGATAGACTTTGAGTGCAGTTACGTACACTGGCCTAAATGATTGAATATCTTCCACTTCAGGTGGCAATAAGCACTTCTCTTTCCATTGCTGAATAATATTCATAATGGTCTTACATTTTTCTGATAGGTAATCAGGGCTTATTTCATTAATAATATTTTTTATTACCTGTAATTGGTCATCCACACCAATAATTGTAAAATTGGAATTTAGCCCCACGACTTCAGCATGATGACGTAGAATTTTTGCTGCAATTGCATGGAAAGTGCCAAGCCATGGTATGTTTGTGCCTGTTAGCTCAAGTACCCTTGATACCATCTCATTTGCTGCTTTGTTTGTGAATGTAACAGCTAATATTTCATCAGAATAAGCATGACCGTTTCTAATTATGTGCGCTATTCTTGAAGTAATCGTTCTTGTTTTTCCCGTTCCGGCTCCTGCCAATATTAAAACCGGTCCATCTATGTTAGTTACAGCTGATTGTTGTTCTGGATTTAGCAGTGAGAGATAATCGTTCATTTGCAGCCCTATAGATTATAACTTCGTAAAGTTAAACCTATGATCAAAAGATTGTAAAGGTTTTATTGAATAGAACAGTTAAAGAATGCTTCACTCAAGTACTTTAAACGTAGGTTTTGCATCTATCTTGTTGGGGTAGTTTCAGGTGTATGCTGAGTAACAACAACTTGATTTGAGGTGTTGGCACCAGAACTTCTGCTTGTTGGGTGGATAGGTGGAGTTTGGAATGGCTTATATGTATGGTTTAGTTCCTTCATTTCTATTTCTTCAACTTCAACAAGTGGTTTTTCTTTTGGGGTATAGTGATTACGCGTTGCAGGTCGTTCAGTGAGACTTTCATATGTTTCTTTCAACCAAGCTCCGATATCATACACAAATCCATACGCTTTTTCTTTAAATTCTCTCAATGATCTACTGAAACTTGCTAGTGTGTTATTGAAGTAAATTGTCATGTAATCTCTTGTGGTGTATTGATAACTTTCTCCATCTAGTCTGCTACTTTGTGCGTTAGAACTATTGTTGCTTTTGAAATAACCAAATATGTTGTACATTTTGAGCTACCGTTGACTATTAATATACATATATTATGCATTAATAAATTAAAGTTGTCAAGAACAAGTTAACATTATTGTTTGCATTGTGTAAAGTTTTTGTTGTTTGTCTTGAACTTTAAGAAAAATGGACGCCTAAATTTGACAATTGTGAAAATATTAGTTAAAATTATTGTATGTTAAGTATAGTAAATAGGAGAAAATATGCCTACTAACTCTGATGACCAAGGAAAAATATCGCTTAAAGAATTGGAAAGTGCTGTTGTGGGCATGTTGCTGTGTAGAGACGGACACAAATTAGAAAGATATGAATCAGGACGAGGTGCTGCAGAGTTATCTAAAAAAAATACCGATATCATAGATAAGTATATTGAATGTGTAGGGAAACCTTCTGAGCAATTTATTAAAGCAATTAAGGAAACAGAAATCCGCTATGTGCTAATACTTGATAAACTTTACCCTGATACTATTGAAAAATATGTCAATGAAGGTAAGATAGACATATTAAGAGGGTATATAAAATCTATTGGGAGCTATGTAGAATATATTTCGAAGATTTTGGAGAAATGTGGTAGTTCAGATGGTACGGAGATTGGTAGACGTTTACTTGCAATAGCACTTGAACAGATAGAAGAAGCTTCAAAACTTGACGTGCGGAATCAAAGGGATTTATCAGCGAGTACCGATTTAAGTAGTGGCAGATTAATTAATAAAGCCAACAATCAAAACCAAGGTGACACTAATAAAAAGGAACAGGGGGTACAGTCTGCACCTGATGTAAAACAGCAGAAGGGAGTGCCAAATCCACAAACAGAAGTGAAGATCAAGACAAGTATCTATAAAACTTGTTGTGCTTTAAGTGGTGGTGCAATTATTGGAGCAGCTATAGCATACCTTTCAGGAGCTACTACTTTAACTCCTGTTGGTGCTGTTGCAGTATTTATTGCAGCCACTGTTGTTGATGCACTGGTGGGTTATGGTATTGGAAAGTTTTGCGAGAAAGTAAGTGAAGAAAGGCAAAAGGATCGCCATATGAGCATAGGTACTGCGATTAAGAATGTCCTTACTCCTGAGTGTTTAAAATCACAATCGCAAGTTCATCCATAAGGTAGGCATTTAGTATTGACTTTACAACGATAGTCACTTTAAATTAGTAATTGTTGTTGCAGTTAAAGTATCGATGCCTTTTTTCTTTTATTTTTTTTCGATTCTTAGCATTTTATCTGCTGTTTGTGTGATTAGCGTAAGAAATCCTGTGCATGCAGTATTATTTTTAATTTTCACCTTCGTTAATTCTGCAGTTCTTTTTATTCTCCTTGGAGCTGAATTCATCGCTATGATGGTATTGATAGTATACATCGGTGCGGTTGCAGTGTTATTCCTCTTTGTAGTTATGATGCTCGATATTGACTACATAAAATTGCGCCAGGGTTTTGCGAAGCATTTCACTCTTGGTGCTATGTTATGCGTTGTGTTTTTTCTAGTCATCAGCTTTGTAATCCGCAGCTCAGCACCGAATATAAGCAATGTTATAAACTATAATACCAATAACGTGAAAGCTATCGGTAATTTGCTCTACACTGACTACATGTACGCTTTTCATCTTTCTGGTATTCTGCTGCTTGTTGCAATTGTCGGTGCAATCGCTCTTACTTTGCAGGACAAGAAAAAAGGAGTTAAAAAACAGAATGTATTAAAGCAATTGACACAATCTTCATCTGTAAAATTGGTTAAGGCTAAATTTGGAAAAGGAGTAGAATGGAAATAGGATTAAATCATTTTTTGATAGTTGCTGCTGTTTTGTTCACTATTGGGGTGTGCGGTATTTTCATTAACCGTAAGAGCATAATCAATATACTGTTATCAATAGAAATATTATTGCTGGCAATTAATATCAATCTAGTTGCTTTTTCTGCCTTTATGAATGATATAGTTGGGCAAATTTTTGTGATGTTTGTGTTGACTGTTGCAGCAGCAGAGTCAGGAGTTGGGCTTGCAATATTGGTTGTATATTATAGAAGCCGTGGCAATATAGATGTTGAACAAGCGAACTTAATGAAAGAATGAAAGTATGACGTATATACTGAAATTAATAGTATTTTTGCCACTTTTTGGTTCGCTATTTGCAGCACTTTTTAGAAGAGATGTTTTTAGTCAGTTAATTACAACTGCAGGGATTGGAATATCTGCAGTTTTATCTTGGTATGTTTTTCTTACCTTCTCTGAAAACTATCATTTAGTTTTATTTCCTCTATTTTCATTAAGTGTATTAAAAGTAAATTGGGCAATTAGTGTGGATGCTCTCTCATCCTTAATGCTTATTGTTATTACCACTGTTTCACTGGTAGTACATCTCTATTCTATCGGTTATATGGAGCATGATAAGGGGAAGTCGAGGTTTTTTTCTTACCTATCGCTATTTACGTTTTGCATGATTGTGCTGGTTGTAAGCGATAATTTCGTGCAGCTTTTTTTTGGCTGGGAAGGGGTTGGCCTATGTTCTTATTTACTCATAGGATTTTGGTTCCAAAAATATTCTGCAAATAATGCAGCAATTAAAGCATTTGTTGTGAATAGGGTAGGAGATTTTGCACTATTGATTGGGATCTTTCTCATTTATTATACATTTCACTCTTTGAAATTTACTGAAGTTTTTGACACAGCTGATCTTCTTGGCGCACAGAACATTAGGGCATTCTGCTGTGAATTTAAAATAATTCATATAATATGCATATTACTTTTTATTGGCTGTATGGGTAAATCTGCACAGCTTGGTTTACATGTTTGGTTGCCATATGCAATGGAAGGGCCAACCCCTGTTTCTGCACTCATTCACGCAGCAACGATGGTAACAGCAGGTATATTTTTAATAGCAAAATGTTCTCCATTGTTTGAGTTATCAAATGTGGCACGAGAATTAATAGTTATTGTTGGTGCGCTCACTGCTTTTTTTGCAGCTACTGTTGCGATTACTCAGAACGATATAAAGAAGATAATTGCTTATTCAACCTGCAGTCAACTTGGTTATATGTTCATGGCATGTGGGCTTTCTGCTTACAATGTTGCTATTTTTCATTTAATGACACACGCTTTTTTTAAAGCTCTACTATTTCTTGGTGCTGGCAATGTAATTCATGCAATGCATCATGAGCAAAACATTCAGAAAATGGGAAATTGCTGGAAGAAAATCCCTTGCACTTACGCTCTCATGTGGATTGGGTCTCTTGCGCTTTCTGGAATATTTCCATTTGCAGGTTTTTACTCAAAGGATTTGATAATTGAACATGCTTATAGCACGGATAGCTTTGCTTTTGTAATAAGCTTAGTTGTTGCATTCTTCACAGCGTTTTACTCTTGGAGGTTATTGCTTCTTGTGTTCCATAGCCAAAAACAAAGTAAAATTAATATACATGAAGCACCGAAGATTATGCTTATACCATTACTGATACTTGCTTTTGGATCGGTATTTTCTGGAGTGTGGGGAGCAAATATTTTGAACATAACTAGTAATGCGTTTTGGAAATCAAGTTTAATGGTGATTGATGAGCATGGAGTTCATAATTTCTTTATAAAACTACTGCCAACCTTAGCGAGCCTAAGTGGAATAGCTCTTGCGTACCTGATTTACCAATATCAAGTAATTAGGCAAATTAAGAGTAAATTTTTACTTAAGTTTTTGCAGAATAAATGGTACTTTGATGAGGTGTATGAGTTTGTTATAATTGCACCGATAAGGTTTATATCTAGGCTTCTATGGAAGTTTGATGTTAAGGCTATTGATTCATTTGGACCAAATGGTGTTGTAAGGTTGGTTAATGAATGTTCAAAAAGTTCTATAAAGTTACAAACTGGTTATATATTTGATTATGCATTTATTATGTTTGTTACTTTAATAATCGGTGCTTTATATATTATTGGAATTAAATAGAAGGTGTTGTTACTTAGTATATTCTTGCTTCCACTGATAGGAGCGTTGACTTTATCCTCGATCAGGATTAATCATCAATCTATACACCTAAGATTCCTTGCCCTATTTTTTGCTGTACTTCCATTTTTGCTTAGCATTGTAGCTTGTATAGAATTTGATTATAACGATGCGGACTTTCAGTTTGTCAGCTATCCAGTAAGAGATATTGGAATAGGGGTGGATGGAATATCGTTGCTTTTCCTTCTACTTACGACCTTCTTGTTTGTTATTTGTATGCTCTATAATTGCAAAATGAGTTATACGACTCTCAAGCCATACATGGCATTGTTTCTGCTACTTGAGAGCTTTGTAGTCGGTTTTTTTATTTCATTGAATGCTATAAGCTTTTATGTGTTTTTTGAAGCTGTTTTAATACCAATGTTCTTTATTATTGGCATTTGGGGAGGGAAGCAAAGGGTATATGCGACGTTTAAGTTGTTTCTTTATACATTAACTGGCTCATTATTATTTCTACTTGGATTGGTGTACATCTATAGCATTTTTGGGACGTTTAATATACAAGAATTAGCTACATTAGTGCCAAGCCTTGATCTTAAAGTACAGTCATTGCTGTGGATTGCATTTTTTATTTCTTTTGCAATAAAAGTACCGATGTTTCCATTTCACACTTGGCTTCCTGATGCACATGTGCAATCACCAACTTCTGGATCTGTGATTTTAGCTGGCTTGCTTATTAAAATGGGGGGATATGGATTTTTAAGGTTTTCTATTCCAATGCTTCCTCAGGCAAGTTTGTATTTTTCAAATTTCGTTGTTGTGCTGAGCATTATTGCGGTGATATATGCTTCTCTAGTTGCGTTTGCTCAAGATGATATAAAGAAGTTAATAGCTTATTCTTCAATAGCACATATGGGGATCGTTACTGCTGGCCTCTTTTCATTTTGTGAGGAAGGAGTACTGGGTAGCATATTTCAAATGATTAGTCATGGCCTTATTTCTGCTGCTTTATTTTTATGTGTTGGAATGCTATATACTCGAACTGGGACTTTGGAGATTGCAAAATATTTTGGCATAGTAAACACAATGCCAAAATTTGGTTTTATGTTCATTTTATTTTCAATGGCTTCAATAGGGCTACCTGGAACATCTGGGTTCGTAGGTGAGTTTTTGGCTATGGTTGGAATGTTTAAGAGCATAGGGTTTTTTACAGGATTTATCGCTCTTGGCACTATTTTAAGCGCAGTTTATATGCTGAATTTATGTAAGCAAATAATATGGGGGGTTAGCTATTCTAAATTATTAAATAACCGCTTGGATAGCATAGAATTTTCTGTCTTAATTCTGCTTGCAGTGTTTGTTATTTTGCTTGGATTCTACCCAACCCTTGCACTGAATTATTTGAAGCCATGTATGGCAAATTTGTTAGTCAAATATGATGCGCTATGAATTATATACAGATATTGCCGGAAATGTTCTCTATTATCTCCTCGTTAGTGTTGCTACTGCTTGGAATTATATTTAACCGCCGAACTATCAACTTATTAGCACTTGGCTGCACAGTGATAACTTTGATTATTTTAATTATTTCGGCAGAAAACAATGAAATTTTTCTCTTTAATTCGTTGTTAAAACTCAATTTATACATCAGGTCAGCCCAAGGGTTAATTCTCAGCACAGGAATTTTAATACTTTTGATGCTGAATTTATCAAAATATGACTATAAATATGAATTTTCAATACTGATTCTTTTTGCGCTATTTGGCATGATAACTTTAGTTTCAGCAAATAGTCTGATTTCTTTTTACTTAGCTTTTGAGTTGATGAGTATATCTTTATATGTTCTTGCGAGCTTTAATAAAGATTCGATTTATTCATGTGAAGCGGGAGTGAAATATTTTACACTTAGTGCACTATCTTCCTGCATTATGCTATATGGAATGTCGCTGCTTTATGGATATACAGGACAAGTCAATTTCTCTGAGCTCAGTTCATTCTTGCAAAACCATCAGATAACTTATGGAATAGTCTTTGGGTTAGTCTTTGTTCTAATTGGTTTGTGTTTCAAGCTTGCTATTGTTCCTTTTCATATGTGGGCTCCAGATGTCTATCAAGGTGCACCTACCATAGTAACTGCGTTTTTTTCTACGGCCCCAAAAGCTGCACTTGTAACATTTTTAATTCGATTGATGAATGAAGAGTTAGTAAATGTAAAAAGTTATGTTCAGCCTATTTTCTTATACGTTTCAGCATTGTCTGTGCTTATCTCAGCTTTTGGGGCCTTGCGTCAGCAAAACTTAAAAAGGCTGCTTGCTTACAGTTCAATTGGTCACATTGGTTTTATATTTGCTTCACTTTCTATTTTTACACAAGCAGGAACAGATAGTGCCTTAATGTATCTGGTTATATATATCATCACAAGCATAGGGCTATTCTCATATTTCATACAAATGAACGATGATGATTGTGATATTACAAATTTATCTGGTATAGGGAAGAAACGCCCAATTGTAGCATTTCATCTTTCTGTGCTGTTACTCTCGATGTCGGGAATACCTCCACTTGCAGGTTTTATCGCTAAATTTTTTATATTCAAAAGTTTAATAAATTCTGGCTTTATCACCCTGTCTTTGATCCTTGTAATGGCAAGTGTTATATCGTGTTACTATTATCTAAATATCATAAAAGTTATGTATTTTGATAAAGCTAGTGGTAATAAGGTTGCTTATTCTAAAGGTCTATTCATTATCACTTCAGTGGCTTCACTGATCAACCTTGTTCTTTTCTTGTATGTAGAAGATCTTTACTCATTGATCAATGCATTGACAAATTAACAATTTAGTGTTTATAATTAATTGATTTTTAATATTGTATGTGAAGAAAAATGAGTAAAAGAAAAACTGTTTTGAAATTTTCAATTGCCGCTCTCTTGCTAGGAGGATCGAGCACTGTAGCTGTTTTATATTTCCCTTATGTTGCTTTAGCAATTAAATTTGGTATTGTAATTTCTACAGCTCCTCTGGCAATTTTTGCCATTTCTGCAGTTGCTGTATTAGCTTCAGTAATTACATTAGCAGCATTTACTATTTCCGCCATACGCAGTAAGGGTAAATCTAATAAGGTTAGTAGCGAACCAAGAAGTAAAAATGAAGAAAAAGGACAAAGTCTAGTACAAGAAAAAGATGCACCTACTCCTACGCCGCCGTTGCTTTCGCAAGAGCCTGAAAAGTCGGTTATTCCTATTCCACAACAACCACCAGTTGATGATCCAGTGGAAGAAACAGAAACACCGCAACCTGAAAACGTTATGGTTAATGGTGCTGATCAGCAAGCTAACCAAACAGAGGAATCGTTGCCACCATATCCAGAAACTACCTCGCCTCTGAATAGCATAAACCAGAATCAACCATTTTCTATCTTACCATCAATTTTCATGGATAGACATAATAGTTCTGAAGGTAGTGGTAATTATGTTCAAAATCTAGATGATAATTTTTCTGGACTAAATAATGTTCATGATATATTCGAGCATCGAAGACGGGTATCTCTTATGCGTAATTGCTCTAGCAGTTGTCATACTTCTATGTTTTCATCAATACAAGAATCAGAGAGTCTACAAGCAAGCTTAGGAAGTGATAATCCATCAGTGCAGTCTTTTCAACCAAAGAAGGAGCTTTTATATGATGTAAATAAAAAAATTTTTGATAGCGTTGATTATGAAGTAAATTATACTAGACTTTCTGAGAATGCAGGGGAAGCTCCTAATTACGAACGGGAATTTCCACTTACTGAAACAAATGTTAACAGCGGTCCTGAAGCAATGTCCTATGATGTAAATGATAATAGGGTTCCATGCGAACAAACTAGAGAGAACACATTATTAGATTCATTGCCTTCTTATCCAAGCACGTCTTCTCCTCTAAACAGTCTAGATCAAGCATTGACTAGCTTACCAATGTTTGCTAAACTACGGGTAGCACTTGATCAACGTAAACAGCAACAGCCTAATAGTATTGATTTTCACAAAGCTGATGATGTATGTAGTGTAACTTCAACTGACGTTTCAATAACTACATCTGCGTCTTGTTCTAATCATGCTAGTATGACAAATAGTTATACTTCTTGGGATACTAATTGGGGTGATTCAATTACACCATCACTAGCTTACCAATATAAACCATCTTTAACCTCAATAATTGAAGGTGTGGAAAGTGGTCCTGAAGCAACGTCCTATAACGTAAATGACAATAGGACTCCATATAGCAATATGCAATCACCTGTATTATCAAGTTCTGCTAACCGTATCAGCAGTTTTTCTGGATAATTTTTGATACAATTAAGAAAATGATCCCTGAAACATTTGAGAGCTTTCGTATTCATCATTACAAAGAAGTTTCAAGCACTAATGAAGAAGCGTTGGATTTAATTGATAAAGGAGTATCAAATGAAACTGTTATTATTGCCGATAAACAAACAGAAGGCAGGGGGCGCACCGGAAAAAGTTGGGTTTCTCCAGAAGGTAATTTCTATGCGAGTTTGGTAATAAACCTCTTTAACGATTATCTGAATGAAAGCCAGCTTTCGGTGTCATTCCAGCGCGTGACGCTGGAATCTAGAAAAAAAGAAGAATGGATCCCAGTGTCAAGCACTGGGATGACATCAGAGGGTACTGGGACGACATCAGAGGGTACTGGGATGACATCAGAGGGCATTGGGATGACAGAGAAGGGTTTGGTGAATAAAATTGCGGATGTTAGCAAATTAACAGAATTGACTTTTGTTACTGCTTTTGCTGTTGGAAATACTATACTGTCATTTATAAATGGTCTAAATCTCCAGTATAAGTGGCCAAATGATGTCCTTATTGATGGCAAGAAAATAAGTGGAATATTGCTTGAAAAAAGATCCAATTCGAATTGGCTCATTATAGGAATTGGAATTAATATCAATCATGCACCACTTCCAGGAACAACGTGCATTAGCAATTACGGTGAGTCTGTATCTAATACAGACCTGTTAAAAGAATTAATAATAAACTTTAATAAGCTAAGGAAGCAATGGCTATTTGATGGGTTTTATGCTATAAGAGAAATATGGCTCACAAGAGCATTTAAGCTGAATGAACAAATCAGTGTAAAGTTAGCTGACAAATTGTATGAAGGAATTTTTGCTGATATAGATAAAAGTGGTAAATTGGTGTTGCAGCAAAAGGATGGAAGCTTAATTTATTTTGATGCAGGTGAGTTATTTATTGATAATGCATTATGAATACATATGTAATTTTTGCTTACCTTATTAGTTTTACGTTGATTACCGGAGAACTGATTTTTACCATTTCTTGCTATACTAAAAGTAAAAAAATTCTAGAAAGCCTGAAAGATAATAATGAAGAAGAAACATAAGCGATTACTTATAACTTCAGGAATTTTCTGCTTTTTAAGCTGCATAGTCTTTTTTATTTTAACGATGCTCAAAGAAAATATCTCATTTTTCTATACAGTAAGTGAGGCAATAGTTTTACCAAATAATCAAAAGCCAATCCGTGTTGGTGGGATGGTTGTTGAAAATAGCGTGATACGCAACGAAAGTGAAGTAATTTTTCAAATGACAGATTTTAACAAAAGCGTTATGGTGAAATATCAGGGAATACTTCCACCAATGTTTTCAGAAAAAAGTGGTATTGTTGTGCAAGGTAAAATGTTTGATAATAGTACCTTTCTTGCAGATACGGTGTTTGCAAAACATGATGAGAACTATATGCCGAAAGTTTTCAAACAAACTCCCTAACCCCAGGTGTACCTAAATAGTATGTGGAGAAAGCAGCAGCCTGCTAGCAAGCTGTTACTTTCCTAACTACTTACAATATATCAAAGTGAGTTGGTGCTTTCCAGTCATCTTCGTTATTTGGGTCTATCTCCTTCTTCGGTGATGTTAAACCATCTACTTCGTCTCTCAACAGCTTAAGCTGTTATTTTAAAGTACCTTTTGTCTGATCATCACCGATCGTACTAGTTAAGTTATCAAACTTGTCATCTAATTCAGGAACGAATTTCGTGTTCAGCTCTGCGATTAATTTATCTAAAGCTTTGTGGACATAACCAAGCTGCGCTGGATTTCGCGCAACTGTTTCATCATAACCTTTAGGTTTGGTGTTAACTTCTATTTTGCTTATTACTTTAAGTTCGTTTTTGCTTTCTTGTTTACTATTATTCATGCTAACTCCTATAAAAAATTATAATTTCAAAATCAACTCAGCTATATTGAAATGGTATGTGGAAAGGGTAACAGCCTGATATCAGGCTATTACCTTTTTTATTAAAGCAATCCGTTCTCTTCGCCAGTAATATGGAGTAATGGAGGAGATTCTCCAATCTCTGGTATATCATCAAGTCTAGCCTGAAGATCTTTAAGTTTAGCGTCTATCTCGCTTGTCTTTGTGCCTATGTTTTCTATAGTTGATGACAGTGGTCTTACTATGCCGCTTGTAATCACATCACTTACATCATCGTTATATTTATTAATACTTTTCATCAGACCATCATAAAAATTTTTAAGATTCTTAACGCTTACCGTGATCGTCGGTATAGCATTAATCTCTTTTTCTTCCATAACCTTAGTTATATCAATTCCATCCGGTGCGCTTTTAGTAGTAATCTTCTTTATTTCTGGTATTGCAAAATTTGGTTTATTAAACGCCGGCTTCGGAAGTTGTAATGTATTATTTGATTCAACTTCTTCACTAGAATATAATTCTGTATTTTTACTCATAATAGTTACCTCCTATAAAAAACTACTTATCTTTATAAATCACTACTATACAAATAACAGTGAGTCATTATTAATGTCTACTATTGTGAAGTCTGGGGCCTGTCCGATTTCTGGCATATCGTCCTTGATTTGCTTGAGCATCTCAATCATTTCCTTGTTCTGTTTACTCTGCTCGTCAAGTTTCCCTTTTAATGCATCAATAATAGCTTTAGACTGATCTTGATTGCCAAGATCACCAATCACAGCTGTTACTTTTTCATAAGGCAGTTTGTGAATGATGTCTTTAAGCTCTTCTGCACCTACGTTATCCAAAAGTTCTTTAAACTGCTCATTAGACATATTGCGAGCAAAAGCTTGAAGTTTTTCTGGGTTGTTAGCTAAAGACTTAATGATAATCTGAATCCTATTAGAATCAGTTAAATCCTGAGCTATTGCTTCGAGTTTCCCATGATCAAGCTTATTAACTAAGTCTTTCAGTTGATCTTCCTGCAAGCTGTTTACTAAAGCTTTTAACTGGTCACCTTCTAATTCTTTGGAGAGTATTGTCAAGTGGTGCTCAGCCAAGTCTTTTGCAAGCACTGTAAATTGCTCGTCATTTAAAGTTTTAATAAGTGCTTTGAACTGATCCACTTTTAAGTGAGGTAAAATTTCTTTTACTTGCTCTGGATTTAAGTCTCTCACTAGAGCTTCAAGCTGAGCATCATTTAAAATAGGAACAATTATTTGTAACTTTTCTGGATTTAGTTCCTGAGCAAGAGTTTGTAATTGGTGATTGGTTAGATGATCCACTAAAGTTTGGAGTTGTTCATCTGTTAAGTTCTCTGCTAAAGCCTGCAACTGGTTTGAGCTCAACTTAGGAACGATTTTTTGTAGTTGCTCGTTGCTAAAAGTATTGGCAAGAGTCTTTAGTTGATTTGAACTCAGCTCAGGAATTATTTTTTGTAGTTGCTCGTTACTAAGAGTATTGGCAAGAGTCTTTAGTTGGTCGTCTGTTAGGCCCTGAATAAAGACTTTGGGAAATGTGCTTGACACCACTGTGTTCTCCGATATGCTAGATAGTATATTTTTTATTGCCTTTTTCTCATCATATAATATCATGTCTTGTAATACTCTGTTGTGAGGTGAATCGATTATATTTCCTTCCCTGTCTGAAAAATAATATTTATTGTCACCAGTATCTGACTCTTCCCATGTTACATATTGATATTTCAATTGTTCCGATCCAACAGTATTCTTCAAAGCATTAGTAATACCATTATACACAAACTCTGATTTCACTGATAATCTAGCTAATGTATTACCGTGATATACAAATGCATGGCTGTTTTTTGAATAATCCGGGTCATTTCTAGAAACTTTGTATGTCAGAGTGTTTCCCTTTTCCCCTATGCAATATAATCCAGCCCCCCAGAGAGGGCCGCTGCAAAATCTTATAGGTAATTCTAGTACTCCATCTTCTTTACTCAGTGGTGTAAGCTCGACTTTTCTAACAAATTTAAGATGATCAAAGTTAACCCAATAGGTGTTACTGCCAAGTTCTTTTGACAACTCTTTTCCAGGCACCATCTTAAAAACATGTTTTTTTCCACTCATAGGTGTTACCAATAAATTCATTGTTAGTATTCTAACATTTATTGATTAATTTATTGTTAAGTTAGTATATATTAGAATTATAATAACAAATATTACTTGTGTAGAGAAAAGTTATGAAAAGAAATAGGGATTTTTAGGAAACTAGTATAAAACACTCCTAGATTAAAATAAGCTGTTTTGACAGGTTTTGTGGCGTGCTAAAGCTAATATAGACTGGTGGAGGCAAGCGGGATCGAACCGCTGACCTTCTGCGTGCAAAACAGATGCTCTACCAGCTGAGCTATACCCCCAGTAATTCTTGCTTAAAGCATAAATCACTCAGGCTGAAATGCAAGAAATATTTATCTATTGCTAAATAGTGCACAAATTCTGCAGTTATGTATAATTCTCTATCTTTTTTCTTTTCAGATTTGTAATCACTCTATAAACTTTCCAAAATGAATCTGTGAATTGAAAATTAACAAGAAGTTTGCCTTCAAAAATTTTTAACTAAATTATCACTAATGCAGTATATTATATAATTTATTTAACCACACATGAAAATTTTAGTTTGATTAAAACGGATAAAAACTGTATTGATGTTTAGTATAGCTGAAAAATGAAATGATCCCGTAGCTCAGCCGGTAGAGCAACTGACTTTTAATCAGTGGGTCACGCGTTCGAATCGCGTCGGGATCACCAGTCGTGTTTTACGAACTTCTCTCTATAGTAATTTACCACAACATAAAACCCGCCACAGTAGCCTGTTTTAACCACCTATACGTACAGCCTTTTTGTCTAATTATTTGCCCCAAAATTCCTGTTTTCTTTCCGTAATCTGTTAATTTTCTACTATTTTTCTCAAAAAGGTAGGTACTTTTTTGCTATTTTGAGAAAAGTAAATGAGTAAATAAATAAATTTCGCGTGACGCTAAAGAGGACCTGTTTTCTCCATGAACATAGTTTATAGCTTCTTTCAATATTAAACGTAAGAAAAAATAGATTTTAGCTACTCCTGTTTGTTTAATTGAAGGGGTGCCCTCATAGTGACGCTGAATACTCAAAAAGTGTAGCTGCAACCTGCGTTCTATATCCAGCCACATAATAAGCAGCTATGCCTGCCAAATTAACGACTTTGTGGCTTGCCTAGACCGGTATTGGCTGCCAACCTACTGCATATTAGCAGCACTGTTGTTGCCCAGATGTGCACTTTTTGCAGCATTTTGCTCCTAAGCAACTTTTTCTGTTGAGCCGTAAAATTTCTCCAACTGCTCACTCCATAATATCGGTATCTTGGTTTTTTTGAAGTCTATCAATTTTAGGTGACGGGGTTGTGTTCCATTCAATATGTCTTCTTTTATCTTCGGTGCTAGATAATTTAGACGTAAAATGCGTTTTACATAGTCTAATCCAAGCTTCTCATGGGCACAGAGCTCGTTTATAGTTGCAAATTTTCCGCTACTTAGTTGCCTCTGCCACAAATCTGCTCTCACCAATGCTTTTAGTAATGGATTATCTACTTCCTTATCTTTCCCTTCAGGATCTATTATCATTGTTCTTCCTCCTCGTTTTTTAAATTTTACTGGCATGAAAATTGTTTCTTCATTTTTGTTCATGCAGAATTCAATACCATCTTCACATACCTTTAAGTTTTTAATTACCTGACGAATTATTTTCTCTTGCTCTATCGGATTCCACGTTTCTTCACTTATACCCTTCTCACAATTAAGTGGATTACTCAGTATCTGTGGCATATATTTTATTACTGTTTGTTCTATCTCACCTGCTGCAATATTACGCTGGCTAAATGTACATTCTATTCCCTGTTGATGATTTCTACAGACGTAGTAACAATAATTTCTCCTTTTCTTCTGAGTATAACATGACATCATTGATGCTCCGCAGCTACAACTTATTATCCCCTTTAATAAATGATTTGTTGCTGTTGGACTTTTCCTACTCTCGGGATTTTTAAAAGTTGCTTGCACTTTTTGCCATAGTTCATCATCAATTATTGCTTCTTGCTGCCCAGGATATAGATTTTCTTTATATTTTATACGACCATTGTAGATTGGGTTAGTCAGAACGCGATATAAATAGTACTTTTGAAATGAATCTCCTCCGAAAGTTTGGCCAGATTTCTTTTCATACTTCTTTGTACAATGTCCTTTCTCATTTAATTCCCTAAGGGTTTTAATCGCAGACTTTGTCTCTACAAAACTCTCAAATATATTCTTTACTAACTCTGCTTCTTTTTCGTTCACAACCAGCTTTTTATCTTTTACATCAAAGCCAAGTGGTGGCAGACCTCCTGTCCATAAACCTTTCTTACGTGATGCTGCTATTTTATCTCTTATTCTTTCCGCTGCTAACTCCCTTTCATATTGCGCAAAGCTCAGTATGATGTTTAGCATTAATCTACCTATAGGGTCTGCTGTATTGAATGATTGTGTAACTGACACAAACGTAACTTTATGTTTATCAAATAAATCCACTATTTCTGCAAAGTCAAGTAATGACCTTGATAAGCGATCTATTTTATAAATCACCACACAATCTATTGTACCTGCTTTGATATCTCCAAATAACTTCTGTAGTGCTGGCCTCTTTAAATTCCCTCCAGAATATCCTTCATCATCATATCGTTTATCCACTGTAACCCATCCCTCTTGTTGTCGGCTTTTTATATAATGTTCTCCAGACATCCTCTGTGCATCTAGACTATTAAATTCTTGTTCAACTTTATCTTCACACGATTTACGTGTATATACTGCACATCTAATTTGTTTTAACATTATTTCACTCCAAAAAAAACTAATCCATTCCATCTTGTTCCTGCTATTTCAGTTGCTATTGCAGATAGTGAGGTATAAAGTTGATCTTTATATGTAAATGATCTTTTCCCTCTTACTGTTACTTTATGAATTTCTCCTTTATATTCTTTTGTAAGTACTGTTCCTACCGGTAAAGCATTACCACTCCATACCTTCTTCCCTTGCTCCAATTGATTACGAAGGGAGGTAAGCTTTTTTTCCCCTTCACCCGACATACTACCACAAGCAATTTCCTGTAAACGATAAGCTACGCGCTTTATTAAAGATTTTTTGGAGTATGGTGGTGCGTCAGATTGAAATAAATCCTTCCATATTTCCCTCAGCTCTTCCAACGCTTTTTTCTCTAAACATTTTACCTCTTTTTCTACTTTTTTTCCATATAATCACCTTTTCAAACACAGCACTTCTGAATTTTTAAACGCTATAGCACTTTCTCATCCACAAGCTCTTCTTTTACACCTGCTGCCGTACTTTCCGATACGGTTTTTATTTTTTCTATGAACTCCCTCTGTTTATTTGCCATTTTTACGTTCTCTAACACTTCTTTTATCTCTTTATTATTTCTCACATAATCCATTGCCGTTTTGCCAAATTTATCCTTTTGCTCTACATTTGCTCCGGCTTTTACTAGCTCTTTTATTATCTCTTTTGTTTCTCCTGTTTTGCATGCTATATGCAGTGGTGTATATCCTTTATGATCTCTCGCATTTACATCACCTCCAGCTTCTAATATCGCTCTCACATTCCCTATTTCCCTCATAAATACTGCTTCATGTAGGGGGGTCCTTCCTATTTTATTTCCTATATTTACATTTGACCCTCCTTTTATTAGTGACCTTACCGTCTCTTCATACCCCATTAGGCTCGCATAATGTAATGCCGTATTTCTCTTACCGTCTCTAGCATTTATATCTGCTCCTTCCTCCAACAGTACTTTTACATTCTCTACCTTTCCATAGAATGCTGCTAGGTGTAATGGTGTTTCTCCGCTATTGTTTTCTATATTTGTTTTTGCTCCTTTTTCTATTAATAACTTCACTGTTTTGCGATCGGAGATTTTTACTGCATGGTGCAATACTGTTTCACCTTCTTCGTCTTTTTCATTAATATTCTTAAACGAGTTCTCTAATAATTCATAAAATGACTTATTAAAAGCTTCTCTTTTTTCCTTGCTAAACCTCATTTCATACCTCACTATAAAAACATACATAAAATGGCCAATTTGGCTCATTCTAGCGTAAAGTAAACTTCTTATGTTTACCCACTACTATTCTAGTTATGTCTGTTTTAGTATAAAAAGGCAAGTCTTTTTTCGCGTAGTACACCTTTTTTAACTAAATACTAATATAGTATATGAAGATATAAATATATATGCTTAACACATTAAACATATAACTTGTGTCTCTTTCCAAGACCTGTTCAAGTGACGATGTTCGTGCCACGTTAGTACGCCTGGGTAAAACACTAAAATGTAATTTTCCGGTTCATGTATTGAATCCTTTTGCTCTGAATTTAAATCGCTTTCAAAATGAACATTGTGTTCTGCTAAACCAAATCTTATAACTTTCTGGTTGGTAAAATCTTCTACCTTGTAGTGGTGAGTAACGCTAAACCTTTCTAAAATTGGCTTGTATTTTAAATTCCACAGTTGTTCAGATAGTTTGTGGTCATTCAAATAGAACTTTTCTCCACATTCTTCTATACTCGTAACCGGAAAACATGCGTTTATTTCTCCTAAGTTCCAGCTATCTGATAATACTATCTGCGCTTTCGCAAACTTAATTGCCGGTAATAAGCTCTGTGGTAGCGGATATAGTGCTTTGAAGTTATACCACACATGATTTCTTTCATAAATACCGTTATAATTCTTCGTGTGAGGCTCGGTTTCTCCAAGGATTGCTACATCCAAGCGATATATATCATTGCTTAAAGCTCGTTCATGATGATCGCGTAGATAACTCTCTATAACCTCAATTAATGGACTGCTAGATCTGAAAAAGTTCACTCTTCCAAATGATAACACTGGTCCATCTTTTTCTATTTTTACCCCCGAATAATCCGATAATAAACTTCCGAAAAAACTCTCATCCAATATGAACCTGCTAATGTTGTAGTGGTCATTGAAAAGCCTCATTAGCCTCGATCTTGCAGGTAGTGATAGTTTTGCTAGTTCTACTACTGCATCTACAAAGAAATCATTTGGTACGTCTCTTATCCCTATCTGTAATTCAAAAAAGTGTTTACCGGGTGGCTCTTCAATAATCGTAATATCTTCTATGTTTGCCCATTTTAATGCTATTTTCAGTGAGGCAGGTGTTCCTCTTAAACGCTGAAATTCTACCCCTTCTTTTATCGCTCTTCTTTTCTCTTTTGCCCAATGCAGAATCTCTTCTAGACCATATTCCTCTACTATCCATGGCAATATTTCATCTTTAGGATTAAACTTAAATCCTCTTATCCTGCTTGGTTCTACTTTGTAATCGATTGCATCAACCAGCGCTTTTTCTTGCTTTGTTGCATTTGGCGGTAATAGCATTAATTCAACTTAACATTTAAACTTCTTAAGGCAGCACACTCATTCCCCAGTACCACAACATCCTCTCTTGGCTCTATTAATTCCACGTTTTCCACGCCTTCTATGAATAGATTTGCTATAATCCACGATCTTGTTACACTCCATCCTAAACTTTTTGCTGATTCAAATTTTTCTATAAATTTCTTCTTCACCGTTTCAATAATATCTGGTCTTTTAATGCTAATTTTGCTGTGGATATTTATTTCAATAATATTGCAACCAACTACTGTTATCGTATCTGTTAACACCCTTATATCATCCCTGGTGACTCGCTTTTTTACAATATCAAGTAGTTCTTCAGACCCTATGCCATTTGTGGATAACTCTGTTGATAAAATTGAGATCTCCACACCCCCTGGTACTCTTGATTCAACTAGCGCATCCTTTACTCTTCTATCTGCTGAGAGTGCTTGAAACCTATAATGCTCTTTACTTCCTCCTGTGCTCCAGCCTACTATTTTTGCCTTGATTCTTTCCCTAAAACGTTCATCTTTTTCTTCTTTTTCCTTTTCCCTTTCTACTCCATAAAATTCAGCTAAATCATCAAGTTCTTTCCCCCTTGCAAACTTAAGTAAGTTGCCCTTTGCTGCTTCGTTTATTCTTTCTCTCAGCAAAAGTTCTCGCCATGCTGCTATTTCTAGGATCTTTGTCGCTGGATCACTTTCTACTAATGCTGTGAAACTTGCGTCACGCTTCACCAACTCTTCTTTCATCCGAGAAAAAATCTCTTCAAAGTTCAGTGGTTCGATAATATTTGGCTGCTCCATCTTTATACTACAATTCCTTCAAAATGAATATTTTTCCCATTTGGTAGATAAATACCATCTAATGAAATATTGACCTTTCCTTCTTTCACCTCTGTGATTTTTACCTTTTCGAGTTTGAATCTTTTTTCCCATTTTTCTAGTGCTCCTGCTGTTGCTGCGTAAATTTCTAACGTAAAATCACGATTTACTGGCTTATCTACTAATTCAAACAATCGGGAACCATACTCTCTTCTCATAACACGTGATCCAATTGGCGTGGTTAATATATCAATAATTGATTGTTTCAGATGGTCTAAATCTTCCAGTTCTTTCCCACTAGTAGCACTCATACCACGCATCTTTTTTACCCTGCAAATACATTTTTGCTATCACCCATCACATGAAAACCACACGATGCCAAGTCACCGGTTCTTGTTATGCCAATATCATTCACAAATACGCTGTTTGAACCTTGTATTAGCTTCTCTCCCAGAGTTAAGATATCACCTTTTCGACACACAGATCTCCCTTTCTTAAAAACATCACTACTTCCACTCATACAAACATGTGCCGGTATTCCACTGCAATAATCCCCTATACAAACGATTGCTTTACCCATATACTAGTTTAGATCTATTCTCCTTCCCTTAAGTTTTATTCCCTTTTTTGTCATTTTTATACTTGATTCCCCAACTTTCAACGTTATTTTATCTACTACTTCAATCTCAAGATGATGATTCTCCTTATCATACGATAATTTCGTTCCATCCTGAAACTCAAAAATATGCGCGTCTTTTCGGCATTCCGAGGGAAAATACTTCTGCTGATAAATTGCCGGTAACACCACCCCTAATGACAACTCTCCATATGGCGATAATACTATTACTTGCTCATCAATATTCGGCGCAAACCAACTTCTATCTTCTCCTGCTCTTGCCGTTACCCACGGAAGCCAATCGGTTATAAATTCTCCTACTTTGACCCTTACTCTTGCCTTTTCATGGTCTATTTCTTTAACTAGACCTATACGCATAATGTTCGCTAGCCTTCTATTTAGCTCTGCAATGGCAAAATTATGCTCTAACATCTATCTCTATAATATGCGGCGTAACTCCGCCTGAAAATATTGACTTGCCTACATGGATTTCATGCACCCATTCAACCATCCACACTAGATATGCATCTAATTCTGGCCTAAAATCATCTCCTCCTGCTGATATAAATTCACCTGCTGAAACATTTTCCACGTCCCAAGTATTCTTATTCACTACTCTCGCAACTTCTGCTGCTAATTCTCTCACAACTACCGAGATGATATGAATTGTTATTGCTTGGCTGGAAGCATGAGAAGATAATAACTTCTCAGAGTGGATAGGTGGCAGGTTGAAAGGATTCATGAGGCCCTATTTTGCTTTTATATGCAATAATGGGATTAGACCTCGTTACCGAGATTAACCGCCCCTGCCACCGAAAACCATCGTGCAGCCCATAAAATTTGGTGACCGCGTATAGGAGGTTGGACCAACCGGTAATATTCTACTCTGATATTTTGTAGTATTCAATAAGAGGGAAAATTTATGCGTTACATAGGTGTTGATTTACACACTAATAGCTTTACTGTTTGCTACTTAGAAACAGGAAAGCAAGAATATATTCGCACATTTCACTTACAGGACTTGGACAATTTCGTTGAAGGTCTTAAATCAGAAGATGAAATAGCTTTCGAAGCTACAGGTAATAGCTGTTTCTTTTATGATGCAGTGTCATCTTACGTCAAGCGCGCAGTGATAATTGCACCCTGGCAATTTGAAGTTATTCGCCGCTCTGTAAAGAAGACAGACAGGCATGATGCAAGAGCTATTGCTTTCTTTCTAAGCAAGGATATGTTGCCTGAAGCGAGATGTAAAAGCAAACAATGCCAGCAGTTAGCTTCTCTTCTTCGAACAAGAGAGCAGTTAGTGAAATCACAAGTATCTCTAATCAATAAAATGCACGGTCTTTTTAATTATCATGGGATAAAAATTAAGAAGGAAACGCTGACAACTAAAGCTGGATTTGAACGCTCTATTCAAAAACACAATTGGGATTATATAGAAAAGATAGAGATTGAAGTAATTAGCTATCAACTGGAAGCTATTCGAGAAAACCTCAAGAAGCTTAAAGAAGAAATTACCGCTTTTGCTAAACAACTTCCTGGGTTTAATAATATTATCAGTATTAAAGGTATTGGTGCAATTTCTGCAGCAGTTTTTATCACGACAATTGGCGATATTAATGATTTTAGCAATCCTGAAAAGCTCACTGCTTATTTCGGAGTTGTACCATCAGTTTCTCAATCTAATCAGCAATGTACTATTGGAAGAATCACCAAATATGGGCCAAAAATGGCACGAACTTCTTTAGTACAGTGTACCTGGGTCGCTATACGATATAGTCCTTACCTGAAAAGTTTTTACGAGCATGTGAAAAAGAAGCGTGGTTCTGCTAAGGCTATTATTGCAACTGCTAGAAAATTTCTAACAACCATTTTCTATACACTGAAAAGGAAGTGGATTTTTGAAGATTTTACAAAATTTGAATTTTTTATTGAACAATAATTGTAAGGGAAAATATGATACCTTAGTTTTTATAAGCCAAATGAATATGTGCTTTAAGTGTATGTAGACGCACATATTCATTAGCTACATTAATTTAAAAAATATTAATTAAAAACTTAGTATTAGTATTTTTGTTGTCAATGAAACAACTTTTGATCGAATAAGATGGTACAGTAATAAATAAAAAATTGCATTAGAGCTGAATTTTACATCAGAAAATGTTTTAAGTAATACAAAAAATCATTATTGACTTTTATGCAATTGAGAGCTACCGATTTCTGACAGACATTTTCTACACACTTAAAGACAACCGGGTTTTAAAGATTTTACAAAATATGAAATTTCTTATTGACAACAATCATAGGAGGAATCCTCGACTGTTCCATCAACTACAATTCTCGCTTCAAATCTTGCTCTCAGCGCAAACTCCTCTGTTCCCGGATCTTTCCCTGGTTCTAAACTTGCAAGCTCTACAAATACTGCTGGCGCTATTATTTCCCGACCTACCGCTCTATACACTTCGCACGTTTGTATTGCTGGGATTTCTTCTTTTAGCGTTTTACAAATTGCCTCATGTAAACCTTTCCAAAATTCTTTCATTGCTTCTTTAAAAGAACATTCAACTCATGCTCAAAATATTCCTCAAACACTTTTCCTGTTTTATAACTAGCCATTTCTTTTACTATCTTTTGCACATTTTCTCCGATCGGTACAGTAACTTCATAAATCGGCAAGGCTGTTCTTCCTCTTCGTCTAAAAATACCTCTATGTCCGGTTGGCATCTTAGCAATAAATGCTCCTTCAAACATATGTTTCCCTGCCTTTGCTCCTTTTGCCATTTGTTTTATATCGCCAAGCTTTGAAGATTTTACTCCATATAACCCTATCCTTACTAGAGCCCTCTGATAATTTCTTGTTGCTCTCACTATCCATAATCTTTTTCTGATTAATTGCCGTTTTATTTGCGTATCTTTACTTAGTTCTTTCGTAGCTTGCTCTTTTGTCCACAATGCCGTTTTGTTTAATGCTCTTACTGTTGCTCTTGTTATCTTAGCTTGGCTAGCTTCAATACTTTGAATTATTTTCTCAATGCTGCCGCTTATTCCAATTTCAACACGCATTTACACCCCCGATGCTTGAATTTTCCATACCATTCCCGAATTGTCCCTAAGCGGCGGTGAATGTACTTTGTATCTACGGTTACCAATAATAAAGACATCTCCTACCATTGGCTTTAATATATCAAAAATGCTGACCTCAAGTATTAACATTTCTCCGATAAATTGTCCTTCACCAATCTCGTATAATTTATCTGGCTGTTGCTTCAATATTTGTACCATATATGCCTTATCCTTTGACTCATACAACGCTTGCTGCCCTAGATGTGCAAAACAGTCTTTAAATAATCTTTTTATTTTTTCTTGCATCTTTTTCCTTTATGCACTAATCTCTACATGTACGCTAAGAAGGGGCATACTGGTAGAGCAGTCTCATGCCTCACCATTTTGTAGTTGCTCTACCAGTATTGTTATGCTGCAGCGATTTTAACTAATATCCCCGGGCGGTGGCACATCGGCAAAGGGTTGGATTGGGTATGAAGGTCAGTTCCTCTATCAAATCTTCTTGGCTCTTGTTTTGCATATAATGGCTGTCCAAGGGTATTCACTGTTTCATTAAAGTCCGCTGGGGCAAAGTATGTCGTAAATGTGCTTGCTGTTCCTAGTGGAAAACAGTGTCCTGTATCTTTTTCTATAAACCTTCTCACAATTCCTTCAGGGTCGGTTGCTTGCCCTCTATATTCCTCAAATGTTATTCCACAGAACGTAAACCCTGATCTCATATCGTTCCGGAGTGCTGCACCTTCTTGCCATCTCTCGTATGCTTCTTTTACTTTGGCATGCGATGTTAATGCATCAAAAAACTCAGGACTTACCAAGGCATGAATCCCAGTCATATATTCACCACTGAAGTTGTCCTCAACATGGCGCAATACTTCCAGACACTTACGCTTTACATCGGTGGTTGCTGTTCCCAGTGCAAAATTTACTACTTTCGGTGTAATTTCAAATTCGTTGTAAAGGTTTAATAACTCACTGCCATCAGCGTCCAGAATAATTCCTTTGAGCGCACCCATTCGCAAATGTTCTAATGTTATTGCGTGCTTGTTTCTCATCAATTCCAGGTGATCTGTTACCACGTTAGCCAATGCTTTCAGTTCATTCTCTGACCCAAATGCTCTTATCCCTTGCACTTCCTCAGGTAACACTACGTCATCATGGGGAATATGTGGTATCGTAAATGTTCTTATTTTTCGTTTTCCCACTGTTGCTGGTGCTCCAGGAACTTGCGTTGGTCAATACTCCGTTTTGCTCTTCTATGGTAATATGTCGAAATCTTACCGATCTACTTGGAAATAAATTTAAATTTTCGACGCGACCATAATTTATCGGCAATATGTTTATTGCTTTAGTCAATTCCGTCATACTAAATGCTGGATTTGTAAATGGATTTTGCATTTTTTTTCTCCCTTTTTTCCTATTAATTTAAGTTAAACTCCCTTACGGATGATGATCCCTCGTGTTTCAAGTTGCTTTATTGCTGCAGCTTTCTGCTCTTCTGTTATATTTGCTGGCCATACAACCGCATGATCTGCTAACATTGCTATACGTGTAATGATTACTGCTTTGGTGGTTTCCGTTGCGTTTACATCACTTGTTATCACTCCTATCGCTGTCTGCGTACCATCCGTGGCTGCTAAGTTTATAATTTTAATTAGATCATCTTTATCACGACCGACAACCGTGCCAAGCTTAAGGTTCTGCCCCTTTGCTACGGTTATTTGGTCTCTTGAATATAGATTAGACGCTTCATATTTTAGAAGATCGCCTAAATTATTTCCTTCAGTTATACTTGTCATGTTTTTTCTCCTATATTTAGTTTCTCTTACTTAAAAAACTGCGTAAGTTTTTCTAAAATTTTGATGTTAAGTTAAAATAAATCTTCTAACGTAATCACTTTGTTGATTATATCTCTCAAGTGCTGGTTTTCAGTTGCTCCGTTTGCAGCAATAAGTACCCAGAATATTTGTTTTCTTGACCTAGTTTTTTCTTTATAAATTGACTCTTTTTTTCTTAATTGTTCTATATATTCTTTTGTTATCGTATAAGGCTTATCACTGTATTTTATTTCACAAAGTGTCGTACATCCATCCTCTCGATCAAACACCAAGTCTATCTGAGCACCACTTTCTTCGCCGTTTTTCTCTGGGTGATATTGCCACTCACCACATATAGTTAGTATATGTTCTATCTCTAGTTTTCTTCTAATCGTATTGGCATGTTTAAAACACACTGCTTCAAATGCTTGTCCTGTCCATGTTAGCCAAGCTGGTTTTTTTATTGCTAACTCCCAATAATGAACATCACTTGTTATTGCCTTTTTCATTACTTCTCTGAATGGTTCAATCCACGTTAGATAAAATAACACATATTCGTCCATTACCCTGTAATATACTCCTCTCTTTGCCTTATTCAGTGGTAAAAAACCTCCAATAAATCCTGCTGCTTCTAAGCTCCTTAGTTTAGTAGTTAAGTATCCACCTTCAGTGATTTTAGTTGCTTTTATAAGTTCTTTCCTGCTGATCCCTTTTGGCTTTTTTGCAATCACACGAATAATATTTATATACATTTCTGGTTCTTCATACAACGAGTGAAACAACATATCAAATTCATCAAATAACAAACCTTCCTTCTGAAAACAGATCGCATTAATATTTTGTGCTGCTGATAATCCTTGACTTACTTCCTTAAGGTAGTGTGGTATCCCTCCCATGGCCATATAGATCTGTAATATCTGCTGGTGATTAAGATTGACTCCTAAATACCTTAGATACTCTTTAGTTTCACTTAAGTTAAAAGGCTGCAAAGGTATTCTTGCAGTAATACGGTTATGCAATCCTCCTTTATTATAGATTAAATTTTCTAACATCCATGATGCTGCTGAACCACACACGATCAATATAAGCCTTTTTCGATATGTCCAATACACATTCCAGAAGTGTTCTAGTGCTACTAAAAATCCAGATTTTCTTGCAGCAAGCCATGGCAACTCATCAAAAAATAAAACAACCTGCTCATTTCTATGAATATCAATCGAAAGAGTTAATTGACGCAATGCATCCATCCAGTTTTTAGGCAAAGCCATTCTTACACCATTGTAAAAAGATCTAGACAATGATTCTGCAAAGATCTCAAGCTGCTCCTTCAAAGCACCTTTGTTGAGACCTGTCTGCTCAAATAGGATTACATTACGTTTGTTGAAAAATTGTTTTATTAAATATGTTTTTCCTACACGACGTCGACCATACACTGCGATAAACTCGGCTGATTGGGAAAGAAGCTTATTTTCTAGAATCGCTGTTTCTTTTTCTCTACCAATTATTGGTTCACTCATACAATTTACCGCGGCGTATGTTAGCATTATATACCGCGGTTATAAGATGATCAACTTTATTTTACCGCGGCGTATGTTAGTATTATATACCGCGGTTAAGAGTAGACCACCATCAAATGCCCGATTTTGCTCGACTTTTCGCTACCTGCATCATTAAATCTTCTGATGAACTTTGTGGTATTGTACTCAAAATCTCTGTCTTCTTCGTTCTCTCCGCCAGTATCGACATTAATATTTCTTGGGCTTGCTTTGCATTCACATCCTGCTCAATAAATTCTCCTATTTTCTCTGGCATCTTTGATAAATTACATAATCTTATCACTTCTAATACTTCTTTACGGCAGCTTTCGTACCCTAAACATCTTCCTTGCTCAATATCAATATCTATTGCTTGTTCTTTTATCTCAATTTTGCTCATATTATTTCTCCTATAATTATCTATAAATTCTGAAAATGTCGTAATTCCATCCGCAAGACCTACCTCTATTGCTTTCTCACCAAAATATAGCCCTGCTTCCGTTGATTTGATTTTTTCCGTGGAAAGATTTCTGTTTCGTACTATGAGCTCGACAAACATCTCATATAGGCGATCTACTTCCTCTTGTAAGCTTTCCACACTTTCTGATGTTATTGGCTCATGCGGATTTAAATCGTTTTTTCGACTTCCTGCAAAAACAGTTGTGTACTTAATACCTTGTTTTTCATCGAATCCACTTTGATCAATGTGACTTGCTATTACTCCTATACTTCCTACCCCTGATGTTCTGCTTACATACACCTTTTCAGCGCTAGAAGCTATAGCATACGCTGCAGAGTAAGCATCATCATTCGCTATTGCTATTATCTTTCTTTCACCCCTTGCTTTGTAAATAAAGTCAGAAAGGTCGAATAAACCGTTTACTTCTCCTCCGGGGCTGTCTATGTCCAAAATTATTGTTTCTACTTCTTCATCTATTAAAGCTTCCTCTATCTTTTCACGTATCTTCTCATACGATGTCATCCCCAACACATCATCAAAAGCTTCTGACTTTTTTGTCAAGATTCCATGTATTGGTATTACTTTTATTCCCCTTTCATTATTTATTACTGCATGTTTTATGTTTTTAAAAATTGGCTGCTTTCCTGCTTGTAATGACAGTAACTCAAAACTTCTTGGCTCTACCATCATTGGTTTATTGAGCCAGCTCACTTGTATTGTCATATCAACTATGTTTTTTTAAAAATTTTTTATTTGTGTAATTTCATAATTCATTTTCTCAAAAATTCCCTGCTTCTTCCATTGCCTGAACTGCTCATACACAGTCTTCCATAGCATTTGGTAAATAACGCCATTGACACCCTGTACGCAATACATAGAAAATTGCTTCTAATATTTCTCTTTTGCTATACTTTGGCGGCCTTCCTCCTTTCTTGTATGATACTCTGAAGTGTTTTTCTATTCTTGCCCATTCCCTTTCGCTTAGATCTGTTGGATACTTTTTTCTCATCTTTACCCCGTACTAAAATTTCAGATATTATAGCCTTTTACTAGTTTCCGGACAACCTCTTAGATAAGAAGTTGTATTACATACCCACTATGTTTTGTTGCAGTATTTTATTCTATGACAAATATTACGGGATTTTACATAAATCCATTTGTTGGGCTTTTAAAGTATATTACAGAGGTAGTTATAAAAAACGTAGGGAGACCTGTTTTCTATTGATTGCATTCAAGATAACGTTTTCTAACTCCTATTTTAGTAAAATCGTGTGACTTCATAAATGGTTTTATAAGACCCATAAGCTATTTGAATATTTCTTGACTCATTGAACTTTGCAAGGAAAATTATCTTTATTCGCTTCTTTAACACGAACTAAGTAAATAGTATACTTTATCTTTATTTTATAATCTTTTCTTTCGTTTTTTACCCCTACAATTCCCTTTCCAATTCTTGTATATAAGCGCCATCTACCTATCTTCTTTCTTTCATAGCTTTGAGCAAAAAGGATTGACATCATTAGAAGAAGAAGTATATCCTCTAATAGGATAATCAATTAGTACAATAAAAAATGGGAACGTATATTACTTCTTATGCAGTTAGGGCTAAAGATCTCGAAAAAGCAATCGGTTCGAATGATAATCATTTATACGAGAATGTTTTAAAATTACTTTCTTCTGATGATGAAAGTGCTTTGAAGGATTTAATATTCAACCAATCCAATCATTCGGATGAGCTTTATGTGTTTGCAATTGAGGCGCTATGTTCTTACTTTGGTGAAGAATTAAACTACTGGGACGACTGTGCGCCGTAGAAACACGGAAAGTGTTGAAGCTGTGCAGTAGATGAGGGAGGGCCCCTCGGAGCCGGTTTGCAAGAGCAGGCTTCAAACAGCCATAAGCTGCTTTGGTAAAGAGCTAAGGTAGTGAGCGTTATGGAAAAGGCACAATTATGTGTCATGTATGAAATAGAGAGACGAACGCAAGTGAACCACTGATGAAGTGTCGAAAGCGTAGAGACGACGTCAAAACCAGGGGGTAGTCGTTAACCTGGGATGAATCTACAGGGAGCTTGTTTACTGGGTAGGTGGCGTCCGGCATAAAAGTGGCGTGAATCTATTTTAGGCTATTGCATGGAACTACGGGAACCTGTCGTTTCGATGAAAAGGGAGAAGTCCAAAGAGCTGATCTCTGAGGATGAGAGTACCGATGCGAAAAACAGGGGCGGATTAGCTCGTAGTAGCGAAGAAGTTTCTGTAATGGAAATGGAGTGAAGGGGCTAAGTTATTTAGTTTTAATTATTTATCAACCGAAAGGGAGGAGTTAATGAATGAAACAAAGTCTTTTGATATACCAAAGCAACTTATTTGGAGAGCTTATAAACAAGTATCGAAAAATAAAGGTGCAGCAGGTGTAGATGAGGTCTCGATAACAAAGTTTGAAGAAAATCTAAAGGATAATCTATACAAATTATGGAATCGGATGTCATCCGGAAGTTATTTTCCAGAGCCGGTAAAAGCTGTTGCGATACCAAAAGATACAGGAGGGCAAAGAATTTTATGTGTGCCTTCAGTATTCGACAGGATAGCGCAAACAGCAGCTACAATGTATCTTGAGCCGTTAGTAGAACCGAAATTTCACGAAGATTCATATGGTTATAGACCAAATAAGTCTGCGCTGGATGCGGTATACACAGCACGGAAGAGATGTTGGAAAAATGATTGGACGGTAGATCTTGATATATCTGGATTTTTCGACAATCTGGACCACGATTTAGCACTGCAGGCTATCAAGAAACACACAGACTGCAAATGGGTCATACTGTATGTTGAGAGGTGGATGAAAGCCCCCATTCAGCAAGCAGATGGCAGTAGGGTAACAAGGGATAAAGGAGTTCCGCAAGGAGGTTCAATAAGCCCAATCATTTCAAGCATATTTATGCACCATGCGTTTGATATGTGGATGAAACAAAATTATCCAACAGTACCATTTGAAAGATATGTAGATGATGCGATAGTGCACTGCAGAACTAAAAGACAGGCAGGATTTATGAAAGTAATGATTGAAGAAAGATTGGCTAAGTGTAAATTGAAGTTACATCCTGAAAAGACACAGATTGTGTACAGTAAGGATGATGATAGAAAAGAACAATTTCCTAAACAAAGCTTTGATTTTCTAGGTTATACTTTTAGACCTAGAGTAGCAAAGAATAAGATGAGGAATTATTTCATCTCATTTCTACCTGCAATTAGTAACAAAGCCAAGAAGAAGATCAAGAAAACCATAAAGTCATGGAGAATACATCGGATTACATGGACCACACTAGAGGAAATATCGAAGAAAATAGATCCAATAGTCAGAGGCTGGTTTCAGTACTATGGCAGGTTTTATAAATCAGAGATGTATCCATCTCTCAGAAATATAGAGAGATACCTCATAAGATGGGTCAGGACAAAATATAAGAAACTTCGTGATCACGGAAGACTAGCAAAGCAATTTCTAGGAAAAGTGAGAAAGAGGTCTCCAAGTATTTTCTATCATTGGACACTTGGGTTAGGATCAAAAGGCTAAATAATGGGAGCTGTATAAGCCGAGAGGTTTCCGTGCAGTTCTGCGAGAGACTGGTGGGGAAGTTCCGCCGGTCTACTCTCCTTGTTATCATACATGAGAGTGAAGAGATTATTCTGAAGGCTAAGGAGCTAGTCGAAAGTTGGTTAAAAACTATCGGGTTAGAGCTAAAACCTTCAAAAACAAAGATCTCTCACACTCTCAAGTTTTCCAATGGACAGAAACCAGGCTTCGATTTTCTTGGTTTCACAATACGACAATATCCAGTGAAAAGTAAGAAAGGTTACAAGTTATTGATTAAACCAAGTCGTAGTTCTGTTAAACAGCATACGCTGGTTATTAAACATGAGTTAAGGGAAATGCGAGGCGAATCGCAAGAAGCTGTAATAAATAACCTCAATCCAATTGTTAGAGGATGGTGTCAGTACTACACTTCGGCAGTCTCAAGCAAAATCTTTAACTCAATGGATATGATTATGCACACCCAACTTTGGAGGTGGGCAAAATATAGACACCCAAACAAAGGAGGATGCTGGATTAAGAGAAAATACTTTAAAAGGTATGGTAACGAAAATTGGAGATTTATGACAGGTAACGGAATACGTATTACAAAACATGGAGAATATGCCAGTAGATGGCATATCAAAGTGAGAGGAACCAAATCTCCTTATGATGGAGACTGGCCATACTGGGGAAGTCGTTTGAGCACAATTCCAGGAAAATCGCCACAAGTAATAAAACTATTGAAGATACAACAAGGTAAATGTAATTATTGTCATCTTTGGTTTAGATTTGATGACTTAGCACATGTGCATCATCAGGACCGCAATAGACTCAATAATAACATCAAAAACTTATCCTTGTTACATAAGCATTGTCATGACCAATTACACGGAAGTCTGCGTGACAAGCACTGAATTACAGAGAAGCCGGATAACGGGAAACTGTTAAGTCCGGTTTTGAAGCCGAGGGGGGAAAGGCGACTTTCTCTCCTTAGGTAACAATAACTGTTTACTGGAGCTGAGAAGAGGTCACATGAATTTTTGATAAAACAGATACTCCCCTCTATCTAGCTCATTAATAAGTTATAATAGCCTTCTAAAGACGGTTTAAAGAATTTAGTTGCAGTAGAGACAATTAATTGGTTAAATTCCTTAAACTTCATTGATGATCAATGGTTGATTAAAGGATAAATAGGAATGAAAAATATAATATATAAATAGGGTATGTGTATACCTTATATTATTATTTATAATAATATATATATTATAAGGTTTTTCTCTAAACTAAGAAATATATAAAATCAGTCAAGGAGTAGCCTTTTATGGTATTGGAGCAGTTTGCTTAACTTGTAATCTTAAATTATACTAAACTCCTCTACAATAGCCCACTTCTCAGCTTAATAAGATTTCATTTTATAATCTAAACTGGCTTAAACTGCCTAAAATCAGCGTAATCTAAAATCTTACTTCTTAAAATTTTGGACGAATTTAGAACGGACCGCGTATATATATAAGATTTTTTGGACGAAAAACAAGCGAATCCTGTATATATTATAGGCCCCTAAAGTTTTTTCAAAAATATTGAACAGTTTTTGGAATTTTGGTGAACATATATATAGCAAGAAAGCATTAAATCCATATATTTTCATAAAAGGAGTAAACATGTATACTATTACTTTCTTTCGGAAAAAACCTTCTACTCTCTCCGGAAAAAGTCGTAAGAAATCCGGTATTACTATAGTAGGGGTACAAACACTTTTCTATTCGCTTATAATTCCACCTTAAATCAAACTATTCCTAACCTCCAAAGACACCATTATGAACTATACAGCAGAAAGAAAACATTAGTTTTTTTTAATTTATTTTAAATAAAATGCAAATCATTTGGCAAACTTACCAAATAACCAAATGAACTTACAAAGAGAAATGCAGGAAAATCAATACTTTAAAGGAATTTCAAATGGCAAATAAGATTTCATTTGGCAAAACTGCCAATCAGCCTCAAAGCTGCGTATATGGGGAGGTTTAGCCAAAATGTTAAATGGTAAATTTCCTTATATATAATATATATTACATATTAGTAGTATGTAATATATCAATGTGACAAAATAGAAGCATTATGACTTTATGATTATTTTATTTAATAAGAAGTTGACATAGTAAGAAAAATACTGTAGAATAGGCGTAGAGGATTATCTCTTAATTAAAAAGAGCTTCAATACCCTCACAACCTACTAAAGCAGCCAACCAATGAAAAACTTTCTTAATATACTTTTCACTTAGGCGTAAAACATATGCCAAAAGACCTCCCACCATAGCTTTCCCTTAACAACAAAGAGTAAGACCCCAATCAAAACAGCCTTACCCAAAAACCTTTCAAACACTTAACTTTAAAAGGAATTTCAATTCATGATACAAGATTTTTTAACTGATGTCAAACAAAAAAATACTTCAAATGATGAATATTATGATTTTAACAATACTGTCTCACATTTAGAACCATTAGAGCAATTTGATGTAGAAGAGATAAAAAGACAACTATTATTGAACATCAGATCATGCCTTTCTTACTTACTACCTAATGGCACTTTTTGCAGAAATGAGTTTCAAGTAGGTGATATCTGGGGTAATAAAGGAAAAAGTTTAAGAGTAGAATTAAGTGGCAATAAAGCCGGGTTATGGAATGATTTCGCAACCGGAGACGGTGGTGACATTATCGACCTTTGGGCGGCTGTGCATAGAAAAAACGCCAAAACAGAGTTTTCTGAGGTAATGGTTTCAATAAGTGAATGGCTTGGAAAGAAACATACTAGAGAGAGAAGAAGTATCAAAGATCTAGAACAATACATGACTTGTAGCTGGAACTATTACGATGAGAACAACCAAGTTATCGTCATAGTCTACCGATATGATCCACCTAAAAGAAAAAAAGAATATCGTCCATTTGATGTTAAAAAGCTGAGTTTTGGCGAACCGGATATAAGGCCACTCTACAACATTCCAGAAATCTTAAAATCTGAGAAAGTTATTCTTGTAGAAGGGGAAAAATGTGCAGAAGCGCTCATAGAGAAAGGAATTACTGCAACAACAGCAATGTTTGGAGCAAATGCACCTATTGAGAAAACCGACTGGAGTCCACTTAAGGGAAAACATGTTATCATTTGGCCAGATAATGATGAATCTGGGGAAAAGTACACTGAAAAAGTTGGAAAAAAGCTTTTGGATATTGGAGTTGCATCACTTTCTATTCTCAAGATTCCTCAAGACAAACCAAACGCTTGGGATGTTGCAGACGGTGTGCTAGAAGGAATGAACGTTGAAGAATTTATTCTTAACAATAAAAGCCCTTATTCTCCGAGAAAGTCAAAAAGGATTGATACTACAGCTTGGACCAACACCCCTCCAGAGAGAAAATGGATTATTAAGGATTGGCTTCCTGTGGGAAGTGTTACAGCTCTTTACGGTGATGGTGGTGTTGGAAAATCTCTCCTTGCTCAACAACTAATGACAGCCGCTGCTGCTGGTAAACCTTGGCTTGGAATAGATCTAGAACAAATAAAGACATACGGTGTGTTCTGTGAAGACGATGAAGAAGAACTTTGGCGTCGGCAATGCGCAATAAATGAATTTTATCAATCAGGTATGGAATCTTCTGATTTTCAGGATAATGTTGGCTTATGGTCCCGAGCAGGGCACAATAATCAACTTATGGTTTTTAATAACAAAGATACTGGTCAATTAACTACTTACTTTCAAGAGTTACTTGAGGACATTGAATCGTTTCAGCCGAAGCTTGTGGTATTAGATACAGCAGCAGACCTATTTGGAGGTAATGAAAACGATCGCTCTCATGTAAGACAATTTATTCAAACCTGTTGTGGTCGCATAGCTCAAGTAATAAAAGGAGCGGTTCTATTGCTTGCTCACCCTTCTGATTCGGGAATGATACGTAAAACTGGTACAGGTGGTTCAACAGCATGGAATAATACAGTAAGGTCTCGTTGGTATTTGACTAGACCAGATAAAGCTAATGCTTCTCCTGATGAGAGAATTTTATCGCGTAAAAAATCTAATTATTCGCAGTGCAATAACGGGCAAATGACACTTTACTGGAAAAATGGGGCATTTGTACATGACAATTCAGTTTTAAATTCAGAACCAATAATCAGAGATCAATATAGCAAAAAGCTGGATTTAGAACGGATGAGAAAACATGAGGTTATCTTGAGTTTAATTCGCAGTAGCGCATATCAAGGTAATATTTATACTGCTGGACAATTTGCAAAGCGTTTTGAAGGAGAAGAGGGGCTTGGCAGTGAGCGCAATATCAGAGAAAGAATAAATAATCTTGCAACTCTTGGACAGATTAAATTCTTTCGTAATGCTGAGGAATATGGGATATCCAATACCAATTCTAAGTATGGATTTCTTTGTGTGAAAGATATGGAACTTAAGGTTTCTATAGAAGGTAAAGTAGAATACAAATTAGTAAAACCAACACATCATTATTTACTAGCAAATGGTGTAGTCTTACCTATTAAGGATTTAGATGTTTTATGATAAGCCGTCTGTAAAAAAGTTTCTGAAAACAGCAATTACTTTTTTGTTCACAAAAAGCCTATGTTTTCATTTATTCAGATTTTTAGGGTGTTAAGAACATTTAAGAAAGGTAAGTGAATTTTCTAAAAAACCTTCATACAAAATTTTTTCTTTACAATGAATAAAAATGACGTTAAACTTACTTGTAAGTTTACCTTATAGTAATAGAATTGTTAAAGATGCCTTTTATTCAAATTTTAAAGGGCATTACAGGTGTTAAAGGGTAAAGTTTATATATGAAATCGCTTTAAAACGTAATTACAGGCTTTTTGGTTAGAATAAAAAGCGAAGTCTTGACGAAAGGAGTTCAGATAGAAATGTTTTTGTTCTTGATGGTAACCACTGATGCTCAAATTTCGTTAAGATCTTGAGAATAAGGAAGAAGATAAAGAATTTTAGCATGCCATTTTAGCAAGATTACTGACTTTTTTTCGATTTGTGGAATGTTGCATTGTCAAGGATACTAGAATAAACGATTCCACAACAAAATCCTCTCATAACCTTTGGTTTTTATTGCTGAAAGTGATTGAGCTGTTTAAGTTTTTAACAGTATGCAATGCTAAATTAATAGAGATTTATTTGAAAACAATGGAATAAAATCTTTATTATTATGTAGTTGATTCTAACTTTACTTGCACTTTTCTTTGCTGTAGTTTTTTTAGTTCCGATTTTTTCCCATTTACCACAGCTTAACTTTCTTGCCATTTCTTTTTGATAAAGCCAAAATTTATAATCTCAAAAAAACTTGTTGCAATCAAAAATATTTGTGCTATAGGTAATGAATTTACATAATTTAGTAGCAACTTTATAATGTAAAGTAAAGACTAGTATCATTGGAGGGTTTATGAGGGAAGTTAATCAAGAACTATTTGATGCTGCAGATCAAGGCAATCTTGGTGAGGTTAAACAATGTCTTAATAGGGGAGCTGATCTATTGGCAAGAAATAGTCATCTCTAGAAGAATTTTCCCAAGGAATAGTACCTTAAGGGTCTCTTGGCAATTAAAATGAAGTCTGAACGACAATTCATAGTATCTGTTAGGTTAACTTTTATAGCTTAAATTGAGAGGGGAAGTTATGTGTCCTGTATTTTATTATGAGAACTTTAATGAGCCTGGCTTAGGTGATAATGGAAATCCTTTAAGAAGAAAGTTCAATACAATAGTTAAAGATTTAAGTGAAAATAAATGTACATATCAGGGAAGTATAAAGCTCATACCGAGTAAGGGTGGTATTAAATATCTTCGGGCTAAATTAAGTGATAAGGGTAGGTTGTTGTTCACATGGGTAAGGTACAAAAACGAAGATGTTTTTGTTATGTTAGAAGTAATTCCGGATCATGATTACAAGAGCTCGTACTTTTTAAGCGACGCAGGCAAAACAAAAAACATAGAAACAAAAGAAATGAAAGTTACAAAAGAAGGAGTCGTTGAAAAATCTTCTGGTACAGGCTCAGTTAAGATTAAAGATCTTCAACAAGCTCATTGGTTAGGTAAATTTATCACTTTTAGTGCAAAGCAAGAAGAAATTGTTGAAAATACTGGTAATCTACCTTTAATTGTTAGTGGATCTGCTGGTAGTGGAAAGACATCAGTGGCTTTGGAGAAGCTTAGGAAGATAGAAGAGGAGTTTAAAAAAGAAGAGAAGTGCGAGGGGGGCGAAAAAAAGAAAATTCTATATATTACCCAATCCGGAAGTCTCGTAAAAGAATCAAAAAAATTATATGGATACTGTGATGAAGCTGCTGGTGAAATTCCGCAGCGAGTTGAGTTCTTATCTGTTCATGAGTTTCTTGAAAAAGTAATCAGGGAATATGTAAAAGAGAAAATAAAAGAGTGTGTAGAAGGGAGGAAGCCAGTCAATCAAAAAGAACTTTTATCTTGGTTAGAGAGTAATACACAAAAACAATCAAGTGAGAACAAGAAGTCGACTATTCAAAGTACATTTTTATCGTTGTTCCGTGATGTTCAGGAACAATTTAGTAAGAAAGATGGAAAAGAGCTGATTAGTAAGAATGATTTTCTTTCATTATTTAACAACACACAAGAACAATTAAATAAAGTAGAAGGAAAGAAGCCGATCAATAGGAATGCATTTTTTTCATGGTTCAACGAAGAATGTAAGAAAGGTAAGTTTGAGAAGTACGCAAAAGAAGGAGATAAAATATTCGAAGAATTTGCGGCTGTGATTGGGGGAGGAGGTTTGTTGGGAGAAGAAGGAAAAAATCAATATGTTAATTTAAGAAGTAGACAAGCTATATTTCCTCAATTGGAAAGAAAAAAGATCTATGCCCTTTTTGAAGAATATAAGAAATTTATAGAAGGAAGTTCAGAATATTATGATACTAGTCTCATTGCTCATGAGTGTGTTGAAAAGGTGCAGGCTAATAAAGTTTATGATGCAGTTGTTGTAGATGAAGTGCAGGATTTGACTGAAAGCACATTAGGTCTGATATTAAAGAGTTTAAAAGACGAGAGTAACTTTTTATTATGTGGTGATGTTAATCAAGTGATACATCCAAGTTTTTTCTCTGTATCTAGGTTAAAGTCTTTTCTCCGCAAAGGTAGTGGCCATGAATTACGAGTTTGTACTCTTGAAAAGAACTACCGTAATAGTAAGCAAGTTATTGAATTAGCCAACCGTATACTACACCTTAAGAATTATTGTTTTGCTTCAGAAGACAAAATGACAGCAGATGAAAAAGAAGCTTTTTTCATAAAGAGTGATACTGAAAACACAGGTAATGTTGGCTTTATTGCTAAGGATAAAGAACAAGAAATAGCAGAAAAAGTACCTGAGTCCGTAAATTGGGCTGTTTTAGTCCTGGATGATGAGAGTAAAGAAGATGCTCGTAAATTGTTTAAAACTCCACTTGTGTTTAATATACAGGAAGCCAAGGGTTTGGAGTTTGAGAATGTGATTCTTTACAAATTCACGTCCCATGAAGCTTATAATAAAGTATGGAATGTAGCATGTCCAGGTAAGAAAGAGATTGAGAGTACTATTGATAAAATCCGTGATTCATATAACACAAAGGATGTTAACACTTCAAGACCTAAGAACCTGTCTTGAAAAGAAATGAGAAAGAGAATATGATGAGATAAGTAAAAAATAGTAGGTAAAAATGTATCCAAGTGATATAAGTGACAAAGAATGGGAAATTTTGGAGCCAAGTGTTGCACAAGGTGCAGTAGGACGGCCAAGAAAACACAATATTAGAACAATTATTAATGCAATAAGATACATAATGAAAGGTGGTTGCCAGTGGAGAATGCTGCCAAAAGATTTTCCGCCATGGAAAACGGTGTATGATTATTTTCTCAGGTGGCGTAATAGTGGCAAATTGGAAGAAATACACGATATGTTAGTAAAAAAGGTAAGAAAAATGGTTGGCAAAAATGAAATACCTTCGGTAGGAATAATTAATCAGTGAAAACCACTCAAAAAGGGGATCCAGAGGATATGATGTTGGCAAGAAAATAAAGGGTAGAAAACGCCACATCATTGTGGATACAATAGGCCTAATTATTACAGCTGATGTTCATAGTGCAGGCATTCAAGATCGTGATGGTGCTCTAAATCTTTTTACTCAAGCTAAACGAAAAGCTCCAACGCTACAAAGGTTTTTTGCTGATCAGGGATATATTGGTAAATTGCAAAATTACTGTTTATTGAAAACAGGATACGATTACTAAAAAAGCAGCTGATGCTGTAGGATTTCAAGTTATTCCTAAACGGTGGATTGTTGAAAGAACTTTTGCTTGGCTTTCCAATTTTAGACGTATGAGCAAGGATTATTCCTCTTACTTCAAAAACTAATATCTCCTTTAATATGATTACTATTATGCTTGCTAAATTAGCTGCTTAGCTCCTTTCAAGACAGGTTCTTAGAGATTTGAATAAGAAGAATATTTTGAATAAGCAGTTACATTATTGTCAATTGACTGCTGCTTATTATAGAGTTTATTTCTGCGCTTATCATCTAAGTATTTTTGCAATTCTTCATAACTGCGACTCCACAACTTACCGCGTAATTCTTTTATTAAATTATTTCTTTTATTGAGACCTTTCTCCAACGGCTCTATTATAAATTCTTCAAAAAATGGCTTATTTAATGCAATAACCTTAAATTTCTCCTCCGCTTCTTTATTGTTTGGGTTTTTATCTGGGTGATATTTTAACGATAATTTACGGTATCGTGCATTGAACTCTTTCCTAACAGTCTCAATGCCAGAATTTACCACATCCTTCATTCTGAATACCAAACATTAAAAACAACCGCTTAAAAGCGTGATACTCATTTTCATTCAAAATCTTTCTAGCCATACTACACCTACAAATTAACTAACTATTAATGTTCTATAATATACATATTTCCAAACTATGTCAATTATTTCATAAATATCTCTGGTAAAAATTATTTCTGTTATGACTAGCATGATAAGTGTATGAAGCGACTAAAATTGTCATTACAGCGCTTAGTGTACGACAGTGCTCCAACATTTAGGGTTGCAGTTTGCATGGCAGGCGGCGTCATCTGAGTAGCTGACCTATCCAAGCGGTGTCATCCAAGTAACTGACTACTTGGATCCAGTTTTACCTTATGATGGTGTCATAAAAGTAGCTGACACTGGAATCCAGACTTTAATTGTTATACTTGTAAATAAGTCTGGTGAAAATAAACGTTCATCTCAAAATGCAGTATTTTTGTTGAAATAGCTCAACTAGATCCAAGTAGTCAAGGCACTGGGATGACAAAGGAGAGCTACTCGGATGATACCTTTTTTCTACTTAGTTTGGGTTATGCAAGAAGTCTATTATAATCAGGCTTTAAGTGTGCGGAAGTAATTTTTTGCATTAGAGTAAAAAATTTTTTCTATAGCTAATCAAAGTGGGATCAAGAGAAACTTACCACTTTCTTTACAAAGGGTTTGATGTTACCATTTGATGAACTATTCTGAATTTATTGAATGAACATTAACATAAAGAATCTAGTTCATGCTTTTTCTAAATTGCCAAGTTTAGGACCATCATCATCACGCAGGTTGGTTATACATTTACTCCAAAACAAAGAGAAAGTTATGCTACCACTTGTATCTTTGATTAAAGAGCTAGCAGATCTTATAGTAGAATGTGAGATTTGCGGAAATCTAGATACTAAATCACCTTGTTCTATTTGTACTAACCCAAAACGTGACAACAAATTACTGTGTGTAGTAGAAGAATTGGGTGATCTATGGGCGTTTGAAAAAGGAAATATATATTCAGGTTTATACCATGTTTTGGGGGGCAGATTGTCTGCAATAAACGGCATAGGTCCAAAAGAACTTAACCTTGATACTATTCTGGAAAGAGTGACAAAATCTAAAGTTGAAGAGATAATTATTGCAATTAATCCGACATTAGAGGGTCAAGTTACTGCACAATATATAATTGAATTGCTAAAAAATTTGGATGTGAAAATATCACGTCTTGCTTGCGGCATACCAATGGGTGGAGAAATTGACTACCTAGATGAAGGAACGCTGAGGATAGCACTTACTTCAAGACAGGATATTAAATAATTATCACAGTCATTCCATTTCTTTTTAGCAAGCTATAAGTTTTTTACCATACTACCACTACTTATAAAATACTAAATTTTAGTGACATACTTCAGCCTAAAAGGTTGCTTTACTAAATCTTGAAAACATTATATACTTAAAACATAATATTTTAAAGTGAGGGAGTTATGTTAACTTTTGTACTAGATGGAGTACGTAATACTTATAATTGGTTAATCAAAAAATTAAGATCAACCGCTCTTGATTTCATTGCGTTATTTAACAAAGAATATGCAGATAGTAAACGAATTGGATACATAACATTAAAGGATATAAAGATTGACTTAGGACTACAAGTGCCTATTTTAACAAAAAGCGATATTAATTTTCACAATATAGAAAGAACAGATTTATTAAAGGATATTATTATTAAACCTGATTTCAGCGAAATAATAAGAAAATTAAATCAAGACGAATATGCTCGATATAAGGATATTATTATTAAACCTAATTTCAGCGAAATAATAAGAAAATTAAATCAAGACGAATATGCTCGATATATCGATAACCTAAGCTTTATATTTCCATTAATGCTGGTGTATAAAAACTTTGTGCATAGTGACTGGGTATCTGATAAGTATGGTAATTCTGCACTAATAGAATTAATAAAAACTTGTGATAGTAGGAAAATCATGGAGGAAAAAATAGACTTATGGAAGGAAAAAGGAAAGTTAACAATAGATATCAGTTTGGACGCAGGAAGCTTGGCTTATATAAACGGGATGTTTCCTTTAATACAAAAAGCTATTAAAAACAGGAGTTTTATAATTCAAAACTATTCTGGATTCTATGAAAGTGGAATTGAGCAACTAGTAACTAGAATTCAAAGATTGTAAAAGTTTAAAGGAAACACAGGAAGTAATAGATGATCTTACACAAAATTACGTGCAATACATGGAAAGATGCATAGAAGAAAAAACAGGAATAAAAACTATCACATATGATCCATATGGTGTGTTTGATCCTGTAAGTAGCTTGAAAAACATTTCTATTAATGTGTTAGAAAAACATGGATTACTTAAGTAAATGACTGTGATATAAGCCTGGCTCTTAACTTATAAAATACTATAATAAAATATAGTGTAAGAGTCTTATGTGCTTTAAAAAATTTATATCGTTTATAACATTTAAAAAGAAAGAAATAGCGTCACCACTTAAAACGATGGCTTGGGAGAGTGATTGCCTAAACTATCAGCAATTTTCAGGCAAATTCAACACTATAATTAAAACAATTGACGGGTCTTTTTCAATGATATCTTTGGAAGGATATGACGGATGGGGTAAGACGTTTTTTTTGAAAGAGTGGGTAAAAGATTTAAAGCAGCAAAATGAAGTTGTAGCTTATTATAGCGCATGGGATATCAATGCACTGGATCAACCACTTCCTTCTTTTTTAAATTTTCTATTTGAAGATTTATTTGCATCGTATGAAGTAAAAAGAAGCGTTATACAACAGTTCAAGAACATAAACCAAGAACTATTTTCTCTAAACACACTAGGAAAGCTGATCAGTAAATCTCCACTTGCTATGCTTTCCGTATTGCTTGACGCTACAAAAGAGGCTGATAGGAAAGATATTGGTTCTGTACTGAGAGAGTTGAATACTCTTCAAAGAAGAGAAGAAAACATTAAGGATTTTAAAACACAATTGGCAAAAGTAGTTAATAGAATTAGAAAAGACAAAAACATTTATATAATGGTGGATAATCTTGATGTGTGCCACCCTAAATTCGTTGTCGATTTTTTGGAATCTATAAAGTATATGCTTGATGTGGAGGGGCTGGTTTTCATTATTTCTGTAAGTAAAGATAAGAGCAATGTGCATAAAGCCATTAGCACGATACTTGGACCAAATTTTGACCTAAAATCTTTTACTGATCTCTCTTTACATTTACCGAAGCAACCGATAGAAAAATTTACAAAAGAACTATTTGAAAATATTAAATTACCGAAAAAGTCAAAAAATTTGATTGTAGATAGTTTTATATTTTATGCAGAAAGCCTTTTACTATCGTTAAAAACAATAGAATACTGCGTAAAAAAAATAAAGCTGTGTCTTCTGAATTACACAAGAGAAGAATTACCTGCTCCAAATTTGTTTTCGTTTTTGGTAATACTGCAATCAGTAAATACTGATTTGTATGAGGAGTTAGATTCCTCATGTCAAAGAGCATTGGAAAAAATTGAAAATGAATATAAATCTTTAATTCTAAATGGTCAAGAGGAATGGGAAAAACTTAAAACCTCTCTAGAAGCTGCTTTTGCAGAGAAGGAATCAAAAATTAACAAAGCTATAAAGAATATAATATTTTGAAAAGATACCCTACCTTTGCATATACAAAGATAGGGTAATATTTGATTAACGCCCCTTTACTATGTTATTACCTTGTTCAAACTTTCTGATTAATTCGCTTACATTGACATTAGATAATTTTTTGCCTGCAGATTTGTCATTATGTGAAGCATCAGGTTTACGAAGGTCTTCCTTACTGTTACTCCTAGTAATATTACATCTGACAATGTTTGAATTATTAGACTTATCGCTTATATCTGAAATATTACTTTTTTCACTGTACGAAGACGAGTTGCTCGACATATTGTCTAAACTAAAACGCTTTTTACCTTGATAGATTGGATTCCAATCAAGAGGATTATAAGCTTTAGCTTTTTTATCAAGAGTACTGCTACTAACATCACTGCATGAAGATATACCACTATCCCCTGAATCGCGGCGTTGTTTGTTAGAAGTGCTATGAATGTTGTTTTCCATGAGTTTTTGCATTGTTGGGCCAAATGTTCTTCCAAGATTGCTACTCACTGTTTTATTACTATCATTTGCTTGAAAATGAGGTGCATTCTGTTCAAAAACCGCTCTTATTCCAGCAAATTTAGCTTGGGAAGATTTCGGAGGAACAGGTGGAGTAACCATACCTTTTGAGTTTTCATTTTTAGGAAAAATTTTTGGATTATTTTTTTCTACTGTAGTATTCATTTTTTTACCTCTAAACCTATTAACTAATAAAATTATAAACTTAGAGGTATTAATTTTGTAATAACAATGCTAATAGGTTACCGCAGTTTCAATAAGCATCACCAGAGGATTCTCTATATAATGCTTAAAGGCGTTTAAAAATTTTGCTCCTAATGCTCCATCAACTGTTCTATGGTCAACAGAAAGTGTTACTGTCATTATTTCTGCTATCTCTATTTTCTCATTCATAACAATTGGTTGTTTTTTGGATGCACCAACTGCCATTATGCAAGATTGCGGCGGATTGATTATAGCACTGAAGGCTTTTATACCAAACATTCCTAAATTGGAAATAGTAAACCCACCTCCTTGAAACTCTTCAGGTTTCAATTTTCCAGATCTTGCTCTGCTTACTAAATCTTTCACTTCTTTTGATATAGATAAAATACCCTTTTTATCAGCATTTTTTACTATAGGAGTAATTAGCCCATCTTCAAGTGCTACAGCGATTGAAATGTCTACATTCGAGTATTTAAGTATTTTATTATCTATCCACGAAGAATTTATATCAGAAAATTTTTTCATGCTGAAAGCTGCAGCTTTTATGATTAGGTCATTAATTGTTACTTTGTTATTTTCATCTGCTGAGCTAATCTCGTTTTTTAACGATATTAACTTATCAACCTGGCAGTCTACAGTTAAATAAAAATGTGGAACATTCTGTTTGGATTCAGTCAGGCGCTGTGCTATCACTTGGCGCATGTTGCTTACTTTAACTATGGTATCTTCCTCGGAACTTTCAGTGCGTGTGCCACTACCTAAAGACTCCAACACATCAGCCTTAATTATGCGACCATATGGTCCTGTACCTTTTAATTGCTGCACATTAACCCCTTCATTTTGAGCTATTTTCTTAGCTAATGGGCTTATTTTTGTTCTACCTTCTGTTGTCTTAGTATCTTCTTCTTTTCTAGATCCCAGTGTCAAGCACTGGGATGACATTGGAGGGTTGATTGAGGAATTGGATGGCACTGAGGGATTGGTTTCAACTTCTTTCTTAACTTCAATATTGGTAGCAGAAGCTGAAACATAGTTATCGAGTGCACTTCCATCTTCTCCTTCTTCCAGCATTAGAGCTATCAGTTGATTGACAGGCACACCACTTGTTCCTTCTGTTACTAAAATTTTTGCTATGACTCCTTCATCTACAGATTCAAACTCCATTATGGCTTTATCAGTCTCTATCTCGGCAATTACATCGCCTACTTCAACTTTGTCTTGTTCTTTTTTATGCCACTTTACAATTTTTCCTCCAGTTTTGCTCATTGTCGGTGAAAGAGCAGGCATTAATATTTCTATAGGCATTGATTTTGCATTTAAAGATCTATTCAATTTTTAATTTACTCTTTATCTTATGTCAATCTAATCGTGAATTATGATGAATAAGTCTGTTACACTATCCCTCACGTCATCCCAGTGCGTGACACTGGGATCTTGGTTCAGTACTATTATCCTATTGTTTTTATTATTTAGCCATAGCTTGTTTGCTAATAACTTTGTTTCAACCAAATCAAATAAGATCAACATGAGAACGGGACCAGGATTTCACTATCCTGTAAAATGGATATACACTTGCAAAAATCTGCCCCTGAAAGTGATAGAAGAGTTTGAGAGTTGGAAAAAGGTCTGCGATATAGATGAAGACTGCGGATGGATAAAAGGCAATCTGCTTAGTGGTAAGCACCACGCAATGATAAAAGAAGATACTTATGGATATCAAAAACAGAGTGTAGACAGCAAGATTACTATGAAAATAGACAAGTTTGTTGTAATGAAAATAGAAAAGTGCAACGAAGAGTGGTGTTTTCTTTCTACCCCAAAACGCAAAGCATGGGTACAAAAAAAGCATATATATGGGGAGTTGATTAGACTGGCAAAAGACCTTGATTAGTAGTAGTTTCCAAACCTTCTGTAGCAGACTCTTCAGATGAAGCAGGAGTTGCACTAACTTCTTGAGGTTCTGGAGAATTATTTTGCCATATAGTGCTGTCACAAAAACTCTGTAACATCTCCTCAGCGGATGAATCTAAAATTTGTACAATAGACTTTCCACTTTGTTCTCTTAGCGATTGATCCATTCTAGAAATCAACTTAAGAAACTCACTGTCTGATTTTTCAGCTTCGCTTTTTATTTTACTTTCTATGCTTGCAATATTACCTTGATCAATTTCTTCTTTTTTTATGTTGAATGAATTTGCAATATCTTGATACTTGATCTTGCAATCACCACCGCCAGTTATACAAAGAGCAATAGAATTAGATATTTCACTTGCAGCCCACTTGTGTATAGTGTAAGCCAAATAATTGTCATGGTATTTAATGCTAAATTGTTGTTCTATTAGCTCAGAAATTTTATTCTTTAGAGACATAAAGTACCCTCCTACATTCGTTATACCTTTTTGTTAAGATACACCATTTACTACATGCTTTGTTTTAATTAATTATTAAAACAAGAGCATAATTTTCAGAGTTATATCTTTTTACCTTAACAATTCTTTTTTGATTTCCTCTTCAACTTTCTCTCTTATATTCACGTTAAGGTCCTTCGTCGAAAAATCAGTCATAGCTTCAAGATCATATAGATCTCTTGTCACTTTTTCGATAGCATCATTTATTTCTTCTTTGTCAAATTCCTTTATAATAGGTCTAATCTTCACATACCCTGGAGAGCCTTTACCATAAATTCCTTTCTGCATATATCTTGGAGAGTTTTCATCATGAATTTCTTTGTTTTTATCAATGCAACCACCTGCACCAGGTTTATTGCTTCTAAGATTACTTTCACAATTTACTGTTGTATACTTGACTTGACCATCTTCTATATATGTTATTTTATTATCTTCAGTAGACTTCGATGCACTTGCTAGTATGACTGGTTCTCCTAATTTTAAACTAGGTTCATGAATTATTGTGTCCCGATAACTTGTATTTTGAGGACCATATATTTTATGCATACCTCCACCTGCAACAGTAATCAGTGGCTTGCAATGTTGCTTCTGCGAATTGCACATTTCTATAAAAATAGGTCCACCGTCCTTGTCTGAGAGGCGACTTTCCTGGTTACCTCCTCCCTCTGTGACTTGCACCTTAATTATAGGATAATCAGGATCAATTTTCAGTTTAGCTTTAATATAATCTCCTGGCATTCCTGCTCTACTTTCAGTGGAACATACAGAAGATACGCAGCCGCTAGGTGTACGTTTTATATGACCTGCTTCACCGCTTCCCCACGCTTCTATTTCAACACGATCAAACATTATTGATAGGAGAGTAGACCGGCGGAACTTCCCCACCAGTCTCTCGCAGAACTGCACGGAAACCTCTCGGCTTATACAGCTCCCATTATTTAGCCTTTTGATCCTAACCCAAGTGTCCAATGATAGAAAATACTTGGAGACCTCTTTCTCACTTTTCCTAGAAATTGCTTTGCTAGTCTTCCGTGATCACGAAGTTTCTTATATTTTGTCCTGACCCATCTTATGAGGTATCTCTCTATATTTCTGAGAGATGGATACATCTCTGATTTATAAAACCTGCCATAGTACTGAAACCAGCCTCTGACTATTGGATCTATTTTCTTCGATATTTCCTCTAGTGTGGTCCATGTAATCCGATGTATTCTCCATGACTTTATGGTTTTCTTGATCTTCTTCTTGGCTTTGTTACTAATTGCAGGTAGAAATGAGATGAAATAATTCCTCATCTTATTCTTTGCTACTCTAGGTCTAAAAGTATAACCTAGAAAATCAAAGCTTTGTTTAGGAAATTGTTCTTTTCTATCATCATCCTTACTGTACACAATCTGTGTCTTTTCAGGATGTAACTTCAATTTACACTTAGCCAATCTTTCTTCAATCATTACTTTCATAAATCCTGCCTGTCTTTTAGTTCTGCAGTGCACTATCGCATCATCTACATATCTTTCAAATGGTACTGTTGGATAATTTTGTTTCATCCACATATCAAACGCATGGTGCATAAATATGCTTGAAATGATTGGGCTTATTGAACCTCCTTGCGGAACTCCTTTATCCCTTGTTACCCTACTGCCATCTGCTTGCTGAATGGGGGCTTTCATCCACCTCTCAACATACAGTATGACCCATTTGCAGTCTGTGTGTTTCTTGATAGCCTGCAGTGCTAAATCGTGGTCCAGATTGTCGAAAAATCCAGATATATCAAGATCTACCGTCCAATCATTTTTCCAACATCTCTTCCGTGCTGTGTATACCGCATCCAGCGCAGACTTATTTGGTCTATAACCATATGAATCTTCGTGAAATTTCGGTTCTACTAACGGCTCAAGATACATTGTAGCTGCTGTTTGCGCTATCCTGTCGAATACTGAAGGCACACATAAAATTCTTTGCCCTCCTGTATCTTTTGGTATCGCAACAGCTTTTACCGGCTCTGGAAAATAACTTCCGGATGACATCCGATTCCATAATTTGTATAGATTATCCTTTAGATTTTCTTCAAACTTTGTTATCGAGACCTCATCTACACCTGCTGCACCTTTATTTTTCGATACTTGTTTATAAGCTCTCCAAATAAGTTGCTTTGGTATATCAAAAGACTTTGTTTCATTCATTAACTCCTCCCTTTCGGTTGATAAATAATTAAAACTAAATAACTTAGCCCCTTCACTCCATTTCCATTACAGAAACTTCTTCGCTACTACGAGCTAATCCGCCCCTGTTTTTCGCATCGGTACTCTCATCCTCAGAGATCAGCTCTTTGGACTTCTCCCTTTTCATCGAAACGACAGGTTCCCGTAGTTCCATGCAATAGCCTAAAATAGATTCACGCCACTTTTATGCCGGACGCCACCTACCCAGTAAACAAGCTCCCTGTAGATTCATCCCAGGTTAACGACTACCCCCTGGTTTTGACGTCGTCTCTACGCTTTCGACACTTCATCAGTGGTTCACTTGCGTTCGTCTCTCTATTTCATACATGACACATAATTGTGCCTTTTCCATAACGCTCACTACCTTAGCTCTTTACCAAAGCAGCTTATGGCTGTTTGAAGCCTGCTCTTGCAAACCGGCTCCGAGGGGCCCTCCCTCATCTACTGCACAGCTTCAACACTTTCCGTGTTTCTACGGCGCACAGTCATCTGTATAAACATCTTTACTTTCAGGATCATAGGATTTTTCGCTCTTTTTTTCCAGCTCTTGTTTCTTTTTTTCCAGTTCTTGTTTCTTACTTTCAAGTTGTTTCTTAATTATCTCTTTTACTTTCTCTTTTAAACCTTCCAAGTCAAACCTACACAATTTATCAGCGTAAAAGACCTCTGTTCTATCTGCTTTAATCGGTTGATCTTTTAATTTTGTGCAGTTTTGTCCTTCACCATTCTCATCTTCACAAGGCACTTCCTCATACGTTAAATAAAATGGCTTATCATCTTTTTTATTCAAATATTGTTTTGAACGGCTACACTTTCCATCAAAGCAGGTGCAACCATCATCACCTTGCTTACATTCTTCTCTATGCTCTACATCCATCAATTTGTATACTACTTTCAGTCCTTTACCAGATTTAAATGCCTCGTCTATCTCATCATTTCTTTTTACACAGTAACTGCATTTTCCCTTTTCCTGCTTATTTTCGTCAGGGAAGAAAACATACCCTTGTTTATTGAATATTATTTTATCCAACCGATTTTGAGGTTCTTTCAAAAGGTCAACTATTTCCTTGCTTGGAAGATAATAGAACTGATTTGATTCCTTTGAATAAACAGAATTGTATTCAATATATTTTGTTCCCATTAATTTTAGTGGTACTACCTTACCTTCTCTTTCAAGAACAAACTCCTCTGGTTCTGGCTGCCATCCAGAAAGACAAAGCATTTTACTGTTGGAATTTCCTTTATACTTTACTTCTATTTCTGGTTGTCCTAAGTTGTTCAATTTGCACTTATTCCCCTGAAACTCTTTACATTCTGTTTCAATATCAGGAACATAGCCATATTCTTTCAGAACTTTAAATTGTTGTGGATTACTTTCTAATATACCTTCTATAATATTATCAATATAACTTTTTGTGTTATTACTATCAGTCGTTTTTGCTACTATTGCTGGTTTTACTACTTTTAAAGATAGAGGGCCAATATTTACAGGATGGTTGGTAACATTAAAAGTACAGGAACCATCACTGTAGGTTCCATGTGCTCTATAAGTACAAGTGTTCTCACTCATCTTCATTCTTATCTTTAACGTGTTACTCTGTTTTCCAGGCGTGTTACTTTTTACTATCTCTACTACTTCAGGCTCCGGAGCAGGTGGTGCCGGAAAGCAGCGGACGAACTGTGGATTTTTTTCATCTATACTTTGAGTTCCATGGTATTCAGCACAGAGCTTATCTTTTTCTCTATAAGTTTTGAAGGAATGTGTCGTGCCATTTTTATCCAAAATAGGATGCTTCCTAACTTCATCCGAAGTAGGGAGCTCCTCAGCTTTATCTTTTTTGTATTTTCTGGGAAAATCTAATGCTTTTCCAATCTTTCCGTCTTCTTTTATTAGATCACCAGCTATTACCTTAACCTTAGGATCGAAGTAATCATTGTTTCCATTTGTTATAGGAACAATTCTAACTTGTGGAGGTGACATCGCAAGTTGCTCACAGAACGGAGGGGGGCCAGGTGCAAGTGGTATAGGAGCACATTTTACTTTTTTTTGATAGCAAGTATCACAAACATTTTCCATTCCTCCAGGGCGAAAAATATTTGCTCCTTCACCTACTTTATCAGCCCATTCAAAAATACCACTTATACAAGCCGCTTTTTGGCTACAAGCACATATTTTAGGAGAATTAGCAAATTTCCTTTTTTCTTCATCAGTAACATTATCTACCCACTCCCGCTCGAGACCTTTCGCAATTCCTTCCTTAATTTTTCCATCACCTAACATTTTATCTCCTGCCCAATCGATAAAAACTGCTGCAGAAACCCCAGCACCACTGGTCTGTGTTCCATATATCTGATGGCAGGATGTCTCACTGTATAACTGATAACAATTATTTCCTTCATAATCACAGACTTGAATCTTTGGGTTGAAATAACCATCAATTCCTTGGTCTTTTATTGCTGTCACTTTAATTTCTTTTAATAAGTGAGGATCAAAATTCAAATTACCCCACTTGCCAGTAATAAAGTTCCAAAAACCTTTTCCTATTGAGCTTCCCCCAGCTTCAAGATCAGTACGAGTGTATATATCTTTGCAAGCATCAGAATATCCATTGTTTGCAATTAGCAAAACCAATACTAGAAAAAAAAATTTAGCTTTAAGCCTTACACTTCTCATAAAACACCGGTAACCACTCATTAACTTCTTCTCCTTTTTCTTTTATTGCCTCATACATATACTTTATAGTCTCTTTGTTAGCTGAAAGTACATGTATTTCCTGCATATTTTTCAAATCTAAATTTAAAGTTACTAACCCTTTATACTGCTTTATCAAAAATAAACCTTCCTGTGTTGGCGTCTGCAGAATTATATTCAGCTCCTCTTTGGATAAAGAAAATGCTTTCATGTATAATCTATTTGCATTGACGTTTGGCATCAAGATTCTTGCATCAACATGTTTATCTAAATATTGAGTAAATTTGCTAGCAAATGCGAGGTTTAAGTTTTCAGTACTTAGGATTACTACAACATTTAGTTCCGTCATTCTTTGCATCCAGTTATCAAACTCTTTCTCTGTAGGAAAAACATTACTTATCTCCCATGCTTCATCCAAAACAAGTATTGCAGGCGAGCCATCACATTTTGCCTCAAAAGAATATAAAAAATAGTAAAGTATCACGGACATACATTCCTTTTGTTTTGTAAGGTTTGCGGTGTTGAGAGATATAGTTTTTACCTCCCAGTCGATATTTGATTCATCACCATCTTGAAATAAGTAAGCAAACTCACCACCGTCACACCATCTACTTATTTTACCCCCGAGGAGCAAAAGCACCTCAGAAATTTGCGCAATAGAACGTGACTCCTTGGGTATAGCAAATATAGAATCCACAATTTTTCTTATCTTTTCTTCTACGTCCACCAAGCTCGTATCGGCTACCATTCTTTTGATCAGTTCAACCAACATATTGCGATTGGAAGCACTATCTTCAATGTTTAGTGGATTAAATTTTAGGCTTTTGTCCTTATACTTCGGATCGATTATATAATATTTACCACTCACTGCTTTAGTAAAAATTATCGACTTTCCAGTGTTATCCAATATGATAATTCTTGGGTTAAACTTTCTTGATTCTGATAATAGGAAATTAATGAGTGAAGTTCTGCCTGAATTTGGAGCTCCAAGTATCGTAGTATGGCCATTATTTCTTTTTCCATGGAAATTAAAGAAGTAAGGATTTCCTTCTTTTGAGAAAAAAACTGTTACCGCTTCTTTCCACCTTCCTCCTTTTAATGTACCTGACGTAAAATCGTGCAGCATAGCAAAACTGCAAGCATATTTTGCTAATATATTTTTCGGTTGTGTAATAAAAGTAAAATTGCCCGGAAGTTGTGCCCAAAAATGACTTTCCATATGTAAATCAGTTCTAAATATCATGAAGCCAACTAATGACATTATAGAAGATAAATCACTAATATTTTTGGCTAACTTACTCCTATCGTCTGCAAATATTGTAAAAATAATTTTCTGTTGGCAGAAGTCTATACTAGAGGTCTTTTCAAGCTCTATTATTTCTTCAATTCCTGAGCTTTTAAGTAAGGTATTATCCTCGCTAATTTGCAGCATGTTAATTTGTTTATTAAATTCTTTTATTGCCTTACTATTACTAGTAAATATCATTATTTCTGTAATGATAAATTCAGATTCAAGCTGCAAGCATCTATCTATATTGCCTAAAGAGATTTCCCGGTATTCCTTTATGCTGAAAATAGAGCCAAATTTCTGTTGATTTTCAAATATTGTTTGAAACGTATTGAAACCAAAAGCTATTTTAAAATTTCTAATATATTGCGTCAGGTCCCCTTCATGTATTGGATAATCTTTGTGCGTTAATGTAACAATATAGTGGAGAAATTCTATCATTTCAGAATATATTTTACCTTCACTAAACCTTAGACCCAGTTTTTTAGCTCCAAAAGGCCCTAAATCACTGTGAATTAAGTCAGTTATCTTTTGCAACTCCTGGTGGCTTTCTTGTAAAGACAGCTTATGCTTATTCTTTATTCTATTAAAAAAAAATGAATTATTAGTATGCTTACCAAAATCGCTAAACAATATTACAATATATAATTCATTTATATACTGTAATTTACTATCAGTGAGTTTATCAAACCGCGCTGAATGTAGCTTATCAGAGAAGTCTTCAGTTTTATTCCATTTTAAGCTCAATTTATTGCGCTTTCGTACAGTATGAATCCAAACGGTAAAATATAGGCTATTAATATTTTTTGATATGCTTTTTCTAATTTCAGTTCTAAGGTCGCTGTAGTTATCAACAGAAGAATAATCTTCTAACTTGATTATTTTTAACAATTCTCCCTGTTTTGTTAGTATAGTTTCTTCATCGTAGTGACAAGCATAAGGAATAAAATCTAAATCAATGCTTTCTAGTAATGCTAAGTTGTTCTTTTTCTCAAGCTTATGGTTAATTGCTGGTACTTTTAGCTGCATATGCGTATTCAATAAAGATAATTAAAAAAGATAAAAATACTATCTTAATTTTTATCTTTTTTTTCGCTATCGGATTGTAATTTTATATCTTTTGTAAAGTTAAATTTTTCTTTTAAGTAGTCTGTTGCCTTTTCTGTGCTACCAAACATTATGACTAACACACCAAACATTATCATAAAAAAGATCAGACCTCTAAACACTATTGCAAGTATCACCGCAGCTATACACAACCCTATGATTGTTGAAGGACTCATATTTTCTACAGTATCTTTAATTGAAAATGAAGAAATAAAATTTTTTACCGTTTCTTGTACATCCTTTAACTCATCACTCACCGAACTTGCTTCGCTAGAATATGATGCAAAAATGAAACTTAATAAGGCTATAAAAACCAAAACTTTATTCAATTGAATGCGCATCAACTAAACACCTTTTAAACATTCCTCAAATATAACAACTTTTATATCAATAGGCAAGAACTGAATTCACTTATCCACTACAAGTAACACATATTTAATTTTTACAGATGTGAACATGCTGTAAGCTCTTTATCATCAACAAGAGGACTCACATTAATGGATGTTAATTTACTTGATAGGAAGTTTGAATGCAATTCAGCTACTGCTGCTATAGCAAACACTGTAGCCATAGCAAGTAGTCCTGCTCCTATCAATCCTGATGTCATTGCTCCTGCAACAATGCACCCTATTGTGGAGAGAGCACAACCTGCTACAAGTGCAACGTGAAGATTTCTGTTATTGGGTTGTTTAAGTGGAATATCTTCACCCTTTTTCTCATTCACAGGAAGTTTCTGCACAGTTGTAATGGTATTTTTTTTGTCCTTTTTTTCTTCAGATTTCACTGGATCCTTTGTGTGGTCATCATCTGTCATCAAAGTAGCTGACACTGGGATCTTTGATTCTTCTCCTCTGGCTTCAGTTACCTGCTGTAATAACACCTGGGATAACTCCTCCTTAACTTGATCTGGATTTGCTTGACCACCTGAGTTTTCATTTTCTTGTATCTTTGGCTCTTCTGGTGCAGCTTGCTCTGGTTGCACTTGATTCTCATTCTCTTTTTGTAGATTATTATTTTCTCCAGCAGAGCTTAATATTGAGCTTACGCTGCTCTTTCTACTACTTACTGGTGATCTTGAACTTTCTTCACTCTTTCTAGGTGAGTCTATTCCACTATCTGAACCATTATCATTACTGAGTTTAGAAGTTTCTACACTAAAGCTACTGTTTTGACTGTTTCTACGATCGTTTTGATTTTGAATAGTACTACTAGAATGATCTTTATTGCTGCTCTTTTTAGTAATTTCTGAAATTATTCTTACTATTTTCCCTCTTACTGTTTGTGGTCTTTGTGATTGTTCTATTTCATTGTTAAATACTGGAGGTGCGGCCAGTTCTTCTGATTTTATTACTTCATCTTTCAACTCTGGAAGAAAGTTTTTGATATAATAACCATGATATTCTTCTTGTCCTCTCAGTGATTCTTCTAATTGAGTTAATACCTCAGGACTAGCTCCTTTGTTGAACAACTCTATGCATTTTTTGATAGTTCCATCTCCCTTTTTTGGACTTCCGTAATTATGTGTTTTTTTTGTTACCTTTTTGTATATAATTTCACGCAATGATTGGTCAATATCTTCTTTATTCTTCTGAGATTTTTTAAAAGGACTTGGCATAGCACGTCTCCATACATAATAAAATGTATAGATACCTCTTTAGCGTTAATTTTACATTAAAACTGGGCAATTATGCCCTATAATGGGCTCTTTCAGAGATAATTATGACTTGCTTGCTTGTTAACTATTTGCTTTGCTGCTTCTACAGATTTGCTCTCAATATAATTGTCTGCCTGTTGAACTAACATATTCACTACTTCTTTTACAGGCTTTTCCCTATCAACCATGCCAACACTTTGACCGGCCATTAAAGATCCCGTTTCAACATCTCCATCAATTACTGCTCTTCTTAAAGCTCCAGCCCAGAATTTTTCTATTTCAAGCTGCCCATCTTCCTTTGAGACCTGTCCCTTTTGGTATTCATCAATAACTTTTTTTTGGTGCTTCATAAAATCATCACTTGCTTTGTTGGCTATGGCTCTTACAGGAATTACAGGAAAATCAGCACTTATCTGCATAGAAGACACTGCATTACGTGCGGCTGATTTAATAAACACTTCCTTAAAATTTTTGTGGGCAATTGACTCGTTAGTGCAGACAAATAATGTACCTATTTGACAGCCACTTGCCCCCATTTCTAAGTAATTAACTATCATTTCACCTCTGCCTATTCCACCTGCGACAAACACTGGTATTTGTTCATTTTTAAAATGAGGCAATATCTCTTGTGCAAGAACAGAAGTGCTAACTGGCCCTATGTGCCCACCTGCTTCCATTCCCTCTATTATTAACGCATCTACTCCCATTTTTACTAATCTTTTCGCAAGGCTTAATGCTGGTGCAAAGCACATAACTTCAATGCCTGCACCCTTGATTTTTTCTATATTAGGCTTTGTTGGCAGTCCACCGGCAAGCACTATATGGCTCACTTTTGTTTCAATGCACACATCTATCAACTCACTCAACTTTGGGTGCATAGTAATTAGGTTTACACCAAATGGTTTGTTAGTTAATTTTTGTGTCTCTATGATTTCCTTTTCCAGTAAGTCTGGAAACATTGCACCACATGCAATTACACCAAAACCACCAGCGTTTGAGATTGCCGAAACCAAATTTCTCTCTGAAACCCAGCTCATAGCACCACCCATTATCGCAAACTCACTGCCAAGAAAATCTGTTCCTTTTTTCCAGAGGCTACTTAACATATAACCTATATCATACGTTTAAAAATGTTTTGCTTATCTATAAATGTGTGTTTCAAAGCGCCAAGTATATGCAAGATTATAAAGAGTACCATAAAATATGCAAGCATCGAATGTAGCTGATTAGCCGTGTTAGCTAGATCTTTGTTTTGATTAATCAACAAAGGGATATGAAAAAGATATTTGATCTTTTTGCCAGAAGCAGAAGACATAACATAACCAGATAGTGGCATTAGCACCATCAAAGAATATAAACCAAAGTGTACTGTTTTACTTGCATTGATTACAAACCGAGAAAAATTTGCTGGAAGTGGTGGAACATAAGTAAAGACGCGAAAAAATATGCGTACTATGATTAATCCAAGAATAGTGATACCGCAAGCCTTATGAATAGCGTATATGTTGAACTTAATTTCATTGCTAAGTGGTAAGCTTTTCATATAAAGTCCAGAACAAAGCATACCGATAATAAAAACAGCCATCAACCAATGGATAATTCTTAAACCTAGGCTATATTTATCGTCTTCCATTTTGATTACCCTAAAGTAGCATTTATATAATAGAAAAACTATTTTTCAATCAAAATTATTAAAGCAATTTAGATTTACCGACAATGTAGCTATACAAATTCGACCCAGCCGGGAGTCAAGTAGCTGGCCGGCACCTAAGCCATAAAAAAGGATTAAATGCAAAACTTCCTTGACAAACTTCGCCAGCCCCCTTATCATGAAACTGAAGGTATTCAGTTATCTTCATCTGTGCAGATTAAACAGCAAGAAAACAACGTAGTTGGCGTCTTATTTTTAATTTTTTGCACTATGTGCACCTTATGTCTTCACAACATTTCTGGGTTTTTACCTATATAAGCTGAAACGCGCTTATAAGTCGTTTAAGACAGTATAGTACGCCAATTTGCAGGATTAGGAAGTGAACACTAATTACCACGGGGTTTCTTTTGCCTTTTTTTCTGCTTAGTAAATTTCTTAAACATTTGAACTAAGGTGAGTTGCACTTAAAAGCAGCTAAATTGCAGTGTTTAAGACTTAAAAAAACGCCAATACAGAAAATAGACAATGACCAGGGCTTCTTTTGCCTTTTTTTTCGTTTGGTAAATTTCTTAATGTTTATAACTAAACGACAACCGTCATACCGCTACTTGTTAGCGGCTGAGATACCGCGAATGAATTGCGGTATGACGGTTAAGTATCCCGCTACGTGTTAGCGGGATCTAGAGATACCGCGAATGAATCGCGGTATGACGGTGTAGATGATGGTTAAGTATTCCGCTACGTGTTAGCGGGATCTAGAGATACCGCGGCGGTATGACGGTTCGCGGTGGCATGACGATAACCTCGTCATCCCGCTGCTTGTTAGCGGGATCTATGCTAAGATACCGCGAATGAATCGCGGTATGACGGTGTAGATGATGGTTAAGTATTCCGCTACGTGTTAGCGGCTGAGATACCGTGACGGTATAGTAACTCGTCATCCCGCTGCTTGTTAGCGGGATCTATGCTTTGAGATACCGCGAATGAATCGCGGTATGACGGTTCGTGGCGGTATGACGTAGGACTGCTGTCATTCCAGTCTGGAATCCAGCTTTTTCATAATCATCAAAACGTTGTATTTTAACATAAAACGGCTACTTTTATGCTTGCCAACTTAATAAAATTCCTGGATCCCAGTGTCAAGCACTGGGATGACAAAAAAAGGTACTAGCCTGACAATCGTCATCCCGCTACGTGTTAGCGGGATCTATGCTTTGAGATACCGCGGCGGTATGACGGTGTAGATGATGGTTAAGTATTCCGCTACGTGTTAGCGGCTGAGATACCGTGACGGTATAGTAACTCGTCATCCCGCTACTTGTTAGCAGCTGAGATACCGTGACGGTATAGTAACTCGTCATCCCGCTACGTGTTAGCGGGATCTATGCTTTGAGATACCGCGGCGGTATGACGGTGTAGATGATGGTTAAGTATTCCGCTACGTGTTAGCGGCTGAGATACCGTGACGGTATAGTAACTCGTCATCCCGCTACTTGTTAGCGGCTAAGAGATACCGCGAATGAATCGCGGTATGACGGTTCGCGGCGGTATGACGTAGGACTGCTGTCATTCCAGCGCGTGACGCTGGCATCCAGTCTTTATTATGCAGCCACTTGGTTAGAATTAAGTCTTCTGGATCCAAGTAGTCAGGGCACTGGGATGACACCTTCATAAAGGAACCAGTGTCACACTAAGGATGACACCCTGATAACCGTCATACCGCTGCTTGTTAGCGGGATCTAGAGATACCGCGGCGGTATGACGGTGTAGATAGTAATTCGTCATCCCGCTACGTGTTAGCGGGATCTCTTGTTAGCGGCTGAGATACCGCGAATGAATCGCGGTATGACGGTTAAGTAGGGTGTCATTCCAGTCTGGCATCCAGTCTTTATTATGCAGCCACTTGGTTAGAATTAAGTCTTCTGGATCCCAGTGTCTGGGCACTGGGATGACACCATTCTTTTTTCTGGATCCAAGTAGTCAGGGCACTGGGATGACAGGAGAAGGAGACACCAGAACGACAAGAGGGGGCACTGGAATGACATCATAGGGGCGCTGGGATGACACCCTTTCCCAGATGGAGATAAATTACAATGTTTGCACAGTTATGGAATTGTGCAACAGGCACAATTTAATATAAAAAGCTTTGCTTTTTGAAATTTTGGGTTATACTTAAGCATAGTTTATTATTAGTAAGGGATAATTGCCATGAACGAAGAAGAAGCTTTAAAAATCTTGGGAATAACAAATCTTTCTGATTTTGAGATTGTTGAACAAGCTAAACAACGACTTAATGAATTGTATAAGAGCAATTTTACAACGTTATCATACCTTTTAAAAAAAGATGATACAGAGGAACTCTCGAAAAAAATAGAAGCATGCAAATTTATTATTGGAGATCAACAAGATCAGGTAAAAGTTTTTTCGGACCTTGTAATATTAGCCATTAACGACGATAAAATGGATTTTTTGAAGTTGTTGCTAGAGACAGTAAAAAATGATGATAAATTTAACTATTTGAATACAGAAGGTACTGGTGGCAATATGCCATTAAACTTCGTGCTTGGGTATACAAGTTATAAACATGAGTCAAGGGTTAAAGCCATAGACTTACTTTTGAAGCATGGTGCTGATCCTAATACAAGAAACCGAGAAGGCAAATCACCATTACACTGTGTTATTAATAATAGTGATGGCACTTTTTGCCACAAAGTTACTGAATTACTATTAAATTATAACGCTAGTCCTGATGCAGAAGATAATCAGGGTAAAACACCGTTGCATTACTTATTTGAAGATGGAATTCACAATCATGTTGAAATTGCGAAGCTGCTTCTCAAAAGGGGTGCAAATCTCTATATACAAAATGAACGCGGTGAGTCTCTATTATATAAAGTATATTCTGAAAAACGTGATGACATTGTAAAACTGCTCTTGGAGCATAGTGCTAGTTCTGATATAAAAAGTGAACGTGTTCAATCTCTATTACGTAAAGCGTGTTCTGAAGGGCGTGATAACATTGTGAAACTGCTCTTGGAGCATGGTGCAAATCCTGATGTAAAAGATCAAAAAGGCAGATCACTATTCTATTATATTATTGATAGCTATAGAATAGACGATCGTTATAAAGTTGTAGAATTTTTTGGATAAAGGTGCTAACCCTAATATGCAGGATGATCTGGGTAGGGCGCCGTTGCATTACTTGTGTGAATACGGCCATTGCGAGGGTAGTGTTGAGATTGCAAAATTGCTTTTGAGGAGAGGTGCTGATCCAGGTTTGAAGGATAAAGATGGCAAAAAGCCAATAGATCTTATTTTTTCTTACGATCGTGTTGGAGAACTATTTGGTGCTATTGACTATAATAAAGCAACCTTGCTTGGGGCTGTTACACTATTGACTACAGCAGGTAGTATTGCCTTGATTTCTGGGGTTGCGGACGCATACATAGGTAAAGTTTGGTGTTCTACTCTTGCAGCAGTTATGGCTGCTGTTGCATTATGTTGTGCATACTACGCAGTAAAAACTCTATTTTTTTCACCAGGGCCATCGTCTGAGTTTACTGAAGCTAGGGCGGAGTTTCTTAATAGTCAGAAATCACCAAATCCAGCAGATAGGGCTTAACAATTAGAGACTAAAGGAGTTCTTTTTTAAAAAACTTGAGTTATACTTATAAGTGTTTGATATCTTATATAGTAATTATGTCGAGTTTAAGCTGCCTTTATGGTGATAATGCAGAATTTGTGGAAGAAATGTATAGCCGTTATCTGCAGGGCGATAAATCAATCGGGGAAGATTGGTATAGAATTTTTTCAAGCAATTTAGAAGTTAATAAAGCAGAGACTTGCAGTGCACAACATGCAACCAAAACAGACAATGCAGTTTCTGATCTGGCAAATTTTTTCAGATCTTATGGTCATTTTTTTGCAGACCTTAACCCGTTGTCGCCGAACGCAAGTCAAGAAGTAGGCTATCAAAAATATTCGAATCTCTCTCCAACGAGTGATGCTGGAATCTATAGAGATATTTACTGCAAGAATATCGGTTTTGAATTTATGCATATTTCCTCTTATGAGGAGAGAATGTGGCTGCAGGAAAAGATCGAAAATCAAACCTATACGCTGAGTTCACAAGATAAAAAGGAAATACTGAGGCACTTGATCGAATCTGAAGTGTTCGAGCAATTTCTCCATATGAAATTTCCTGGATATAAGCGTTTTTCTATCGAAGGTGGAGAGGCAGCTATTGTTGCAATTGAGAGAATCATTAGTGATTCTGCAGCTTTTAGTATTGAAGAAATAGTCCTTGGCATGGCTCACCGCGGACGACTCAATGTTCTAACCAAAGTTATGGGCAAAGAATATGCGGCAATGCTATCTGAATTTCAAGGCAATCTCGCACACCCAAGTGGTCTTGAGGTGTCCGGTGATGTTAAATATCACCTTGGTTATTCTTCTGATCGAACACTTGCCGGTGGTAAGAAAATACATTTAAGTTTATGCCCTAATCCATCTCACCTTGAAGCGGTTAATCCGGTTTTGGTTGGAAGAATAAGAGCAAAACAGAATATAAGATCTGTGCTTGGCATATCAATTCATGGTGATGCAGCTTTTATCGGTCAAGGAGTGGTTGCTGAAACTTTAACCTTAAGCAATATTGAAGGCTATAAGGTGGATGGTATCATGCACATTGTCATTAATAACCAAGTTGGTTTTACTGCAAGCCCATGCTGCGCACGATCCTCTTTTTATTGCACTGATGTAGCAAAATCAATAGAAGCTCCAGTGTTTCACGTTAATGGAGATAACCCGGAAGCTGTGAGTTTTGCTGCAAGTCTGGCAATGAAATATAGACAGAAATTTAAAAAGGACGTAGTGATTGACATAATATGCTACCGTAAATATGGCCATAATGAAGGAGATGAACCGAATTTCACTCAGCCACTTATGTATAAGGCGATATCAAAGCATAAAACTCCAGGAACGCTGTATGAAGAAAAATTGACTGCAGAGAAAGTATTAGATGGCGATGAAGTAAATAAATTGCGCAGTGAGTTCAGGGCAAAATTAGATAAAAGTCTTGCTGAATCAGCGGCTTATACTCCCAAAAAAGCTGACTGGTTTTGTGGAGTGTGGTCAAAATTAAGAAGAGCAAAGTTGAACGATTTGAGCGAATACTACACAGATTCTGGTGTTCCGCCAGATGAGTTGAAAAAATTAGGTGTGCATATAAATAGCAATATCCCAAGTAACTTTAACATTAACAATAAGGTTAGAAAAATACTCGATGGCAGAATAGGCAGTATAAATTCTGGTCACGATATAGACTGGGCAACTGCCGAAAGTCTTGCATTTGCGTCACTGCTCACAGAAGGAATAGGAGTGCGTTTATCAGGACAAGACTCTGGTCGTGGAACTTTTTCGCACCGTCATTCAAGGCTTGTTGATCAGGTAACAGAAGAAGCGTTTATTCCGCTAAACAATATAAATGAAAAGCAAGCTCACTTTGAGGTCATAGATAGCGCTTTATCAGAGTATGCTGTAATGGGCTTTGAATATGGATATAGCCTTGATTCCCCGTATTCACTGGTGCTCTGGGAAGGACAATTTGGTGATTTTGCAAATGGTGCGCAAATTATGATCGACCAGTTTATCGCATCTGCAGAAACAAAGTGGTTGCGATCAAGCGGTCTAGTTCTATTGTTGCCCCACGGTTATGAAGGGCAAGGACCTGAGCATAGCTCCGCACGTATAGAGAGATTTTTGCAACTCTGCGCAGAGGATAATATGCAGGTAGTTAATTGTTCCACTCCGGCAAATTACTTCCATGTCTTACGCAGACAAATGCATAGAGACTTTCGTAAGCCTCTGGTAGTATTTACACCTAAATCGCTACTGCGTCATAAAAGAGCAGTTTCTAACCTATCTGACTTTGAAGGAAAATTCCTCACGGTAATTCCAGAATGTAGAACAGGTTTAGTTTCAAATAATGAAATACGTAAAGTTGTAATATGCAGTGGTAAAGTTTATTACGATATATGTGAAGCACAAAAAATAAACGATATAGCAGTAATACGTCTAGAACAATTCTATCCATTTCCTGCCGATAAACTAAGCAGTGAACTTGAAAAGTACAAGAACGCTGAAATTATATGGTGTCAAGAAGAACCAAAAAATATGGGGGGATGGTTTTTTGTCAACCCATTGATAGAAGAAGTGTTGTTCAATCTCGATATCCAAGCAAAAAGACCTAAGTGTATCGCAAGACCTGCTGCTGCATCTCCTGCATGTGGTTATGTTAGTGTTCACACTCAGCAACAGGAGGAAATTTTAAAGCAGCTTAACTAAACTTCACCTCTACTAGTGGAATGTTATTCCAGCTATTGCTTCCATAGTCATCAATAGAAGCGTTTAAGTAATCTGTATCAAAGCGCACGGGCACATCAAATTCGAAGCTCGCAGTGATTATCGCATCTTTTACTGGTGGCTTCATAAATGTTATTTCTCCCGTTGAATAATTTACTGAATATTCACTCTCTTCTTTACCATTTAAATAAATCTTTACTGTCCCATGTACTGGCTTTTTGATCATGCGTATATGCTTATCTTCCCCACTTACATAAGTTTTTATTAGCTGAAAAGTCGTTTTTTTGTTATCTCCTATACTAATCTCTTGATTGATGGCTATAAAATCCGACCAATCCTTAAAACGAAACCCTATTGCTTTACCTTTTCGTGCATGAAAAAATGTTATGAGTTCTGTTAGCTGCTCGTTTGATCTGACCCCGTAAGCTATGTTGTATCTAGTGCGTGCATGAGACCAATTGATGTTGCGCTGTTCACAACCATTATGCGTTGTTATAACGTCAGTGGAAAATTCCGGTCCTCCAGTGGAACCATAAGATATATTTTCTGGAAATCTAATTTCTGTGAATGACATATGTCCTCCTGTGAAAGTAAAATAGTTTGGTTGAAGAAAATGTTGTAATTTGAAAGCGTTTCACATAGCAAATGACGCTATGGAAAGTGGGTGAGACCACTGAGATGACACCTTAAACTGCTGTCATACCCACAATTGCTATACTCAGGTTCATTTGAGTTGTCAAGCAAAAAAATAAAATTTTATGGCAACTGGCCTTGTTTATGACTTAATTCATCCACCTTTTTGCGTAGCACATTCAAATCAGTTGCTCCTACAAACAGACTATCCCCAATTATTAAAAAAGGTGTGCCACCTACTCCCAAATCTCTTACTAGGAGCTTACTGCCATTTATCATTTGCTCAATTTTGTCTGCATTATTTTTCATAGAGCTATTAAAATCGTCCTCATCAATCCTTATGCTTTTCACTATATCCAATATGCTTTCGTCTGAAAATCCTCCTTTGTGACTTAAAGCAGAATAGTGAAAGTCGAAATATTTTTCTTTATCAATAAAGTAAACAGCTAAAGCGCTTTTTGCTGCCCTTAAAGAGTCATTACCAAGTATTGGAGCATCCCTAAAGATATACTTAATTTTACCGTCGTTAATTAACTGTTTTATATCGTCTTTTATAGTCTTGCAATATCCACAAGAATAGTCAAAGAAACCTACAGCTATAACACTACTATTTTCATTTCCGGAGTAAGGATAAGTAAGGTCAAATATTTGATCCTTGTATTGTGAAATTTTACTTTTGGTCACATTATCTCGAGCAGCGTAACTACTTTTAATCGACTCCTCTTTGAGAGTTTTTACGATCTTATCAAAATTTCTACTTATATAATTATCTAATTTCTCACCTATATAATCATCGCTTAGCATTTGGCTGCGATTTGAAAGCCAATTGTTTATTACTGGTAAACTTGCTACTGCCAGTATAAGGATCAATAAAAACGATATTCTAGACATACAATTTATTTAAAAACCTACAACATAAAACTTTAGTACACATTTATCCGTATATTAAAAGAAGCATCTAATATTAATATATGAAAACATTTATATCAAGTGTATTTTATAACCAGTTTTGCCTCAAATGCAAACTTTACACAATAAAACTCAAGCACATTACCACAAAGTTCATCAGAAGACTTGGTAGCAGAGGCGCGCGGAGCATAGATTTAAGTTGTTTGTTTTATTCCGCTGTGTATAATTTTCCGCGGAATAAACATATGAACGAGTAAATATTGGTAGAGAAAAAGAAATAGTTATTCTACAAGACACACACACAAACACATATATAAACTTTTTTTCTTTATTAGCCGAATTTATTGAGGTTAATGGTTGGCGTTGTGTAAATGTTGTATTATCTGCATTTTATCAGCATAATATAGAAGTAATGTAATGCAGATATTATGCCGATGCCAAATTATACGATTACTTCTAAAATTGCTAATTGCCTTATGAGGATTGAAGCAGCAAAAGAAAAAGTGTTACATTTGCCACTCACTGTATCGATACTCTCGTCCCTTCGTGAAACTGCACGGCTTTATACCACACACTATTCTACTATGATTGAAGGAAATCGACTTGAGCCTAAACAGATTGAAGAGGTTTTAAGTGGTAAAAGCCACTTTCCAAAATATAGGAGAGATGAAAATGAGGTTAAAGGATATTATGCAGCTTTAACCCAAGTTGAACAATGGGCAGCGAGAACGATCCCTATTACTGAGAAAGCCATTCAAACGCTTCATGCCCTAGTAATGGCGAGTGGAAAATCTAAAGTGAAGCCAACCTCTTATCGTGATGGTCAAAACGTTATTCGTGATAGCCGTACACGTGCAATAATTTATATGCCACCTGAAGCAAAGGATGTACCAAAGCTCATGAGCAGTATGATTGATTGGATTCGTGACAGTGAACAAGTACCTTACCCAATTATTGCAGGTATTGCTCATTATCAATTTGTAACAATTCATCCGTACTATGACGGTAATGGTCGTACTGCAAGATTGCTGACTACATTAATTTTACACCTTGGTGGATATGACCTAAAAGGGCTTTACTCATTGGAAGAATATTATGCTAAAAATCTAGGGGCTTATTATGAAGCAATAAGTGTAGGTCCATCGCACAACTATTACATGGGACGAGCTGAAGCAGATATCACTAAGTGGGTGGAGTATTTCGTAGAAGGTATGGCAAATTCATTTGAGAACGTTTTACAACGTATAAATGAAGAAGAATACCACACTAATCAGACTGATCTTATACGCAAGCTTGATCCTAAACAACGCAAAGCTCTTGAGCTCTTCCAGGAGTTTTCCGCTATTACAGCTAGTCAGGTTGGCGAACTATTTAATTTTAAGCCTCGTACTAGTGCGCAACTTTGTAAAAAGTGGGTAGAAATGGGGTTTATTGAGATTGTAGACTTTTCCAACAGAGGAAGAAAATACAAGCTTAGCAAGCAATATGAGGATTTGATCTCAAATTAACTGAAAGCTTGCTAGACAGGAAAGCAGTGCATAGGTCAAATTTCAATAAAGTGCTTGAAAACTAAATGTAAACTTAAAATTTTAAAAACTGGAATATGTACAACAACTTACGCGACTTCATTAAAGCCTTAGAAGAAAAAAAAGATCTGATTAGGATTAAGGAGGAAGTTTCAACAGTTCTTGAAATGACAGAAATTCACCGTAGGGTTTTGTCAAACAAAGGGCCAGCTATAATTTTTGAGAATGTTGTTAAAGAGAATGGTAAAAGCTCGATCCCTGTTTTGGTGAATTTATTTGGTACTATTAAGAGGATTGCATTGGGGTTGAACATGAACCCTGGTGAACTAAGAGATCTTGGTAAACTTCTAGCATTTTTGCAATCTCCTGAACCACCGAAAAACTTTAAGGATGCTATAAAAATGTTTCCTTTGTTGAAAGTCGTGTTATCGATGCGAAGTAAAGTCGTGAACAAAGCTCCATGTCAAGAAGTGGTGCTAACTGGGGATGAAGTGGACCTAAGTCTACTGCCCATTCAAACATGCTGGCCAAATGAACCTGCACCACTTATCACCTGGCCGATTGTGGTAACAAAAGGACCCACAAAAGACAAACAAGATAATTTCAATCTTGGAATATATCGTATGCAGGTCATAGATAAAAAAACGACTCTAATGCGCTGGCTTGCACATCGTGGTGGTGCAGGTCACCATAAACGATGGAAAGAGAAGGAACAAAATATGAAATTTCCCGCTGCTGCTGTGATCGGTAGTGATCCTGCAACGATTATTGCTGCAGTAACCCCGGTGCCAGAAACATTGTCAGAATACCAATTTGCTGGACTACTACGAAAGAAGCCGCTTGAGCTTGTAAATTGTAAGACTATCCCACTTCAAGTGCCAGCTCACGCAGAAATCGTTCTGGAAGGCTATGTGAGTTTGGATAGATATCAAGACGAAGGGCCATACGGAGACCACACTGGCTACTATAATTCTGTTGAGCAATTTCCAGAATTTAATATTACTGCAATTACTATGCACAAAAATCCAATTTATCTCAGCACTTTCACTGGCAAGCCACCTGATGAACCATCGATTCTTGGTGAAGCACTCAATGAAATTTTTGTGCCCATTCTTATCAATCAATTTCCAGAGATAGTGGACTTTTATCTGCCGCCAGAAGGTTGCTCATATAGAATAGCGGTAGTGTCGATAAAAAAATCCTATCCAGGGCAGGCAAAAAGAATTGTTATGGGCATACTTTCTTTTCTCAAGCAGTTTTTATACACGAAGTTTATTATCGTTGTTGATGATGATATAAATGTACGTGATTGGAAGGAAGTGATGTGGGCAATATCAACGAGAATGGACCCTGTGCGTGATACAATCATGATAGAAAATGCACCTATTGATTATTTAGACTTTGCTTCCCCTGAAAGTGGCCTTGGAGGTAAAATGGGATTTGATGCGACAAATAAAATCCCGCCTGAAACCAAACGAGAGTGGGGAAAGAAAATTAAAATGAGTGAGGAAATAGTAAGAAAAGTTACGGAAAAGTGGGAAGAATATATGGACTAGACTTCTTGCATAAAAGCAGAAAAAAGTTTGGCGTTTTTTGTAATACCGCGATTAGCATTAACTGATAATTGTGATTTAAGTCCGTCACAGTGCCCTTTTTTTGTCATTCTATAGCTATACCGCCGCGGCGCTAACGGGTAGCGGAATGACGAATTACTATACCGCCACGAACCGTCATCCCGCCGCGAACCGTCATCCCGCCGCGGTATCTCAAAGCATAGATCCCGCTAACAAGCAGCGGGATGACGAGGTTATCGTCATGCCACCGCGAACCGTCATACTGCCGCAGACCGTCATACCGCCGCGGTATCTCAAAGCATAGATCCCGCTAACAAGCAGCGGGATGACGAGGTTATCGTCATGCCACCGCGAACCGTCATACTGCCGCAGACCGTCATACCGCCGCGGTATCTCAAAGCATAGATCCCGCTAACAAGCAGCGGGATGACGGTTGTCGTTTAGCCATAAATGTTTAAGAAATTTACCAAATAAAAAAAAAGGCAAAAGAAACCCTGGTCATTGTCTATTTTCAGTATTGGCGTTTTTTAAGTCTTAAACACTGCAATTTAGCTGCTTTTAAATGCAACTCACCTTAGTTTAAATGTTTAAGAAATTTACTAAGCAGAAAAAAAGGCAAAAAAAACCCCGTGGTAATTAGTGTTCACTCCCTAATCCTGCAAATTGGCGTACTATACTGTCTTAAACGACTTATAAGCGCGTTTCAGCTTATATAGGTAAAAACCCAGAAATGTTGTGAAGACATAAGGTGCACATAGTGCAAAAAATTAAAAATAAGACGCCAACTACGTTGTTTTCTTGCTGTTTAATCTGCACAGATGAAGATAACTGAATACCTTCAGTCTCATGATAAGGGGACTGGCGGAGTTTGTCAAGTAGGTTTTTTCGTTTCTATTTCCAATAAAAGTTTGTTATATGGTTATGCAAGAAGTCTATTGACAGGTGATTAAATTATGATGTAGCCTATCGCCGTATATCCGGGGGTGGGTTGTTGTGAGGCTTTTTCACTTTTTATTCTTGTTAATGTGTTTTTCTCTGTATTACTATGCGGGTTTTATATTTTCGCCCTGCCCAAAAGCTACGGTTTGCTTTTCACCTGGAGAAGATTGTGCTGTACCGATAATCAGCGTAATAGATCAGTCTAAAAAATCTATCTTAGTTCAAGAATATACATTTACTCTTGGAACAGTTGCAAAATCTTTGATTAATGCTAAAGAACGCGGTGTTGATGTTAAAGTCATCTTAGATAAATCACAACTCTACTCAAAATATAGTGTTATAAGTGAATTATTTTCAGGTGGAGTACCAATTTGGATCGATGATAAGCCAAAAATTGCTCATAATAAGATAATGATTGTTGATAATCAAAAAGTTATCACAGGGTCATTTAACCTGAGTAAGACAGCTGAAAAAGGAAATGCTGAAAATTTATTAATTATTACAGATTATCCTGAATTGATTCAGCAGTATGTGAAAAACTGGGAGACACGAATGTCACAATCTTATAAATACGCTCCCAACTAATCGAGAGCGCTTGCTCAAAATCGGTTTTAAAAACAGCAAGGGAGAGCTTTTTTGATTGATTGGCATAATGATTATGATATAATGAGCTAAAAGTTTAAGGAATAAAGTAATGGATTATATAAATGATGCTGCCGGTAGCTACACTGCCATTCATGATTTTTTTCAAAACAACGGTGTTGGAGATTACAAAGTTCAATGCAGTTATGGTGGGGTACCGTATGCTACTGATGAGTACATGCATTCTGGCGATAAATTTTGGAGTAATAATTTCATAGACTCACATTTTGGCAGGGAAATAAAAATGTATCCTCAAAGTGAACTTTTAGCTAAAGAATATGCTGGAAATACGTTGCCAGTTTCAATATCACTAGATAAGGATTTAATAAAAATGAAGGAATGTCAGAAAAAAACGAAATTTGTGGAACTAGAAAGGGAGTCAGGTGATTTAGTGTATGATAAGCAAAAGCATGTAAAGTGTTACACAACAAAGCTATCATATGATGATGTACATATTTACAATAACGATAAAGTTTCAACATTTAGCATAAAATACGACGTGCCAAATGATCCGAAATACAGTTTAAATATAACATTTACAAAGGTTAATGATAATAAACCAGGATTTTGGCAGAAATTTAAAAATATGTTTTAACGTGACCATTCACTAGACTTCTTTCAAAATTGTTAGAGGGAGTGTAAGATCAAGTATTTGAAAGCATGAAATATAAGGAAATAGAAAAGTTAAAAGGAGAAAAGTTTCGACGTTTAACAGGGGTAAAAAAAGCAACATTTGAGCGAATGGTAGAAAACATGATTTTCGGATGTTTAGAGAATCAAAGATAGCAGTATTGTCGCAAACTAAAATCTTAGCTGATGCCGGCTACAGGGGAATGCAGAAGATACACAAAAATGTTGTATTACCGCACAGGAAAACGAAAAAGAATCCGTTAAGCAAAGAACAAAAAAAAGAGAACAGAACACTTATGATCCAAAGGGCAATAGTTGAAAACGTAATTGAAAAGGTTTAAAATAATTTCCGATAGACATAGAAACCGACGAAAACGTTTTGGTTTAAGATTTAATTTGATTGCTGCTATCCACAATTTTGAGCTCCTTACATGAATTTTTAAAGAAGTCTATTAATGCCTATTTTGCCTAAATTGAAGCGTCTTTTCCAATTTTTTCTAGCATCAACTCAGCAGCTTTTTGTTCAGCAATCTTTTTACTAGAAGCGCATGCAGAAACTTTACCATAATCTTCTATGCAAACTGATATAGTAAATTCAGGATTGTGCGCTGGTCCAGTTTGTTTTACAAGCTCATACTCTGGTAAAGGCAATTTGTTTTTCTGAGTCCACTCTTGCAGTGAGGTTTTAGGATCTTGAGGGGGGTCAAGCATGCCTTTAGCTAGCTTTTCCCAATATTGGGTAATAAATTTTTCAACATTTTCAAGTCCGCCATCAATATAAATTGCACCTATTAGTGCTTCAAGCGAGTTTTCTAAATTTTTTAGATTACATCTCCCTCCGTTGCAGCGTTCACTATTATTCATGATGATAAAGCTGCCTAATTTTATTTCTTTAGCAACATTAGCAATGGTGTTGCCACAAACTAAATCCGTCTTTCTTTTTGCCAATGCTCCTTCTTTTTCCTCAGGAAATAGTTTAAACAGTATGGCAGATACGACCATATTCAAAACACTATCGCCTAAAAACTCTAGTCTTTCGTAGCTTACAATCTGGTTTTTGCTATTCCTTTTATTTACGCTTGGGTGAGTTAGTGCCTCCTCTAATATTGCATAATTTGTAAATTTATAATCAATGATCTTAGATATTGTATCATTCAAACTCTTCATACCCATTATTTAAAAGAAAAGCACTTTCTACCACCTTTATACCAGAGAATTAGTTTTATTTTATTAAAATAATACCACCAACTTCCAAAATTAATGTATACAACCCACCACCTCACTAATGTTACTAAATCCATCTCTTCTTATTAGTTCTGCAAGTTCTAGATTAATTTTGTTTACAACTTGAGGTCCGTGGTATATGAGAGCAGTGTACAACTGCACCAAAGAGGCTCCTGCCTTTATTTTTTTATATGCATCAGCACCACTTGAGATTCCTCCGCACCCTATCAATAATATTTTGCCCTTAGTAAATTTGTACATATCGCCCAATAACTCGGTTGAAAGTTTGAACAGTGGTTTGCCACTCAATCCGCCACTTTCGTTGTGGTGGGAATGTAAGTTATCTCGACTGACCGTAGTGTTGCTTACTGTTAATCCGTCAATCTTATATTCCAACGCAAGCTCAGCGATATTTTCTTTCGTTTGCTGATCTATATCTGGTGAGATTTTTAATATTATTGCGGAATTATCAATTGATTTCCGGGTTAGAGTTATGGATTTCAACAATTCCGATAATTCTTGCTTATTGTGCAGATTGCGTAAATTAGGCGTGTTTGGGGATGAGATGTTCAGCACTATATAATTGCTTTTTCCATATACCATCTTTATTAAATCAACATAATCACTAATTTGGTCTTTCGATGCACTATTTTTTCCTATATTTATGCCAAAAATGCAGTCATCAAGCTTGGTTTCATCTATTTGTTTAAGAAAATAGTCTATTCCTTTATTGTTAAATCCCAATCTGTTAATTACCCCTTGATCTTTAATTAACCGAAAAATTCTTGGTTTTTTGTTTCCATATTGTGGATTACGAGTTACAGTACCAGTTTCAATAAACCCAAAACCAAATGAAAGCATAGGCCTTATAACTTCTGCATTTTTGTCAAAACCTGCAGCCAGGCCCACGGGGCTTCTGAGCTTATTACCAAAAAAATTCACACTCAAAGATTCTGGCAGCTCTATAGGATTCTTATAAGGTATTTTCTTTAATGCCATGATTGCCAAAGAGTGAGCAACTTCAGGCGGCAGTAAAAACAATAAATTACGTAATATCATTTTGTAAAACACTTTGCTTATTTTTAGTTTATTTTTTACCATGCAACACTATAAGAGTATAACCATAACTTGAAAAGAAATTGATTTTACTTATGAATAACGGATAAGCTTTCTCTATAGGCTACACACTTAAAGCTACTGTTGAATTGAGCAACTTTTACAAGATATAGAAAATGAAAGAGGCCGGGACCGGAATTGAACCGGTATAAAAGGATTTGCAGTCCTCCGCATAAGCCATTCTGCCACCCAGCCGTTTTTTATGTGTAGATATCCATTATATCTTTTAGCATAGATAAAGCTTCCTCCCTTTTGCGTTGAAAAGTGTTACGTCCAATGATTGAACCATTACCACCACCCTGCTTAATTTCTTTCGCTTCATTGCATATGTCATTCACTGATTTCGATTCGCCACCAGAAAAAACTACTATTCTTTTCCCTGCAAAACAAGATCTTTTAACATATTCAATTCTTTTAGATAATGATTCAATATTTTCTGTTTCTATTTTCTCCCTTTCCAAATATTTAGTTGGAAGTTTTACTTTGATTATATTAGCGCCAAGTAAAGCTGCTATGTGCGCAGCATAGGCAATAACATCAACTGCTGTTTCACCTTCTTTGGAAATTCCTTCACCACGTGGATAAGACCATAGCACTACTGCAAGCCCATAAGATTTGGCTTCAGCTACGATTTCACGGGCTTCTTCCATCATATCAAAACACTTAGCAGAACCAGGATATATAGTAAATCCAACAGCCAAGCAGCCCAAACGCAGTGCATCTTTCACAGAAGAGGTTATTGCTTGATCAGAAGTCAGATTTTTTGAATGTAAGGAGTTGGAACTATTAAGTTTCAAAATAAGTGGGAGCATTCCAGCATAAGTTGAAGCACCAGCTTCAATCATACCAAGTGGAGCAGCATATGCACTTACTCCCGAATCAACTGCAAGCTGAAAATGATAATGTGGGTCATAAGCATCAGGGTTAACTTCAAAGCTTTTTATTGGCCCGTGCTCAAATCCTTGATCTACTGGCAGAATCACTAACTTGCCAGTACCGCCAAGCTTTCCATGCATGAGAATACGAGTAAGATTTGCTTTTACCCCGGGGTTTTCACTTTCGTAGTAGCTTAGGACTTGTTTTACTTTATCACTTATCACTATAATTCAAATTAAATTTAAGTTATAAATTGTAACAAAGATGAAGTTCAATACAAGGATTTTAAACTATATCAAAAGCAATTTTATTTTCTACTTTATTCATATAGATTCTTAATTTCTTTCCTTTTGTTAATTTACGATTCAGTATTTCTTCCGCTAAGTAACTTTTTATCTCTTTTTCAATAAGTCTCTCTATCGGACGTGCTCCCATTTCCTTACTATAACCCATTTGTACAAGATAAGATTTCACTTCATCCTCTACTAAGCAGTTTATGCCTTTTTGCGTCAGTTGCTTTTTCAGTTCTAGGACAAATTTATCCACAATATGCAAAATCACATCCGTACTTAAGTCAGAAAAAGAAATAATCGCATCAAGACGATTACGAAATTCAGGGCTAAAAACCTGTTCTATTGCTTTTTCGCTATCACCAATGTTAAAATTTTTATGCCCAAAGCCAACAAAACTTTTGCTGCGTTCAACTGCTCCTGCATTAGTTGTCATAATTAAAATTATATTGGAAAAGTTAACTTTACGTCCGTAAGTGTCTGTAACACAACCATAATCCATAATTTGTAGCAATATATTATAGATATCGCTATGGGCCTTTTCAATTTCATCAAGCAGCACAACACTATATTGATTGTTAGATACAGATTCTGTGAGTAACCCACCCTGATCATAACCTACATATCCAGGAGGAGAACCAATCATCCTTGATATCGTATGAGATTCAATATATTCGGACATATCAAAGCGTATAAGATTCATGCCCATGCTTTCTGCTAATTGTTTTGCTAGCTCGGTTTTACCAACACCGGTTGGCCCTGCAAAAAGATAATTTGCTAAAGGCTTATTGTAATTTCTCAACCCAGATTTAGCAATTTTAATAGAATTAACAAGAGATTCTATTGCCTGCTCTTGGCCAAAAATCACCTTCTCTAGATTAGTTTTTAAAGACTTTACTTTCTGCAAATCATCAGATTCAGATCCGCAAGGCACATTTGTAATTCTAGTAATGGTATTCTTAATATCTCTACTATTTACAATTTTACCCCTGTTTCTTAGCAATTTACAATATGCCCCTGCCTCATCAATAACATCAACCGCTTTATCAGGTAATATTCGCCCAGTAATATACTTATGCGAAAGTTCAGCCGCAGACCTAATGGCATTCTTTGTATAATATACTCCATGATACCCTTCATAGTAGTGCTTTATACCATCTAGTATCTTTATCGTTTCATTAACAGAAGATTCTTTAACATTAATTTTTTGAAACCTTCTCGCTAGTGCTTTATCTTTTTCAAAACTAGTGCTGTATTCTCTATATGTAGTTGCACCTATACAACGCAGTGTACCTCTTGCAAGCGCAGGTTTGAGTAGGTTACCTGCATCAAGAAAGCTACCACTTGTAGAACCTGCTCCAATGATAGTGTGTATTTCGTCAATAAAAAGGATAGCACCTGGTTTTGCCTCAATCGCTTTTATTATAGATTTTATTCTCTCTTCAAAATCACCTCTGTAGCGTGTCCCTGCAAGGAGTGATCCTAAATCCAAAGCATAAATTATACTGGACCTAAGCGCACTCGGAACACTGCCTTCAATGATCTTGAGTACCAAACCCTCAACTATTGTTGTTTTGCCAACACCTGGGTCTCCAACATATAAAGGGTTGTTTTTTCTACGCCTCAATAATATTTCTATAGTGCGATTTAATTCATAATCACGACCAATAACATAATCTATTTTTTTGCTTCTTGCATAGTCATTTAAATTTTTACAATAACTTTGTAGAATTTCCTCATCTTTTAGTAGCTCACCTTTATTTACTGTAGTAGGAGCGTCATTATTTTTATCAAGTTTTACTTTATGATTGGTGGTGTATTCATCTATATCGTTAGAGTATTTCATATTAGATATATGGTAAATCAAATTGGAATCTTTCGCATTTTGTTTCTGCAATAGATCTTCAACGTATAAGTCTTGCCCAGACAAAATTTCTACTAGAACATTTGCTCCATTTATTTCTTTTTTTCCCAAGCTATGAGCCCGTATTATTGCTCTGTGTATTATGCATTGAAACATTGAGCTAGGTTTAACTCCACTGATAATCAATTCAGAACTGCTTTGTAAAAACCCTTTTATATTATTATTATAATCATTAGCCTTAATATTGCATCTTGATAGAATGTTATCCATATTTATGATTTCATCGGCTCTGATATTACATCTTGATAAAACGTAATTTACGTCCACGTCTTTAGTTAACGCCAGCAATAAATGTTCTACTTTCGCATATTTAAGATTAAAATTAGAAGCAATGAGTAGCGCTCTATTCAAACTTGCCTCCAAGTTTTTGGAAATCATCTTCTATTCTCTTTAAAAGTGGGAACTCATATATAATGAATAGCACACAATTATTAAAAAAATTGAAATCCAGCAGTTCGCTGTAGCCAATTTGAATCCCCACTATGGATCTACGTCATAGCACCGCGATATCTCAGCATAGATTCCGCTAATGAGTAGCGGAATGACGAGTTTTACGCTTATCAAGTTGTAGGTAAATCCTATTTAATACGCTTTTTCTAGTACTCTACTTTTCTTCTTAAATGCATTGATCTTTTTTCTACCGTATTTAGTCTTTAACGTACTTAGCCTTTTAAAGACCTTTTTGCTATTACGTTTTTTAAATTGCACACTACAATCAAAATTTGGCTCTCCTTCTTTGTCTGCCAATGCAGGCAGTCTTCTCTTATCTTGAGGTGTAACAAAAGATAGCGCATGCCCTTCAGCTCCAGCACGTGCAGTTCTGCCTATACGATGAATATAGTCAGCTTGCGATTGTGGTGCATCATAGTTGATAACATGTTGAATGTGGGGAATATCAAGGCCGCGAGAAGCAACATCTGTTGCAACCATGATTTGATTGCGGCCACGACGAAAAGAATTAATGACCCTTTCGCGCTTGTGCTGCCTTAAATCACCATGAATTGCTAAAGCGCTATAGTCATCTTTGTGCAATCTGCTAGCTAGCTGATCCGCTCCTTGCTTTGTTTTGACAAAGATAATGATTGATCCTTCGCGCTGACATAGTTGTGTAACAAGCTTTTCATATTTTTCTGATTCTGATGCATAAACAATTTCTTGCTTAATTTTTACAGAAGTTGTAGTCTCACAATCAACAGAAATACGTTCTGGTCGATTAAGGTACTTCTCAGTAAGTTTAACTATATCACTAGGAAGAGTTGCAGAAAACATAAGAGTCTGCCGTATTTTTGGCAGATATTTCATGATCCCTTCAATTTGAATTCCAAAGCCCATATCAAACATACGATCCGTTTCATCAAGCACAAGAACGCTAACATTGCGAGTAATCAAAGGTTTACGCTCAATATGGTCTATAATACGACCAGGAGTACCTATTACAATTTGTGGTTTTTTCTGAAGCTGATTTAGCTGCCTAAAAATAGGCTCACCACCAATCAATAAAGCGACCCTTAGTGCAGAATTTTGAAATAAGAGTTTTCTTATCTCATTTGTTACCTGATGCGCAAGCTCCCTGGTTGGCACGATGACTAAAGCTGAACCAGTGTTAGGCTCATTCAGCAACTTAGCAACCAACGGAATAGCAAATGCCAAAGTTTTTCCAGTTCCCGTTTGAGCAGACCCGAGAATATCTTTACCTTGTAGCGCTAAGGGAATCGCTTGTATTTGAATCGGAGTTGGGACGAAAAGATTATTTTTATCTAGAGCTTGTGTAAGCGAAGCTGGGAGACCCATCTCATGAAAATTATTCACAATACGTTAACCCTATTAAAAGACTTCATAATAGATTAATCTTCCAATCTTAAGTTTATTGCAGATTTTTTATCTTCTCCATTTCTACCGCGCTCCTCTTTAACCTCATAACTCACCCTTTCTCCTTTTATCCCCTTCTCTTTATTCTCTCCTTTAAGTGTCTCAGGCCTTATTCCTGAACGTTCCAATGTGCTAATATGTACAAAAACGTCACCCCCTTTACCTTCTGGCTTGATGAAACCATAGCCTTTTTCGGCATTAAACCATTTTACATTACCAAATTCCATTTAAACAACTCCTAAATTATTAACTAACATTACTAATGTGATGAAAAACTTTGAAATTACGATTGAGAATGCTTTAAGCTTAGCTATTGAAACTAAACCTTTATACTCCATAGTCTATTCTTAACATTACATGACAATAATACACAATTGTTGTACTTAATGCAAATAAATTTTTTAATCGTTAAGCGAACCTGCAACCGTCATTTCGCTAACTTTAATCGTTGGTGAATTAAATTGCCCACAAAAAGTTAGATCATCTGCAACGACTAAATTGCTAAACATATCCTTCAAATTGCTAGCAATGGTAATCTCATGTATTGGATACGTTATTTTTCCATTTTCTATAAAAAATCCGGAAGCGCCTTGGCTGTAATCACCATTGATTAAATTAACACCAAAACCAAATAAATCAGTTACATATATTCCCTCTTTTACTTCCTGAATTAATTCTTCAAACGATACATTACCATTCTCAATGTAGAGGTTACTAGCTGCAGGAATAACTGCAGCATTACTTGCACGAGTTGCACTTCCGGTTGTTTCTGAGTCTAATTTTCTAGCCGAGTATAAGTCTAAAATCCAATTTTGTAATATTCCATTTTTTACAAATATATTTTTCTTGCTAGTTATCCCTTCTCCATCAAATGGTCTCGATGCTATGCCTCTTGGCAACAATGGATCATCGATAATGTTAATTCTATCATTGAAAATCTGAGCGTTTAAACTACCCCTCAAGAAAGAACTGTTGCTTATAATACTGCTCCCATTTATAGCAGAAGCGAAACTTTTTACTAGCCCTTTTGCTGCTCTTTTTTCAAAAATAACTGGAAATTTACCAGTTTTAATTGTACGTGAATTCAATTGATCAACTGCTCTTTTTGCTGCTTCTTTTCCTATTAACTCTGGCAACTTTAAATCACTAAAATTACATGCTATATCATAATCGTAACCAACCTTCATTTCACTTTCTCTTCCAGCAACAACAGAGACCTGATTAGCAAAGGTTGATTTACTAAACGAGCCAATAAAACCAGAAACAGTCGATAATACTGTATTCACTAAAGCATATGAAGAAGAGGCTCCTTCAGAATTAGTGATACTCTTATGTGCAAGGGCTGAATTTTCTGCAGCTTCAGCAATTTCTTTTAGGTTATCAACGGTTACAACATTATTATCTGAGATACTTAAATCTGCAGAAGAGATATAATTACTACCATTTACAGCAAAATTAATGCAAGGATCTTCTGGCGCATTCTTTGCCATTTCTACCACTTGGCTCACCGTATCACTAAGATTATTCAAATCGTTTGTAGAAATATACGCAGCTTTGTTCTTACCTGCTATAGCTCTGATTCCTACAGTGCAATTTTTAGATTGTGATATTTGCTCAATTTTTGATAGACGCTGAGAAACTGAAGTTTTATTAGTCTCATATATTGTAACTTCCGCGTCTTGATTCTGCTTTTTTATTAATTTAGTGATATCTGCTGCAATATTTAATATATTCATTTTCTATTCCTTAGATTTTTATAAAGACTCTGCACCACCTATAACTTCAATTAAATCAGTTGTAATTGCTGCTTGACGAGAACGATTATAAAGCAATGCTAGTTTGTTCAGCATCTCTTTAGTGTTTCTGTTTGCTGATTCCATAGCAACCATCCTAGCACTATTCTCACTTGTTGCACTTTCAAGTAAAGCAGAGTAAAGAGCAATTACAACGTAATCTTGAATCAAAGATTTTAAAACAAATTCAATATTTTGTGGTTCATACTCATAGCCGTAATCTGTTGTTGGACCAGCCAGAGAGTTATCAATCAAGGATGAGTCTTTACTCCATGGTTTTATTGTTTCCAACATTGGTTTTTGCGTGAAGGTATTATAAAATTTACTATAAAAAACTTTAACTTTATCGTATTTACTTAAATCTATACCATCAACCAAAGCTTCTACGTGCTTTAACGTGATTCCCTTACTATTTTCAATTTTTAAGATACTTTTAGAGTCAAATCTATTTTTACCTACATCAAAAGCTTTTTTACCAAGAAATACAATATCTACTTTTTTGCCATTTGCGATTAACTTATTTGCACGCTCTTGACTAAATTTGACAATAGAAGAGTTAAAGTTGCCGCACAAGCCACGATCAGACGCAACAATGAATACTAGGTAAGAACCGTCGTTACTGACATTTAGAATTTTTGCCAGTAATTCTTGATCAACTGATAGCATTAATGAAGAAATAATGCTATGCAGCTTAGATACATATAATTTTGAATTTAATAACTTCTTTTGGCTTTGTAACAACTTTGCTGCAGAAACCATTTGCATTATTTTCGTGGTTTTCTGTACAGACTTAATATTCTTAATTCTTAAGGATAATTCCTTTAAGCTCTTCATTTTGTATACAACCCTGATTTATTAAAATATATAATTGTTAGTGTCTAAAAGCAAGTTTTTTTGACATTAGAACCAAGTCTAACTAAAAAACTTGCAGGTTTATTATTTTGAAATAAAGGTTATATTAAGAGATCTACTCCAAAAATTGTTCAATAGAGGTCTTTGATGGTAATTTTCCATATATTATTATCATCACACTTTGTGGAACCTTATAATATATAATAAACACAATTAAAACTATTGCAATTTGAACATTTATGATCCCATTGTTTTAGTTCTCTGTTACAATTTTTACACTTCCAGCCTGGATCAGGCAAAGCTTCTGAGCCCATCTTGTTTAGCCAATAAATTACCTTGTCGTGTTCTTGCAATGTAACCTTGAGTTGTATTACAATAAAGTAGATTGACATGTAATTAGCTTTTTTCATAGCAGTATCTAGATATTGACTTGCAAGATCATATTTACCTGAACTCATTAAGGACAAAGCAAGTAAACAGTAACTAAAATAATAATCAGGGCGTAAGTTGTATAGTCTTTCAGCACCTTTACTATTTAAATTGATGTACATTTTAGCTGACTGAGGAGTAGGATTTACTGCATATTCTGCCTCTAGCACTGCAGAAGCTTTTCTGATTTTTCCAAGTTTAATATATAATTCTGCTTTTAAATAATTAATGGACCGAAAGGTTGCATAATAACTTTGCGCTCTGAATAAAGACTTTATAGCCCCTTTAAAATCCCCTTTACTTTCATATTGTTTTGCCAAAGCACAATAAAAAACTGCAAACATTTCTTTATGGTCAAAGGGAAGAAAAATATTGAACTTAACTGCTTCCTTCAACCTCAAAATTGCATTAATCCAATCTTCTTTCAATATGCAATGCTCTATTTGAAAGGGAATAGATAGCATTTTATCATTAATTGAACTAGAGCAATATTCTATAAATTTTTGAAAGACTACTTTTTCTTGTTTGAGGTGAACGATCAGCTTATTGGCCAGAAGTAGAGCTAAGTTACGATTCTGATTTGCAACGTTTGTTAAACCGTTACTGAAAAAGCTGTAATTTCCCGTCTTACCTGAGTTAAAGAGCTTTATTAAAGATAACCTATTGCTTTTTTCATTTAAACTTTTAACTACCTTTTGGGCGTTCTCTATATTGTCTAAGTCTATGCTAAAGAAAGCTTCAAAGAGAAGCAATTCTTCCCTATCCCTTCTTCTATTTCTTATGTTGGCAAATGTTGATGAAATGGAAGAAAAAAAGCGTACAAGTGTAATTAATAAAAATAATAAAACTACACAAGTAAAAATAATGAAATATAGATCAATACTTATAGTGTAATTGCCTAATTCTAATTTTATTACTTCACCACTTACCTTGACCCATATGCCAAATAAAAACGAAAGAGCGAAAATTATAAAATAAATCATGAGATATATTGTAATAAGTGATGATATATTGTTGAAATATTCTTAGAAGCTACAATAAGACCATTCAATTTATTCAGCCATGGTTTGAACTCTGAATGCGTTAAATCTTTTACTGTAGTAGCTATACTTTGCCAATCATTATCGTTTATTGACTCCTCAATTTCCGCAAACTTTACTCTTAATGGATCATTTCGGTCGTCTACCTTTATCCAGTTTGAAATGATTTTTTTAGACAATGTACTTTTGTTGTAATAGATAGTATCAATAGTTTTTTCAAAAGATAACTTCAATTCGTGTAAGGTATTTATCTCTTTCAAATTTTCTAATTCATCTACTGCATTTTCTATCTCTGGATCGTCAAGCTCTGATGTCAAAGGCTTTATTGAATTTATATGATTATCAAATTTTGCTTCTCGCAATAACGAATTCTTCATTTTAACTACAAGTAATAGCAATTTTGCAAGGTTCTTACATCTTGAGTTATTATCACCTTGCTCACATTGAGTGTGCAGACTTCTCTTGAAGTCAAATATCCTTTTTTCCATTCTAGATTGATTAACTTCAAGCAACATTCTAAGCTCATCCATGCCTTCCATTAAAGTTTTCACATTATTTTCACTCTCTTGCTGATTTATTTTTAAAAAGATTATGTTATTTATTGTGATGTAACCGGTAAATAACAATACAATTAAGAACCAACCTATGTACTTTTGCTGAGTATCATTCATAACGTAGTATCTCCGCAGGATCTTGTGCAGCTGCCTGCAATGCAGGAGCAATTGTCGCTAAAAATGATAAGAGTAATGCAAGTGCAGAAATACTTACTACATCTTGAGGGACTAATATCACCGGTAAACTTGAAAAAAAGTATATCATAGGATCAAACAGCTTGACGTTAGTAACGTTTTCTAAAAATACTCTAATACTTTCGATATTGAGAGAAAAAACGACACCTATAATACAGCCAAGACAAGTTCCCGTAAAACCGATTAATAGACCACAAGCGCAAAATATGCGCATAATGCTTCCACTTGTTGCACCAAATGTACGCATAATTGCAATCGCGGATTTCTTTTCTTGCACTATCATCATTAAATTTGAGATAATATTAAACGCTGCTACAACTATAATCAAAGTAAGAATTAAAAACATCACATTTCTTTCAGTTTTTAAAGCACTAAAATAATGGCTTTGCTGTGATTGCCAACTTTCAGCTTTCATTCCTATTTCTTTTTCTATAGCATCTGCCAGCTTATCAGCTCTAGTAACGTCGTCTACAAGTACTTCTATACTTTTTATGCTATTTTTATAATTAAAAAAGGCTTGTGCTGATTTTAGAGGCATATATATCAAGGTATTATCATACTCAAGCATACCCATATCAAATATTGCTATAACTTTATATTTTTTCATTCGCGGCATTTCACCAAGTAATGCATCAAATTCTTCAGATGATATAAACGTAATTTCGTCGCCATAGTCAACGTTCAAAGCTTCTGCCAATCGCGCTCCTATTATTATCCCTTCATCAAATTTTTTTACATCACCTATAATTACATTATTTGTAACGGCAGTACTATCAAGCAAATCTTTAGTTGACACACCTCGCACTACGCTACCTGCAATTCTACCATTTGCTACAATAATAACTTGATCATTGGTCATAGGAGTAGCTTTTGATACACCTGGAATTTTCTCAATAGATTCTGATACTGCGCGGTAATCTGAATTTATGTTCCTATCAAAATAAACATTAATATGGCCATCAATGCCAAGTATTGAGTCAAGCAACTTTGCTCTGAATCCGTTCATCACAGACATCACCACTATTAGTGTTGCAACTCCAAGGGCAATGCCGATAATAGAGAACAAAGTCATTATAGAGCAAAATCTGGCATTTTTCGCTCGCAAATAGCAAGCAGCCATAGTAATTTCAAAGGCAATGGACATTACAAAATATTTTGAGGTTAAACATTATATTTTTGAAACTTCATATAATTGTAGACTTTTCTTTATTTGAAAACTAGAGATTTTTGCTTCCTTAAATTTAGCAGGCTTATAGAATATATTCAATACCTTAACACACAGCTATACGAACATTTGTTTTTGTTAAGGTAATTCATACAGTAAATGGTGTCATGCCAGTGCTTGACACTGGCATCCAGGAAATTTTTGCTTGCAAATAAGTAAACTGATTTGGTGAGCGTAGAAAGCAGCTGATCTTATGCTGAATAAACGTTTTTGATGAGGTTGCATGAAAGCTGGATCCCAGTGTCGAAGCACTGGGATGACACCCTTCCCTGGTAGAGATTTGCCCTCAAATTACAATGTTCGTACAGTTATGACCTTAACATTAGAATTTCAAAATCTTCCATATACATCATCCAACCTCACTATATCATTATCAGATAAATGCTCTCCTATCTGAAATTCAACTATTTCAAGTGGAAAGCTTGTGCTTCTATTTTCAATCCTATGGGAAACTTCCCTTGGGATTTCTATCATATGGTCTTTTGCTATAGCATATTCTTTGTCTTCTAAACTAACATACCCAACCCCTGATAGCACTATATGGCATTCATCTCTATAGTGATGGAATTGCTTAGAAGTGCAGCTTAATGGATTGATAAAAAGATATTTTATAAGAAAATTTTCGCTCATTAAAATTATACTACAAAATCCCCATGGTTTAACTTCTTTCCTTATCACCTTTACTTTCTTAACTTTATGAATAAATGAAATTAGACTTTTGTTTGGTTGCTTACAAGCTCCACCCAATAAATTTTTATTACTTTTTGTCGTTGAAACTGGTTCTTTTTCTCTAATCACATGCTGAAATGACACCGGTTCTTTACTAAACTTCTCACTCAATTCTAAAACTGAACTCCAAGTTCCAACATCCAACCAATCGAAATTAGCTTCTATCATTGCAACGTTTTTTGCTTTCTCCATCACCAAGTAATCAATGGATATGCCTTCAATTCCTGCAAAATCTCGTTGTTTTAAATACAGAAATCTCTCTTGCGGTGTGAAATGTTTAAAACATAAATTGTAAAGATTCAGGGCAGATTTTTTGATCTCATCTATGTAGCGTTTTGCTTTAAACACAAATATTCCAGAGTTCCAATAATGATCGTTACTTAACTTACGCTCAGGTTTTTCTGTAAAATCTTTCACTATATGATATTTTTCTTTCTGATCATAAACTGCATTTATATAACCGTATTCAGAATTGAATTCATTAGGCTTAACCCCAAAAGTGACTATAGAGTTAGTTTCAGAGGCTAACTTAGACGCTTTTTGAGTAGAAGCATAAAAACTATTCAAATCACCTATGAAATGATCTGAAGGCAGAATTAACATTGTCTCGTTTTCATTGCAGAGAAGCGCAGCAATTAATATTGCCGCTGCTGTTCCAATTTTCACTGGTTCGAAAATCACTTTATATTCTTGCAGTGCATGCAATTCCTCCATCACTAATGACTCGTACTGTATATTTGTAGCAATTATGGGCGGCATATAATCGCTTTTTAGCCTCAACAAAGTGTTGTGAAACATAGTGTTCTGACTAAATATTTTCTGAAATTGCTTTGGCTTAGATAAAGGCCAAAGTCTGCTACCACTACCACCACACAATATTACAGGGCGCATTTAGTTAAGATATTAATTAAATAATTAATATCTTATACTGAGGGCAAAATACATGCAAGTTTTTGTTGTGGAATAGTTAATAAAGAAAGTAAATGTTGATTTAAAGTAATTGCTAATGAGAGTGATCATGTGTAGCGCCTTGCCCTTGCTGTGAATTTCTTCTATTTTGTAATTCCTCAACATGACCTTTTCTTTTATCACTTAATATTTCATTACCCTTATTTTGTTCTTCCTCAGGACTCTTTAGTATTTCATTACTCTTGCTAACTTCTTTATCATTCCCTTGTTTCTTTGGCCTTCTAGCGTTAAGCTCATCCCATGTGCCCACTAGTGAATCACGATTCCCATGATCCGGCTTTAGCCTTTCTTCACCTTTAATAACATTAAAGTCACTTTTTGCTTCTTCCCAACATTCTTTCAATTGGTGTTTCCACATAGTGAAGTAAGCATCACCATATTTTTTCTCATTTGCTACAAACAATAAAATTGGAGCCTTAAGTATGGTAGCTACCATATTCACTAAATTTTTTACTGCCATTGCAGGAGTAAATAAAAGATAACCAAAAGACTTTGCAATTGGGTTTTGTTCGCTTATTAAATACTCCCCTAATTTTATAGGAAGAGAGGTCAACAATTTAGTACAAACTTTAGCCAAGCTTGTAGCAAAAACGATAGGAACAGATATAAGACTTTTATCTAGCTCTAGATTACCATCCTGATCTCTAATTTCTGAAAAATGGGTGCTTAGCTTCTTGTAATCACTAGCGTATAGTAATTTTCCATTTCTTCCTTTTTCATCTCTATCTTTCTCATCAACTTCTCCCGTGTCATCATTGATGAAGCAACCTTTTTTAGCAAGAAAAGAAGAATTAGTTAATTTAAGTGACTGAGTATCAACTTCAAAAATTGGTACATGTTTTTCAAGATCGATTTTTGAAAACCCAAATGGTTTATAATAGCCATTATAGTGCTTAACATCCTTATTTTTTTCTGGATTAACTAAAAAGTCAATGGTAAAATAAGACCTATCGTCCGTTTCCTTGACAAGAGTTAATTCAAAACTTGGTTGTCTTCCATTTTTGTCTTTCTCGCCATATAAAAGTTTATATATAGTCTCACCCTCGCTATTCTTAGCTTCTATAATTTTCCCAGATTTTACAATTTCATCGTAATTTTTTGAGTACCGGCATTTTCGTCCATCCTTATATACCATTACCTTTCTAAGGTCTTTGACATAAACTTGAGATTCAGGTGAGGTAAATAGATCCTTCACTTTTAGCGTAAGGTCCGTTCCCCACTTTTTCAATGTCTCTAACATATTGCTAAACCAAAATCGCTATAATGCTATAGTTCAATAATAAAACTAGTACACTAATAATATATTAACACAGCACCGGTGATTTTACAAGAAAATATGCCTGTAGAAGATAAAGATTGTAAAAGCGAGGGTTATATAAGTAATGCTTGATAAGTACTTTATACATGTAATTGTAAAAATCCTCAAAGGTATGCTGTGTATATAATCTTCACACACTACCTGCATTCCAAGAACTGCGTGCCAAAAAATGCAAAACAACAATACAACAAAAAATAAAAGCTCTAAAGGGTGATTAATAAATTTTTCACTAAAAGACAAAGGGCTATCAGTATAAAATGCGCAAGAAAATGAATAGATAAACCAAGGAAACAGGAATAATAAAATTATCGCAGAAACACGCTGGACCCACCAATGATGTACTGAATTTCCAGATTGACTCATATAAACATAAATAAAAAAGCCATAGTAGAAAGAAGTAGCGTTACTGTCAGCAGTATAGCACTCCTTGAAACGCCAGTAATTTCCAAATTAAGCCCAACATCCCACAATAAATGACGAATACCATTAAGAAAATGATATACAAAACTTATAAAACATAAGACATAAGCTAATTTAGCAACAGGAGTGAATAATAATGCATTTAAGTACCTTACTATAAGTAACTCAGGAAAGTAAACATGTAATATGAAATACCAAGAAAGTATCATTAATAAAAGGAATAGCAAGATACCAGTCAATCTGTGCATAATAGAGAAAAAACTAGTAACTTGTACTTTATATATTTGTAAATGTGGAGAAAGAGGTCTATCACTCATAAAATTCCGTTATCGGGAAATTAAAATAAAGTAGAAGTAAAGACAGCAGTACAGTACATAACAGCACCACCATTAAAAATGGTGAGTTATGTACAAAGCCTAAGGAGGTAATCCAGCTGCAGATTCCCCTACTGCTACCTTGTTACGACTTCACCCCAGTCACCAATCCCACTTTAAATAACTCCCTCCTTGCGGTTAGGTCGTTAGCTTCGAGTGAAACCAATTCCCATGGCGTGACGGGCAGTGTGTACAAGACCAGAGAACGTATTCACCGTGGCGTGCTGATCCACGATTACTAGCGATTCCAACTTCATGCACTCGAGTTGCAGAGTACAATCCGAACTGAGATGGCTTTTAAGGGATTAGCTTAGCCTCGCGACTTTGCAGCCCATTGTAGCCACCATTGTAGCACGTGTGTAGCCCACTCCATAAGGGCCATGATGACTTGACATCATCCCCACCTTCCTCCAGTTTATCACTGGCAGTTTCCTTAAAGTCCCCAGCATTACCTGATGGTAACTAAGGATGAGGGTTGCGCTCGTTGCGGGACTTAACCCAACATCTCACGACACGAGCTGACGACAGCCATGCAACACCTGTGTGAAACCCGGCCGAACCGACCCTATCCCTTCGAATAGGTATAATTTCCATGTCAAGGAGTGGTAAGGTTTTTCGCGTTGCATCGAATTAAACCACATGCTCCACCGCTTGTGCGGGTCCCCGTCAATTCCTTTGAGTTTTAATCTTGCGACCGTAGTCCCCAGGCGGAATGTTTAACGCGTTAGCTGTAATACAGAAAGTAAACTTCCCATATTTAACATTCATCGTTTACAGCGTGGACTACCAGGGTATCTAATCCTGTTTGCTCCCCACGCCTTCGCGCCTCAGCGTCAGATTTGAACCAGATAGACGCCTTCGCCACTGGTGTTCCTCCTAATATTTACGAATTTCACCTCTACACTAGGAATTCCTCTATCCTCTTTCAATCTCTAGGTTAGCAGTTTTAAAAGCAGTTCCAAGGTTAAGCCTCGGGATTTCACTTTTAACTTACTAACCAGCCTATGCGCCCTTTACGCCCAATAATTCCGAATAACGCTAGCCCTCTCCGTATTACCGCGGCTGCTGGCACGGAGTTAGCCAGGACTTCTTCTGTGAGTACCGTCATTATCTTCCTCACTAAAAGAGCTTTACAACCCAAAGGCCTTCTTCACTCATGCGGCATGGCTGGATCAGGCTTTCGCCCATTGTCCAATATTCCCCACTGCTGCCTCCCGTAGGAGTCTGGACCGTATCTCAGTTCCAGTGTGGCTGATCATCCTCTCAGATCAGCTATAGATCATTGCCTTGGTAGGCTATTACTCCACCAACTAGCTAATCTAATATAGGCTCATCTAATAGCAATAAATTTTTCCCCCGTAGGGCATATACGGTATTAGTTGCCGTTTCCAACAATTATTCCGTACTACTAGGTAGATTCCTATACATTACTCACCCGTCTGCCACTAAGTTATACCATAGCAAGCTACAATATAACTCCGTTCGACTTGCATGTGTTAGGCCTGCCGCCAGCGTTCATTCTGAGCCAGGATCAAACTCTCAAATTTAGACTTCAACCTATAAAAGGTTGAGGGTACATCGGATAAATCCGACAAAAAATAATTTAGCTTAATACTGCTGTCTTTATTTCTACTTTAGAAATATTTTAATCTCCAACTATTCAAACAACTTTGAGAATATTATTATGTGATATAATCACTATGTCAATATGTTTTTGCAAATCAAAAGCATTAATGTATAAATATATAACTATTTGGAATATTACCATGAAAAAATACATCTTTCTGCTTGCACTTGCGCCAATGTTAGTTGGCATCACATTATACTTATTGCGCAACATTGATAACACAAAACAATCTATAACTGCAGGTAACAAATTTTACGAAGTATTATTCTTAAAAAAAGATAATAAGCCGCTGCTAGAAGAAATAGATTCAAATTGGGAGTATTTAGCAAATTTTGAACGCGCATTCAATCATATCTCAGATTCAATGCCAACAGACACAGCATCTATTATTTATAATGATTTGGCAGATGATAAAGATGCTCCTAATGTTTTGCGTGAGTTAGCACAATACTTAGAAGTAATGAGCTTACTTCACTCCAACGGTGAAAAAATAAATAAAGATAAAATTGATAATTTAGAATCAAGTGCAGTGTATCCTTATTCAAGCCAAGAAGCTATCGCTGTAGTAAAGATACATAATAACGACATTAAAGGTGCAACTGAAATATTGCGTTTCCTATTAAATGACAGAAAATGCCCTATCCTAATCAAAGCTAATGCACAAGAACTACTCAGGATATATGGAAGTTAACTCATTAGACTCCTTACATAGTTTTTGGCAACAACCGTTAGAAACGAAAAAACTTGCTTGACAAACTCCGCCAGCCCCCTTATCATGAAAGTGAAGCTATTTATTTATCTTCGCAATCTGTGCAGGTTAATGACAAAAAACTTAGGGTATTTGGCGTCTCATGTTTAATTTTTCGCACTACGTGCATCGCATGTCTTTAAAAATTTCTAGGTTTTTACCTATATAAGCCGAAACGCGCTTATAAGTCGTTTAAGACAGTATAGTACGCCAATTTGCAGGATTAGAGAGTGACAACTAGCTAACACGGGATTTCTTTTGCCTTTTTTCTGCTTAGTAAATTTCTTAAACATTTAAACTAAGGTGAGTTGCATTTAAAAGCAGCTAAATTGCAGTGTTTAAGACTTAAAAAACGCCAATACTGAAAATAGACAATAATCAGGGCTTCTTTTGCCTTTTTTTTCGTTTGGTAAATTTCTTAATATTTATGGCTAAACGACAACCGTCATCCCTGTAAAGGTCAAGTAATTCGTCATTCCGCTATGTGTTAGCGGATGAGATACCGCGGCGGTATGACGGTTCGCGGTGGTATCTCGTCATCCCGCTACTTGTTAGCGGGATCTAGAGATACCGCGGCAGTTGTAAGTTAAAAATATGTTATAAAAGAAACAAGAGGGAAGATAACTCTACTCACTATAGGAATAGCGGGCGTGTGCGACCGACGCGGCGTTGACAACCGTTTATATCAAGGTACACTAGCCCTCGATACGTTTGAATAGTTGCATGGGACATATGTATGCACCCGTTTACAATCTTAAATCAATAAACTATCGAGGTTATTAATATGGTTACATCTTATCAAAACTTTATTGACATCGGAAAATTTAAAAATGTTGTTGCGGTTCACACACAGAAGAGTGTTGTCGAATTTGATAATAATGCTTCTGGTTGGCAACAATTGTTTAAAAAGTTTTCAGATATCTTACCTAATTCTTTAGTGACTTTAGAAAACACAGGGAATTGGTTTATCGCATTTTCTTAGATAAAAATCTAGAGTTACAGAAGCGCCAAAAAATTCTGAGAACAGTGCCAGGCAAAGTTATCTCAAGATTTTGTGTGTCTGATGCCAGAGCTTGGCTACTTAAACAGAAAAGAAGTAGCAAGTCTTGCTGGCGCATCCAAAAGAAAGTGGAAAAGCTATTGGTTATCGAAGAATAACAGGCGGTAGAAGCAATGTTCGTACTAACGGCTGCAATGGCTGCTCAAATCTGCACTTGGTGCCTTTTATTCCAAGCTCATTGAAAGTGGTAAGAAGAAGATGGTAGCTATAACAGCTCTAATGCGTAAAATTATGGTTATTGCTAATGCCAGGCTTAAAGAAGCAGTTAATATGAATTAAAAAAATCTGCATAGAAAATAAGTTAACGAATATGTGCGTCCACACACACTTAAAGCACATATTCGTTAACCATAAAATCTAAGCAGTAACTGTTGTTTGATATAAAATTTTTCTATGATAAATTAGGGTGTTTATTGTCAAAAATGCATTTTCTAATTGAATAAAAATACAAAATTATAAACAAGAGTTGTAATAAAACTAAATTCAAAAAATTTAAAAAAAACATAGTTGATATGACGTAGGGTTGCACTAGCTATAGCAACTTTGTCTACGCAACCATTTTCTACCGCACCATTGAACAGATAAGCTTGAAGATATCCGTTCAGATGAGTTCATTGTCCCCTAAACCGTACACGCCTAACAAGCTACCGCTAGAGCTTGTGAAAAATTCTCTATTTTTATTCCCTTTAATTTACTGGATAAGTTGTCTACAAACAAATCTGATTTAGTGCAGATCTGCTCTATTTTTTCAGGAGATAAAGAGGAATCTAATTGATTCGCTATACCAGATACACCATCTAAAACTACTCCAGCACCGTATGGTATATATGACACAGCGTACATAGCACTTGACGTAAAATCTAGTAAGTTCTGAGAAGAAGTGGTAATTTTATACCCTACTGTGTTTTTATCTTCTCCTTTGCATTTTTTAAGCACTTTTGATGCACCATGGGGAATATAAGACATACCAACTATACCATATGAAGCCCCATTTAAGGCGTATGATACAACTACCGTTGTTGCTGATAGCGCTTTAGCTCCATATTTTGTAGTATAAAGCAGTGGCTTAAGGGCATAAGAAATAGTTTTACTTTGTGATTCAGATTCAAGCAACGAATTTAGTTCTTCTTGTGTTGCTGTACATTCAAAAAATTCTTCCTCATCAATTTCTGCAAGATCAATCTCTTCAAAACCCTCATCAATATCTACAGGAGTCACTGTTTCTTTTATAGGGCTAACTTCTACATTACTTCCAATAATACTCGGATTATTAGAATTTCTGCCAAAAAGATTTGAAAACATGCTAAACATTTTTTTTACCTACAACTTAACGCTCATATCAATATATTAACCTAATATTAACCAGGTGTCAAGCACATATGACTCTTATAAACAGATGTTAGTAAATTAACTATTCCTCTTGCCAACCAGAGCGATGAAGATTTGGTCTACATCAAAACTCATCTTAGGACGCCAAATAGGGCCATCCAAATGCATATCGATATAGATTGGATTACTATAGTTTGGTGGTATGAAAAAGAACCTGAATATAGAAGCTAAAGCGAAGTTAGATAAGGTTAAATTAGAAGAGATCGACCCTGATGCTTGATCAATCCCGAATTGTAAACTAGTTGAACATATACCATTACTAATACTTGCTTTTCCGCTAATATTTTCAAAAAATGTACTGCCATTATATATATCAACATAAGCAAATGTGGAAATTTCAGATTTATTCTTACTGCTTAACAAATTAGTGATAAATGAATTAAAATCTACATTAGTAACTTCTATTCCCTGCGCTTGTAGGTTTACATCTCCTGATAAGTTACTAGCCCAATCATGAAAACTTTTTCCTTGAGTTTTGATTTCACCATTTAAGCTTACCTGACCATTTACATTGTCAATTCCTATAACCTTACCAATCTTTTTAGTGTCCAAATTTACAATAGAAAATCTTGTATTCATTGAGTCTGATCTTAAATAACCCTGAAAAAACACTTGCCCGTGTTCTAATACGTAACTTGCCTGCCTGATAGTGATAACGTTGTTTCTCATTACCGCATCCAAATTAAAATCTTTCAAAATATTCTGCTCGGTTTTAAATTCTGCAGTATTGATTTGCACATTTGCATCAAAGCCTTCTTTATCATCCAAAAAATCAAGCTGCTTTGTTGACCATTGAATTTGATCTATCTCATTTCTTGAATTTCTTTTTACCTCTACTAAATTTGGTAATTTAAAGATATTTCCATTAAATTTATTGCCCGTAAGGTTCACATCTAATAAAGGTTTGGCGTATTTTTGATCTACTAATATTTTTGCATTACCGGTAATATCGAAATCTTCTCCAGATAGTTTTATTTTATCTGCAACTAGCTTACCTTTTTCCATTTTCAGCAAAAAATCCAAATTTTTAATTTTCGTATCATTCAATGTAAGGTTATTAACACTGGCCTTTATATTTGCATCATACTGAAAATTTTTCAGCCGTTGCATTTTAGATAAACTGCTAAACAATGAATGATCATATTTATCTGCATCAAGATTATGCATGCTAAATTTGCCATCAATCACACTGCGTTTTTTTGCGTAACTCATCTTAATTGATCCTTGCAAGGATTCCTTATTATTTAGCAGTCTAATGTCTGAGATAGATAATATTCTTGGTGCAAGGTGCAATTTAGAACTTAGTGTAAATTGATTTTTCTGGTTTTCTTTCATCTTTATAGAAGGGAAAAAACATGAAATGAATGACTCAAAATCACCTCCTTCGACTAATAAATCACCGTCGAATTCAGATAGGGCATTATTGTTTGAGATCTCTCCTGATAAGTAAGATATATTATTGATTCCGGGAAATTTAAGAAGCGTATTAACTTTTACTTTGCCATCAGTGGATTTTAGTACAGCACGGAAATTGTCCAATATTTTGTTTTGATATTGAATGTTAGAAGCTTCCATATTAAAATTTAAGCTCAAGTTCTTTGGCACAACTGCTCTAAAACATTCCAGAAGATCCTTCATATTCGTTGTTCTTTGTGAATCATTTTGTATGGAATCTAAGTCAACTTTGCTGAAGCTAATATTGAGATTAGTGTGATCGCCTTTTCTATCATTTTGTATTGTACCACTGGCTTGCATGCTTTTGGAATCAATTTTTAAGTCAGTTACCGTAAACTCATTTTCATCGAGGTTGATATTAGATGATATCTCAATATTTTCACTAGGAATAACACAAGAAAGAAAGCTAAGATTAATGATTTTTGCTAAATCACTCACAGAACCGGAACTATTATTAATCGTTAGTGTTAAATTACCCTGGAGTTCTTCTTGATTTCTATTACCTGTAAATAGCAAATTTACAAAATTTGATTCAACACTAATGTATACATTCTTTTTTGTGATATTAACCTTTCCTGAAAAATCGTAATTATTATCACCTACCTTTACTTTACCAGAGAATTGCCTATTTTTTTTTACAGCAACTTCCTTTATGTTAACAATATCAGCGAAATCACTTTTAAAACTTACTTGGCTGTCTTTTATTACTGTATCAACTATGTTACCACTGGCTTTTGCATTTATAATATTAAGTAAATTTTCTTTGTTGCTTTTCATGCCAAGCAATGTAATTGACTTTGGTTGCAACGAAAATAAAAGCAACGATAGGAGCGATGGCCTTATTTCAATTTTTCTTACACTAATTAAATCTGATAACTTTTGCTCTTTATTTTTGTTGTATTGTACATATACATTATAAATAGTGAGCTTTGGAGTAATGAGTGAAACTTCAACTTTCCCTCCAATATGCACTTTAGCATCATACGTTCTCTCCAACTCTTTTATAATATATTTCCTGTAGCCACTCCAATCCTTAAAAGTTGCAGCAATGTGCATAAGAATTAATAGCAGCGAGATTGATAATATGGCATATACAGAAAGTCTCATAGTTTACACATGTTTAAAATTCCCTATAAATGTTAGGTAAAGAGTACCAAAATAAACAATAACACTCAAAGCTATTAAAGTCGTTAAATAAACAATACGAGCCAACATTTTATCAAAAAATAATCCTGCCAACAAAGAATTAAAAATATAAAGGGCTATTGACATGACTACCGTTGCTACAAAAATTTTCATGATATTTAACAATAACGCTTGGCTAACCTTATACATTTTATTTATTGTTAAATAACTAATTAATAGAATGGAGTTTATCCAAGTGGAAACGGAAGTAGCGATAGCAATTCCCGTATGCTGATATTCGTTCATTAACAGAAGGTTTAGCACTACATTAATTCCAAGGCACATTAGTGAAAATATAGTTGGTATTTTCAGATTGCCTTTAGCAAAAAATGTGGGTAGCAATACTTTATTTATAATAAATGCAGGTAAAGAAAGAGAAAATGCTATTAACGTGGGAGCAGTTTGCTGCACTGCATAATGATCAAACCGGCCGTAAGAAAAAAGCGTAAGTAAAATTATGTCGGGAATAATGATAAAGGCAGCAGTTGTTGGCATAATTAACATTAATCCTATGTTGAGAGCCTTGTTCTGTATTTTGACTATATTTTCAGTATTATTCACCTGTTTTGAAATTAAAGGAAGAAGCACTGTACCGATTGCAGTACCGATTATTCCCTGCGGTAGTTGATTTAGTCTATCGGCATAATATATATAGGACACCGCATTTGGTATAAAACTCGCCATGATTGTATCAATCCATAAGCTTATTTGAGTTACACAATTGTTGATAATTGCAGGTATCACACGCTTAAAAAACAACCTTACTTCATTGCTTAATTCAAGGCTAAAAGAAAAAGCTGCCTTTAACTTGTATGCACTAAATAGTATCAAAAGTAGCTGGAAAATTCCTCCTATAAGGACAGCTATAGAAAGGTTGTGCGCTGGAGTTTTTACGTAAGGCACAAACAAACTGATGATTAAACAGAGATTCAAAACGATTGGTGCAATAGCTGTTGAAGCAAAATGCTGCTTTACTTGCAGCATTCCGCCAATAAGTGATGCAATTGAAACAAAGATTATGTAGGGCATCATAATTCTTGATAAAGTAACAGTAAGGGTAAACTTACTTTGGTCAAATCCAGGAGCAAAAATTTGAATCATATAAGGGGAGAAAGTTTGCATGATAAGACAAAAAATTACTAAGATAATAAACGTAATGGATATTACACTACTTGCAAAATTAAATGCCTTTTTATTATCATATGATTCTGTCGAGTATAACGGTATGAATGAGGTAGTGAACGCTCCTTCTGCAAAAAATGCTCGAAATAGATTGGCAAAGCGAAACGAAGAAAAAAATATGTCTGCAAGAGAGTTCGTACCAATAACCGTAGCAATCAATACATCTCTTATTAACCCTGAGATCCTTGAAATAGCCGTAAAAAAACTAAATGTGAAAATACTTTTAAACATACCACTACTTCATTAGTGTCAATACGATTAACTATAATGGTAAAAGCATAAATGAAAATATTTATTGGCTAAACTTAAAACCCTCTGCAAAAGGAGAGTTAAATAATCAATTGACTATTTGCGCTCTTATGTTAGAAATTTTATATCTTGGCGGGCGTAGCTCAGTTGGTAGAGCGTCAGTTTGTGGTACTGAATGTCGCCAGTTCAATCCTGGTCGCTCGCCCCACTAAAATTTTCTGCTTGACGGAGATATGAACAAATGGTAATATTATTATTTATCAATTAATTAGGGAGAGTATATGGATGACGACACTAAAAAATTTTTAATATTGTGTGGTGCAGCATCAGTAATAGGAGCATTGACAGGTTTGGGATTGAGTTTTACAGCTTTGTCACCTTTGGTTATAGGTGGAATTGTTGCTGCCGTTCCTGTAATATTACTCGCTGCATATAGTATATGCAAAGGAGAATGCTCCAAGAAAAATCTTTTCATATCTGCTCGTTTATGCGTTACAAGCGCTGCAATTGGAGTTGGCCTTGCTGCAGCCGCAACTACTATTTTTCTGGTGCAATGCTTGGACTGGGCTCTGCAGCTTTAGCAGGTGCAACAATAGGAGTAATAGCGCCAATTGCAGGGCTTTTTGCGACTATAGCTATATCACTTGCAGCTGAAAAAGTGAATGAGCACATTATATCACCTATAGTTGAGTGTTTTTCTTCAAAAGGGAAGGGGTACGAATCACTTTAAACCAATTAAGTAAGGTTTCTGCTTTCTGTTATTCTAGTGTGCAGCATATAGCTGTACGAATATTTGTGTATCCGTTCAGCTAAGCGGTGTGAGGGACGAGTATCCGTTCAGAGGTGTAGCTTAAGAGACAATAGATAGAAGGTTTTGAAAGGGATTAAGATTCTTTATTTCCCAAAAAATAAATGTAACAAACAAGATACCCACTTTAAATGGTTGGGCCTTAACTTGACGCGTATGGTTTATTTAACACTCCCACTATGGCTATACCTAATTGGGCTTTAACTATATCTCAACTTGATATTTTCTTTCCTGGTAGATTGAAAGTTGAGTTGAGTTAAAAATGCGGTTTGACACACTTTTTTGAACATTCCCTAACCTCAATTTACATTAAAATACTTTTATTAGTATCTTTTTCTTGTGACTCAGCAATACGTTTAGCCCAATCCAGTGGCCTTTTATTTCTGTTACCTAATGCAATTCTATTGCGATCATAACTATCAGTGTGTTCCGTTAAAGTATCTTTTCTTTCTTCTTCTATCACTCCAATTTTCAGTTGTGCTTCATCTTTCTCTAGTAATTTATATAGATTACTATTTTTATCTACAGTTGAATTAGTGTCATTATTTTCTTGTTCTGCCACTGTTTTTACATTTGCTAAGCCGTCCTTTAGCAATCCAGCTTCTGATAAACGTTCTTTGGTTTGTTCGCTCATTTCTTTCTGATCCACCGGTTTTAGTGGGAACTTCTGAGTTTCTTTATCCAACTTACTGGTAAATTCCGTAAGTAGAGTGTCATCTCTTTGTTCAACATTCATTAGGCTCGCTTTTAACTGTCCAGGATTTACTTGAGATTGTTCATGATTAGCATGAGTTGGAGATGAATAGCCCGAATCGTTTGTTTTTATGTCTGTTGAGCTGTCTTTTAGCAACCCAATTTCTCTCAAGCGTTTTTTAGTTTCCTCGCTAATCTGACTCTGATCAGCCGGTTTTAACCCGAGATTTTCTTGACCTAATGTATTTTTAAGTTCTTCAAATGGAGTTAGATTAATATGTTCTTCTAATTTCCTTCCTACCTGTTTTAAATCTGTTTGAGATTTATTATCACCATTAGTTGGAGATATATAGCCTGAATCACTTATACTATTTGGTGTTGAAGCAGAGACACTAACAGTTGGACCTTCCACTGTTTTTACATCTGCTAAATCGTCTTTTTGCAATTCAGACTGAATTTTTTCTGATGTATTAAAACTAGTCTCTTTAACATCTTCATTAATTCTTCTATAATTATTATGAGTTCCACTGTTGTGATCCTTACTATTTTTCCCATGCTCTTCCGGTGCTTTGTTTTCCTTTTGGTGATTTAACTCGTTTTCCTCAAGTTTCCTGGTTAAATGCTTAGGATCTGCCTGAGATTGACTATGGTCAGCAGTTGGAGATGAAACGCCTCTATTGGGTTTTGGAGCAGAAAGTGGCTGTTTACTTTCTTCCCACTCAGCATCACTAGCACCACGGTTATCACTGTTATGTTCATGTATATTTGAATAAGGCAAGTAAGGAACTTTGTCCTTTAATGTTTCTAATATAGAAGACGTTGATTCATTTTTCCTGCCTCCTTCCATTGATGCTTCTCTATCATCAACATCAGTGTGCCGTAAGTTGTTTTTCTTGAAATTCCTGATCTCTTGTAATAGATCGCTTTTGCTATTTCCTTCTTGTTGCGGAATTTCAGGTTGTTGCTGATTATTAGGTATTTGCTCACTTCTATCTGGTTTTCGGCTTCCAGGTACAGCATGTCCAAATGTAGGATTGTCATAACGTTCATCTTCTTGCCTATTATCTTGATTGTGGCTTACAGACTTGGTGAAAGTAGAACTATCTGAGGGATCAGAAGTTGCACCTTTTTGCTGATTATTAGGTGTTGGATTATTCTGTTTATCTCTTTGCCCACCATCTTGGCTTACAGGCTTGGCAGAGGTATTCCTCCCTTGCTTATTGAAAACATCTTTTTCAGGTGGTAGTGAACTAGTTCTAAGTGGTGGCAGCGGAGGGGTCTGAGACCCAACTTCTCGATTCATATGAGTAGCTTGGTGTTTTTGAACAGGTTTTTTGACCTCTTGCTCAATGTCTCTACTGTTACTTTTTATTGCGATTTCAGATGATTCTTTAAGGACTTGATTGTCTTTTTGCATCTCATTCGCTTTTCCTTGTCCTTTTTCCCTGAATTTTATTTCATGCAGGAATAAACCACCTATTTTTACATCTTTATTCATTTTTAACTCATCTTTTAAATCTTTTTCAGTAATATTACCTTCAATAAATTCTACACCGTCAGCTTTAATATTAATTTTGATCTTGTATTCTTCCCCTTTCTCACCATACCACTTCAAAGTCATCTCGTATGAACCATCAGTTACGACATAATGTCTTATTTTTTTCCCTCCTTCCTCGGCAACAAAACCATGCATTCCGCTCTTTCCATCACTATGCAACGTTGAAAACCCCGAGATTCCATTCTTCTGACAAAAATCACTGTTTAAAAATTCGCTGATTTTGAACTCTTTCTTGTTATCCCCAAGTGTAATACTAGCATAATTACCGTATATTGACACTGCTGTAACACCATCGTCAACGTAATCTTTCAACCTTTTTTTAACTTCACTTTCAAGCTTTTGTTCGGCTTTCTTTATCTTGTTGCATTCCTGAAGAATAACTTCACACGCTTTATCTTTGTTTTCATCTTTGTTCCAATCCCAATTGGCGTGTTCTGTTAAAAACTTTACTGTGTTAAAACCAACTCTAGCATTATAAATTGGGTCGTCCTTTTTATCAAATAAAGGAAAAAATTCTTGAATGCGCTCATTATAAATGTGTTCTTGTTGTGTATCGTTAGTGTTCATATACCCCTCACTAATAACCCTCTGCCTTTAGTTCTAGCTAATACTAGCTAATATAATTATCACAAGCATTGGTTGAATTTTTATTAAGGAAGGTTGTGTTGTTACTCAGATGGCAACTTTTAGTTGGCGCCTAATTTTAAATATCTGTTGCTCACAGTAAACACTTCTGGATCTTTAGAAGTTAGCTTGAGTATAGCGAGTATGTTGATAAACAACAAAGCAGCAATCGAGATATCAGCGACATCCCATAGCAACCGGACTTTACCTATCGCACCAAGCGGAATGATCATGGTAAAAATTACAATCCAGATTTTAGTGTATTTATTATCCATAGACACATAGCGTATTGTCTGTTTTGAGCAAAAAAACCAAGTAAAAATAGTAGTGAAAGCAAAACAAAACATTATGGCCATAATTAAATAGTCAATATAGGGCCAATTCATAGCTTTTCTAAAAGCAAATATGCACATATTAGTACTTTCTAAATCAGTGACCCAAGAATCTGTGACAAGCAGTACCATTGTTGTAATAAACACTATGAATGCAACTATAAAAGGCGATATTATTGTAATTAGACTCTGCTCAATAATAAATTTATTGTTATTTTTCTTAGGAACAATTGAAGAATGTACGATTCCTTCAAGGCCAAGCCCTATATCTGTTGCAAAAATACCTCGCAAAGTTCCGACTTGAATAATAGTCAACATTTCTAAAATCAAACCTAGAGATAAACCAGAATTAAAGCTACTAGTTGTAAAAAAACTGCTTGTTATTAGTTTTAGAGAAGGAAGGGTATTTTCACTAAACTTAAATAATATGATACCGCAAAGTGTGAGGTAACTTACCGTCATTATCGGTATCATAGCCGATATAAAAATTTTAATTTTTTTTAAGCTGAGGACTGCAACAACAAAAAATATTATGGCCATTACAATGCCACCAATGACTACAGGCACATCTATCATGTTAAGTGGTATTGATAGAGAATTTACCTGAACAAGGTTACCAACTGTTATTGAAACCATCATCATGATAACTAGAAAGACAATTGTGGCCTTCCTAGAGTTAAACGCATCAGCCATGTAGGCTACAGGGCCACCTATAAACCGTCCGTTCTTTTCCTTTCTGGTTTTTATACTTAGATAACAAGTAACGTATTTTATCACAGAAGTGATAACAATAATTATTGCCATCCATAAAATAGAGCCCGGTCCCCCGGTTTTTAGAGCAACAGCAGTTCCTGAAATATTTCCTACTCCTAAATTTCCCCCTAAGATTGTAAACAGAGCGGCTATAGAAGAAAATTTATTTTCTCCTCTTTTAACTCCAATGAGTGAAAGGGCGTACGGCAATCTAAATATCTGTAGCCATTTTAGTTTAACCGATAGGTAAACACCAGCAACTAGCATGAGTAATATTGTTGGCAGTAATAAAACAAACTTTACTGTATCCATCTGTAAAAGTGAGACTTTTACTTGAGTATACAACAAAAATTGAAAATACCTAACTTATTGTTCATGAGAAGTCACACTACAAAAGCTATAGTAAGCTAATAACCTGCCATAGCTAAACTGACTTAGATTTACCAACAATTTGAAAAACGACAACCGTCATCCCGCTACTTGTTAGCGGGATCTAGAGATACCGCGGCAGTTGTAAGTTAAAAATATGTTATAAAAGAAACAAGAGGGAAGATAACTCTACTCACTATAGGAATAGCGGGCGTGTGCGACCGACGCGGCGTTGGCAACCGTTTATATCAAGGTACACTAGCCCTCGATACGTTTGAATAGTTGCATGGGACATATGTATGCACCCGTTTACAATCTTAAATCAATAAACTATCGAGGTTATTAATATGGTTACATCTTATCAAAACTTTATTGGTATTGACATCGGAAAATTTAAAAATGTTGTTGCGGTTCACACACAGAAGAGTGTTGTCGAATTTGATAATAATGCTTCTGGTTAGCAACAATTGTTTAAAAAGTTTTCAGATATCTTACCTAATTCTTTAGTGACTTTAGAAAACACAGGGAATTGGTTTATCGCATTTTCTTAGATAAAGATCTAGAGTTACAGAAGCGCCAAAAAATTCTGAGAACAGTGCCAGGCAAAGTTATCTCAAGATTTTGTGTGTCTGATGCCAGAGCTTGGCTACTTAAACAGAAAAGAAGTAGCAAGTCTTGCTGGCGCATCCAAAAGAAAGTGGAAAAGCTATTGGTTATCGAAGAATAACAGGCGGTAGAAGCAATGTTCGTACTAACGGCTGCAATGGCTGCTGCAAAGTCCAAATCTGTTGTTTGATATAAAATTTTTCTATGATAAATTAGGGTGTTTATTGTCAAAAATGCATTTTCTAATTGAATAAAAATACAAAATTATAAACAAGAGTTGTAATAAAACTAAATTCAAAAAATTTAAAAAAAACATAGTTGATATGACGTAGGGAAATCTTACTTATTATAGCTATATCCTCTCACTAGCTCGAATGTCTCTTTACTTTTTGTCCCATTTTCACCATTGTGATCTTTGCGTAATATTGTAGGTGCATTATATAAAGAAGCACTAGTATTAGAAATATTAGAAAAGAAATACTTACACTAAAAGAAACTTCAGTAGTATAGAAATAAGTTCAAAAAGGAAGTTTAAATCCAGGTGGTAAACCCATCATACCTGCAAGATCAGAAGTTGCATTTGCCATGTCTTCTTCTGCTTTTTTAACGGCATCATTAAACGCTGCTGTCACTAAATCCTCTACTACATCTTTTTCCTCGTTTCTCATAAGCTCTAAGTCTATGTTCACCTTCTTAGCTTTATAGCTACCTATTTTTATGACTTCCACTAATACAGAAACTTTGCCACCACCAGAAATACCTTGAAACTCTTTTCCGATATATTTTTCTTGAGCTTCTGCAAGCTTTTTTTGCATCTCTTGCGCTTGTTTCATTATTTGACTAAAATCCACAACTTACTCCTTATTTTCTATATTAACTACTTTTGCACCTTTAAACGTGTCAAGTATATCCTTGACTGCAGGTGCATAATTTAAATTACTCACTTCCCTGTTTATATAACTCGTATCAACTGTAACAACCCACTCCTGCTGAGTCACCTGGTTTAAGTAATTTTTTAAATCATTGCAAAAATTACTATCCAACTTAGATACAGCTTTTAATTTTAAATATCCAGGCTTACAATCTATTAATTGTAGATTACTACATAGTTGTTTGTAAAGATAAATTTGGTTACTCCGCCTTAATAATTGCAAAACCTTGTCAAAATCATAATTTTGTTGCTGTTCATTTCCTATACTATGCGTATTTCCCTGCTGTACACTCTGCGAAAGAATTTTTTTGACCACTTGTTCCGGAGAAGGCAGATCAGAAAGATAACAGAGGCTAATTAACATCATTTCAGCAGCAACATCGTTGCATGTTGAAGCTTTTATATCTTGAATACCTTTAAGCAACACCTTCCACAATCTTGAAAAAAATATTAAAGATCTCTTTATACTTAAATCTTTTATCCTATTCTTTTCATACTCTGTAACTGCACTATCAATCTCTTTCGTAATTAAAAAACGGCATATTAACTGAATTGTTTGCAATAGACCTTCAAAAACACTAAGTGGGTTTGCTGTTTTTATTGCCTTGTCAAACACTGATAGAGCTTTCTGTAAATCACCTTCTAATATTGCCCCTAATAGATCGAATATAATATCTTTATCTACTAAGCCAAGTATGTCTGTCACATTTTTAGTGGATATTGCACCATCTTTGCTATATAGCACTGCTTGATTCATCAAAAACAAGGCGTTACGCATTGAATTTCCAGAGTGTCGTGCAATTAATTCTAATGCTCCCTTTTCAATGGAATAACTCTCTTTTTGTGCAACATCATTTAAACGTTCCACTATTTTAGCTACAGGAATGTTGTGTAAATCAAATCTTTGACAACGTGCAATAATAGTTATTGGTATTTTTTTTATTTCCGTAGTTGCTAAAATGAACTTTACACTAGATGGTGGCTCTTCTAGGGTTTTAAGTAATGCGTTAAATGCACTGCTGGATAACATGTGTACTTCATCTATAATGTAGACTTTGAATTTAGAGCTTATAGGTGAATAGCAAATATCTCCCAGGATTACTTTAATATCGTCAATGCTAGTGTGACTTGCTGCATCGATTTCAATTACATCTGGATGGCTTGAATTTTTTATTGCTAGACAATTTTCACATGATCCGCAAGGTTCAAAAATTGGCCCCAGGGAACAATTCAAACATAAAGCTATTATCCTTGCAGTGGTGGTTTTACCAACTCCACTACTACCAGAGAGCAGTATAGATTGTGGGATTTTATTTAAAATAAAAGCATTTTCTAATACACGCACTAATATATCTTGACCTACTAGATCTTTAAAGCTACTAGGACGATGTTTTAATGCTATATTCATAGCCTCGAATAAAACAAATAATGAAATAGGTATGCAACCCAAAAAGGTTCTGATATGGCTGCTTCATTTCTGATCTGACCAAATTACAGAGTTTTTGCCTGCATACCTTATAAAATATTATACTTTTTTTTTTATTTAGCAAGGTATATCCTATATTAGTCTTATAATTTATATGTTAGACCTTTTGCAACATTACTTTGGAGTAAACAACTGTTACCTAAAATACTCTTCCCTTGTCATTCCAACTTGGATCCCACAACTGTACGAACGTTGTAGTTTGGGAGCAATTCCCACCAGTGGGGTGTCATCCCAGTGCCCAGACACTGGGATCCAGCTTCTATGCAACTTAATTAAAAACGTTTGTTTTAGCGTAAGACAACTACCTTTAGCTCATCAGCTCAGTTATAAGCAAAATTTCTGGATTCCAGTGTCAAGCACTGGAATGACACCATTTGCTGTGCAATTTACCTTCAAAAATGAATGTTCGTACAGCTATGCTTGGATCCAGAGAAAAAAGATGTGGATTTCAGTGTCACACACTGGAATAACAACCTATAGGTACTGGGATAACAAAAGAGGAACATTATGATTTTATATCATTTTCCTCTTTGTCCATTTTCACGAAAAGTTAGAGCTTTTCTAAAAGAAAAAAAATTAGGCTGCGATCTAGTGTATGAAAATCCGTGGGAAAAACGGAATGAATTTATGGAGATCAATCCAACCGGGCAAGTACCAGTATTAATAGATAATAACTTTGTAATAGCGGATAGTAATGCCATTTGTGAATATATAGAAGAGACTTACAATAGCGACGTCAAATTACTTGGTTCATCCACTATTATTAAGTCTAAAATACGTGCTCTAATCAATTGGTTCGATAACAAATTTTACAATGAAGTTACTAAGTATATTATGAATGAAAAAGTAATTACTAACCGCAGCCCTGACTCTAGATTTCTTCATGCAGCTCAGCATAACCTGCCTTGCCATATGGAATACATCGAACACCTAATTAACAAGAACGTTTGGCTTGCAACTGATAAGTTCACTTTAGCTGATATTGCTTTAGCATCGCATATTTCCGTAATGGATTATGTAAGTAGTTTTCCATGGGAAAAAAGTAAAATTTTAAAAGAATGGTACTCCATTGTTAAATCAAAGCCTTGTTTTCGTGAGATATTATTAGAGAGGATTTCTGGTTTAATCCCTCCTAAACATTATGCTGACCTTGATTTTTAACTTATGTTAGCTTTAAAGCTACAGTCATTCCTTCATCAGTTGGAATCAATATAGAGAAATATTTCTTTTCATCTGATAATCTATTATTGAACTCCCTCATAGCATGCCATGATTTTTCTGATACTTCTTTTGGAGGCGATTCTAAAAATACTGTATTAAACAATAGAGTGTTATCTGCAACGATTAGCCCATCTTGTTTAATGTATGACTCTGCCCAATCTAAATACTTAGGATAACTACTTTTGTCAGCATCGATGAATATCATGTCAAATGGTGCCTTTGCTGATAATTCATTAAGTTTTTCCAATGCATTGCCTTCTATTAGAGTAATTTTATCACTCAGATTAAAAGCACTAAAATTTTTTTTTGCTATTCTTGAGTATTGAAAATTATTTTCTATTGTATATATGTGACCATCTTCCAGTAGAGCTTTTGCCATGCAAATCGACGAATAACCGTATAATGTGCCAACCTCAACAATACTTTTGATTTTATGGATTTTTATAAATAAACTTAATAGCTTTCCTTCTTCAGGGCCAATCTGAATATGTTGCTTTTTTTCAAGAATACAATATTCTTCTATTTTTTTATATTCTTTTGCAAATAGATTTCTTATATATGACAATTTTATACTAGAATTATTACGCATTACGTTTTATATTATAAATTAGGGAGGCTTAATTCATACACAATTTATAAATATAATAATATAGTTTAAAATAATAAAAACATTTATTTTAAGTTATTATTTCATAGTATAAAATTTTAAGTGACAAAAATTATTATATATCGTACTATGGTTAACTAGTATAATAAACAATCGATTATTATACTAGAATTAAAGGGATTGTTTATGCGCATTTCTCTTTTTAAAATATAATTTTTATAATCAATTAGAGGGGGTTATATGTCTTATACTATTGCTAGTGAAGTTGAAACGTTAAACAAAAAATCTAACAAGAATGAAGGGGTTATGTTACTACATAATCCAGCTTATCGTGAAAAGTATAAAGAACGTTTTAATGAAGCTCAGAGAAAAGTTATGGATATGGTTCAGTTTTATGATGGGACAATAGTATTAATAGAGAATAAAATCGCTATGTATTACTACACTTGGCACAGTAAAAAAAGAGAGTTTGAGCGTAAAAAACAACAAACAGTAGTGAAAAACAATGGCTCAGCATAGGTATCCGTTCAGCAGAGTGGTTTAAGAAACGATAGATAGGAGATTGTGAAAAGGGTTTAACCCCCTTTGTTTCCATGTCAAGTATAATGAAATTATTCGCTCAAGAAGGGAGTGTTAAATAAACTGTGTCAAACCGCATTTTTAACTCAACTCAATTTTCAGTCTGTTAGGAAAGAAAATGTCGAGCTGAGACATAGTTAATGCCCAATTAGGCAAAGCCATAGTCCATTTCTCCTCTACTTTCTTTATAGCACAATATACCTGTTTGTACAAGCTGGTAAACGAGCCCTTAGTTTTAGTGAACTTTCTGATCTGTCTGTGTAGCCCCTCTATGGGATTGGTGGTGTAAATTATCCTCCTAACTGGGTCAGAATACTTAAAGTAACCAGATAAATTTTCCCAGTTATTCTGCCAAAACCATAGGGTACTTTGTGCCCCATTTTTCACCCAATTCCAATAGATAATTCTCGGCAATTTCCCTGCTTGAAGCTTGATATACCTTCTTTAAATCGCTCAAAAAACTTTTTGCATCTTTACTAGCCACGTACTTCAGTGAGTTGCGTATCTGATGCACTATACATAGCTGTACTTCCGCATTAGGGAACACGCTGTTTATAGCTGCAGGAAAGCTTTTTAGCCCATCAACGCAGGCAATTAGAATATCTTCTACTTCTCTCTCTTTTAGATCATTTAGTACTCCCAACCAAAAGTTAGCTCCCTCACTTTCAGCCAAATAAAAGCCCAGTACTTCTTTTCTGCCATTTTGCTAATATGTTGTACATACATTTACTCACGCAATGTCCGTCCTCCTTGATCTTAAAAAACATCCCATCCATAAACACTATTGGATATACTGATTGCAGTGGACGGCTCCGCCATTCATTGATTACAGGCAGTAATTTGTCAGTAATACTTGATATCTCTGCCACCGATATTTTGTGATCATAAATTTCCTCAACATGTGACGCTATATCTCTATAGCCCATACCACTGGCAAATGTGCTCAAAATCTTCGTTTCAAGCTCTGGATGTAAGTTTGTTTGCCTTTTTTTGACTATTTGTGGTTCGAAACTTCCTTCTCTATCTCTTGGCGTCAAAAGCTCAAATGAACCTGCGCTTGTACGTAAAGTCTTTGCATTTCTCCCATTTCTTCGATTATTTTCTTCACTTTCAGCCAACAAGTGGTTTTCTATTTCACCTTCTAGACTCGCCTCCAGCAACCTTTTTATAAACGGTGTTAATGCTCCGTCCCTTCCTGTCAGCGGTCTTCCTTCTCGTATAGACGACAGGATATTTGTTTCTAATTCTTTATAATCTACCAATCCGGTAGTTCTGTTTACTACTTTCTGACTCATTGTCAAACCTCCATTTTTTTATATCAATTTATTACTTTTCTTTTCGGTTTGACACAGTTTATTTAACACTCCCACTTTTGCTTGAGGAATAGAAGGCTATCAAAGGAGTATGATTTGCTTACAACATCTACTGAAAATTTCATATATTTAGCTATAAACAGGGTTATGTTACAGAGGGAATATTCTTGAATTTACTAGTTTCCGGACAACCTCTATAATTTCCTTTTCAAGGTTTTTAAGGGTTTCTCGGGTGGCTTCCAAATGATAGCTAATTGCTTCAATTTCAATCTTCTCTAAAGGCTTCCAGGTATACTGTTGAATAGAACGCTCAAATCCCACTTTAGTTTTCCTTTTTAATCTTTATCCCGTGGTAATTAAAAAGACTATGCATTTTATTGATTAAAGATACCTTTGATTTTACTAACAGATCTCTTGTTTGAAGAATAGAAACTAACTGCTAACATTGTTTGCTTTTATGCCTTGCCTCAGGCAACATATCTTTGCTTAGAAAGAAAGCAATAGCTCTTGCATCATGCTTGTCTGTTTTGTGTATAGAGCGGCGCACAACTTCAAACTGTCCGGGAGCAACTATTACCACACGCTTAACGTAAGGTGAAACTGCATCATAAAAGAAACAGCTATTGCCTGTTGCTTCTATAGCCACTTTATCTGTTTCTTGAAGATTTTCGATAAAATTATCCAAGTCTTTTAAGCAAAACGTTTGAATATACTCTGGCTTCCCTTCTTGCAGATAACAAGCAGTAAAACTATTAGTATAACTCCAATGTGACGCATTTTTTCCTCCAATTGCATATTTCAATATATCAGAGTACCGGTTGTTCCAAACTCCTATACGAGGTCATCACATTTTGTGAGCCTCACCGGTGGCAGAATCTGGGTCACGAGGTCTTCTTCCTACACTCCATGTAAGAGCAGAAAGTGCCTCAAAAGAAGTACCAACCTGCCACCTATCCACTCTGAGAAGTTATTATCTTCTCTTGCTTTCAACCAAGCAATACTTATTCATATCATCTGGGTAAGGTCAATCAGAAAGGTCACAGTCATATAATAAAAGACCAAGGACGTAAGTATTTCTTTCCTTTTGCAGAAGAATATTGTCACTTATTTACTTAACAATTCAAAAAACTTGAAAGAATAAAGATAGCTATTGAAATTATCTTGATTTACATCAGTTATCCAAGTTTGACATTGAATACTTAACACTTCCTCTATTAACGCCTTTCTGTAATGTTTATCCAGATGAGACATTATATCATCAAGTAGAAGAAGTGGTGCCTTATTGTAGTGAATACACCTTGCTTTTACACTGGATAAAATAATAGAAAGCAGTAATAACTTTTGTTCTCCAGTGGAGCACAGATTTATTGGTACGTTTCTTTTTTGACAAAAAACCCGAAAATTATCGTTATGCACACCAAAGGTTACTCTACCAGTCAATGAATCTTTTTCTCTGTTTTCCTTTAGACGATTCTGAAAATATTCTGCAGTATCGTCCAAAGTTAGCTGGCTGCTGAATTTCAAACTTGCCTTCAGAAAAAGCTTACTGGAATGGTTATCAATTGTGTCTTGTAATATTTTCAAAACAGACGATCGCATATGTAAAATACTAACTGCATTAACGGCCATTATGTTTTCAAGACTAGAGAACCAGTTTTTGTTCAAAATGTTCTCCCTCAATAGTTTACTTCGCTCATGTTTAGCTTTTCTATATTTCATGTAGCAGCAAGTGTAATTTTCTTCAAACAGTGAAACTATACGGTCTAAAAATTTTAATCTGTCACTTGGAGAATTAAGAAGAACATAGTCCATTTGTGGAATCAGCCATATTACATTGGATATCTTATACAGAGATGAATAACTTGATTGCGTTTTTCCATCAATTTGTATTAGTTTCTTATCAAAGCTCTTTGCGATACCAATTGAATTAAAATCCGTTCCATTAAAAAAATCATAGTGCACTACCCAATCTTCATTACTGAATCTATTTTGTATCTCACTGGCTTTTGCTTTTTTCATTCCATTGCTTTTAGCAAGCAACGAGATTGCTTCAAGTATATTAGTTTTACCAATACCATTTTTGCCAGTTATTACAACTGAGCTATCATCTGAATCCAGTTCAAAGTTTGAGTGGCTACGAAAATTATGTAATTTCAACTTTTTTATGTAGCAATGGGTAGCCATTAACCTATTCTTTAGTTTATATTCTCTTTACTTCTTCCAGAACCTCATCAACATGTCCACTAACTTTTACATTTTTCCAGATCTTCACTACTTTACCTTTTTTATCTATTAAAAAAGTAGTGCGTTCTATTCCCATATACTTTTTGCCAAACATACTTTTCTCTACCCAAACACCATATTTTTCCAACATTTCAGCATTCTCATCAGAAACTAAAGAAAATGGCAGAGAATATTTTGCTTTGAAGTTAGCGTGGCGCTTAACACTATCTTTTGATACACCAATTATCACTGTGTCAAGGGAAGAAAAATTATCTATTTTATCTCTAAAGCCTTTTGCTTCCATCCTACAACCCGGAGTATCGTCTTTAGGATAAAAATAAAGAACTACATTTTTTTTATCAAAAAATTCACTCAGTGATAAATTTTCACCAGAATCTGTTGGTAAGCTAAAATCAGGTGCATTATTTCCTACTACTAACTCCATACCTTGCTCCATTAATAACACTTCTATCTATAGTAGTATATTGTAGTCAGAGTATCAAATTTTATATATAGCTAACACAGATAAGATTCTTGACAGGGAGCTTATTGATAACTGCCTTCTCGGCTTGCTGCTTTTGATAAAGTGTGGTTTTCAAGACCATATCAATAGATCCTATTAAAAATCAATCGAATCTTCACATGTTTGTTCTTCATAAAAAAAGTTCAATGTTATCGTAGTACCAAGTTTTGCTTCACTTTTAATGTCGAAAGTTCCACCCATTAACTCTACTAATTTCTTGCTTAGCGGTAATCCGATGCCCGTACCTTCATTTCTATATCCCGAATCTGCTTGGCCAAAAACAGACATAACTTTATATATATCCTGCTGCATTATTCCTATTCCATTGTCATGAAACTCAATAGTTAATAAGTTTTTTTCTATATTTTCTTTTATCACCATTCTTATTAAACCATCTTTGGGAGTAAACTTGATTGAGTTTGATAATAAATTTATTATAACTTGTTTCATTCTCTTAGGATCTGCAATGACTAATAATTGTTTATTAGTCGTCTCTTTTTTTAAATTAATCCCGGCTTCTTTTAATTTAGGTAATAGCATATTTACGCATGAATCTATTATTTTGTTCAGGTTAAACTTCACTTTTTCTACTGTTAAACTACTTGATTCAGCTTTTGAAAAATCTAACACATCATTAATTAAGGTAAGTAAGTGTGTTCCTGCATTATATATATCGTCTGCATACTCCTTGTATTGAGAGTTATCCATTGAACCTAAAGTTTCATTTTTGATCAACTCCGCAAATCCAATAATAGCATTAAGGGGTGTGCGTAATTCATGTGTAACGCTTGCAAAAAATTTTAGCTTATTTGCATTTTCTTGCTCTAATGCCTCTTTTATCTGCTGTAATTCAATGTTAGTTTTATGTTGCTTGGCTAGCATTTGGGTATTAGAAAAGTGCAAATAGAACATTATTAATATTAAAGTTATTAATAATAAGCCCAAAAATGTTAAAAATAGGCCATATGCTATAACATAAGAATTATTGTAGTTTCGAAGAATCTTCAAAAAAAACGACGGTTTAGCGCTATTTTCATGGAATATAGGGAAAATAGAAGTTAATGTATTTCCTGTAGTATAAAATATTTCTTGGTTATTTAGTAGTTTATCAATTTCATCATTTGTAAGCAACTGTTCATAATCATGATCTTGAGTGTTAAAGTTACTGAATATTATTCTGCTGTTTTGATCATACAGTATTAAGCTGAAATCCTTTACTTTGCTCACTGATTGTAATAATTCAGCACGCAGTTTTACCAGTTGGTTTATGTAGTCAAAATTTTTGTATTTAATGTGATGCTTTTCTATTAGTAAATAATGGTATTTTTTTATTATGCCATTTTCCAGTATACTTTTTAAGTTTACACTTGAATCACGGTAAGAAGAAAGGAAATTACTCCTTGGTAAATAGTTACAATATATCACACTGAATAAAATCATAAAGATCGATGAGAGTAATGCAATAACTTTTGTGTATTTGTTTTTCTCCAGCGCAGAAAACATTAATTTACCTAGCTTATACATATCCTTCTTATTGTGAAACAACGGTTTTTATGTTATTAATAATAAAATTTAGCATATAATATTTTATGATAATTTCTCCTATTTTGCCAGTTTATTCTCCTGTTAACATAAATTTTTCTTATGGTAAAGGTATTTACTTGTATGATATTGACGGTAAGCGCTACGTAGATTTTCACTCTGGAATAGCCGTTAGTAGCTTAGGTCACACCAATTCGCGATTAATTAGTGCTCTAAAATTGCAAGGAGAAGAATTATGGCATATATCAAATACCTATAATATACCTGCTGCCAATAATTTTGCAGAAAAATTAATAAACAACAGTTTCGCTGACACTGTATTTTTCTCAAATTCTGGATCAGAGGCAGTAGAATGTGGGCTTAAGATTGCTAGGGTCTATCAAAACGGAAAAGGCAATAAGAACCGTCACAGAATTTTAACATTTCATGGTGCATTTCATGGAAGAACCTTTTTAACTTGTGCTACAAACGATAAACAGAAATTTTCTGAATTACTAAATCCCTACATTGATTGGTGTGATAACATCGAGCCCAATATTGAGAGCATAAAGAAAGCAATTTTAAGTGGTATAGGTGTTATATTAATAGAACCGATACAAGGGCAAGGTGGTATCAAAGTAATGAATGAAGTCTTTATGAAAGAACTAAGAAAGCTGTGTGATGAAAATGACATATTGCTATTTTTTGATTGCGTACAATGCGGTGCTGGTAGGACAGGAAAATTATTCGCATACGAACATATAGGAGTGGAACCTGATATATGTGCTCTTGCAAAGGGAATAGGAGGAGGCTTTCCGCTAGGGGCTTGTCTTGCAACTGAAAGGGCTGCTAAGTATATGGCGGTCGGTATGCACGGTTCCACTTTTGGTGGCAATCCGCTTGCAACCTCAGTAGGTAATGCTGTGCTCGAAGAATTGCTCAGTCCTGGCTTTTTGAAAAATGTTGAAATTAGAGGTAAGTATTTAAAAAATAAATTAGAAGACTTAGCAAGTAAATTTCCAATAATAGAAGAAGTGAGAGGGAAAGGGTTAATGCTTGGAATAAAAGTGAAAGCAGACAATCAAAAGTTTGCAGAAGAGTTAAGTCATCGTGGTTTACTCACTGTTGGAGTAACATCAGATAACGTTGTGAGAATTTTGCCTCCATTAATCATAACTGGAAAAGAGATTGATGAAGGAATTGAGATTCTGAAACAATATTTATCTGAGAAATCTTCTGATTAGATACTTGTATTAATATGAACGACAATCTGGTATGCTTAGGAATTATTACTTCTCCTCACGGAATTAAAGGAGCTGTTAAAGTAAAAACCTTTACTGAAAAGCCCGAAAATATCTCCTTATATGGTGAGCTAATAAGTGGTGATGAGAATTATAAAATAGACTCGGTATCCGTCATAGGTGATAATTTAGTAATAGCTACAATAAGCGGAGTAAATTCCCGTAATGAAGCAGAGCTTTTAAGGAATAAGAAGCTATATATAGAAAGAAGCAAGTTACTGGAGCTAAATGATGAGGATGAATTTTATCAAAGTGACCTTGTAGATATGGAAGTAAGGCTGGAAAGTAATGAATTATATGGCTATGTAAAATCTATATATAATTTCGGCTCAGGGGATATATTAGAAATTTTAGTTATCAGCACAAAAAAACGCATTATGCTGTCTTTTACCAAAGAAATGTTTCCGCACATAAACATAAAGGAGAGGTATATGGTGCTCAATATGCCAGAATTTATTGACTAATAAAGACTTTGATATTTATATAAAGCTATTTATAATTGTAAGATCAAACTGAAAATGTAATTATGGCAGAAAGAGCTAACGATATCAGACCAGGTCAGGTGTTGGAACATAACGGCGGATTATTTTTGGTTGTAGGTATTATGCATACTCAACCTGGTAAAGGTGGTGCATACATACAAGCCGAAATGAAAAACATTAAAACCGGAGCAAAACACTATGAAAGATTTCGCTCTGATGCAACAATCAGAAGGGCAATTTTAGATGAAGAGGAGTATGTTTACCTTTTCACTGAAGGAAACATTGTAAATCTTATGCATCCAAGTAATTACGAACAAATCACTATAAATTTAGAATTATTGGGAGAAAAAAAGATTTATTTGCAAGATAATATGAAAATTAAAGTAGTAACTTATCAAGACAAAATAATTTCTGCGCATGTGCCTGATTATGTTACACTTGCTGTGAAAGAAACAGAGTCTGTTATTAAAGGACAAACTGCTACTGCTTCTTATAAGCCTGCAATTTTAGAAAACGGAATGCGTGTTAACGTGCCTCAGTTTATAAAAGAAGAGGATAAAATTATAGTACACACTACTGATGACAGCTATTACGAAAGAGTAAAAGAGTAAATGTCCATTTCCTCACCACGAATCAATGTGATGCTTGATTCTGTGCGTAGTGCTTCCAGGCAGCTTATGCGCGATTTTAATGAATTGCAAATTTCTAATGTTAAATCAGCAGACTTCATTAATAAAACTTATTCAAAATCCAAGCAAACCATATACGATTGCTTGCACGACTACAAACGAGACTATGGGTTTATTTCCGAAGATGATACTGACCAAGAAATAAAAGATAACGGTTACACTTGGTTTATTATGCCTATAGAGGGCAGGGAGAATTTTTCTAGTTGCATGGTTTATTTTGCAGTATCAGTCTGTCTCATTCATAAAAATAAAGTTGTGGCAGCTGTAATTGATGCTCCGGCTCTTAGAGAAACTTTTTGGGCAGAAGAAAAGAAAGGTGCTTTTCTTGAGGATTTTAGATCTCGTCATATAAAAATGCGGGTGAAAAGCCGTGAAGGGGGTCTAATAGATGTAAGTGGTAATTTATTAAATAAATTGCTGCCTGGCAATAGTAATGTACGCTCCATCGGTTCAACAATTTTAGGCTTTGCGTACCTTGCAGCAGGAAGGCACAGAGGAGCAGTTTACTCTGGAGTTAACAAATATAAAGCCTTGCTCGGTAGACTTTTTCTGCAAGAAAGCGGTGGAAGGCTAACGGAAGACAACGGATTGATTATTGCTGGCGATATTAAATTAGGATAAACAGGCTACAGAGATAGACAACTTTTCGAAAACTTTTACAAGAGATTCTGTTAAATGTTCTATCATTTCATCAGTATGATAAGGTGTAGGGGTAATACGGAAACGCTCAGTTCCTCTTGGCACTGTTGGATAATTTATATGTTGAACGTATATTCCATGCTCATCAAATAATAATTTTGATGCTCCTTTGGATAACTCTGGGTCGCCAATTATTATTGGAATTATATGAGTTTCTGTTGGAATGAAATTAATTCCTGTATTTCTCAGTGAGTTTTTTACTTTTTCAACGACTTGCTTTTGCTTTTCCCTTTCAATGTTGCTCGATTTTAGGTGTTCAACGCTTGCCTTTGCTGCCGCTGCTAAAACAGGCGACATAGCAGTGGTGAAAATAAATCCTGGAGCGGAACTTCTTATTACATCTACCAAGCTCTTTGAAGACGCTATATACCCACCCATCACTCCAAAAGCCTTCGATAGTGTACCTTGAATGACGGTTATTCTATCCATCAGGCCTTCTCTTTCTGCAATTCCGCCACCATGTGAACCATACATGCCAACTGCATGCACCTCATCCAAATAGGTGATTGCATTATGTTGATCTGCAAGATCGCATATCGCTTCAAGCGGCGCTATATCGCCATCCATTGAATATACGGATTCAAGTGCTATTATCTTTGGTGTTTTTGTGTCTACGGATTTTAACAACTGCTCTAAGTGATCAACATCATTGTGTTTAAATATATGTTTTGGTCTTTTTCCTGATTTTATGCCTTCTATCATTGAAGAATGGTTCTTCTCGTCTGAAAAAATTACTACATTTGGGATAATAGACGATAAAGTGCTAAGTGTAGTCTGGTTAGCAAGGTAGCCACAAGCAAAAGTTAAAGCAGCCTCTTTTTTATGCAAACAAGCTAAGGATTTTTCAAGTTCGACAACCTCTTTTGTTGTACCAGATATATTTCTTGTTCCTCCAGCGCCAACAGATGAATTTTGAATAGCAGCAATAACACTCTCATTCTGTGACATTCCCAAATAGTTATTACTGCACCAAACAATTACTTCCCTATTTCTTTCGTAGTCCATAATGTGGGGGAGCCTACCTGGCAATGACGCAAAGTGCGTAAATTCACGGTAGCGCCCCTCATCTTTTATATCTTTGATTTTGTTTAAGAATATTTCTTCGTAGTTTACCAAGTTTTTATTCGCTAATAATTAATATAATTATAATAAATTATTAAATGGTAAACTACAATATTTATTCCTTATTATGCTGTTAGTTCAGCTGTTTTAACAGTTTCAACATTGCTGTTTTCAACTGAGCTTTTAGGTGTGTAGCAGTATATAACTGCAGCAGCAACCAGACAACAAGCTCCAACTGCTATCCCCACTGCTAACATCTCTAGGCAAACTACAATAGCTACCCCCGAAGCAACTCCAGCTAGTGCTAGTGCAGAAGCAGCTACAACAGGCAGCTTACTACTTTTTGTGTTTTGTGGATGCGTTTCAACATCGTTATCTTCAACAACTACGTTATTAGAATTACCGATGACAACAATCTGCGGACCTTGTGAATCACCTTTACCTGTAAGTTGATCATTACCCTCTTTACTATCTGTTGTAGTTACCACAGGCTTTTCATTGTCAGTAATATCTTCAGTTGTAGACACATCGCCAGCATTTGAAGAGGCGCTACTGTGCTCATCACCACTTAAAGAACTAATATCATCATCCACAGTGCTTGTATTGTTAGCTGAAACTTCTAGTTGTGGATCACCTTCGCTTTCAAGCTGAGGATTACCCTTATCACTTGGAGAATCTGGCGTATCACTTGTTTGTAGTGTTATGTATTCAGTAGACTGATTAGCAAGAGTACCTGTAGTATCACTAACATCTTTACTTGAAGAATCTAGCTCATCACTTACTGATGGTGCATGATCATTTTGAATCACATAAAGCCATTCACTAAGAAGTTTCACAATCTCTCTGAGTTTGCCTCCTTGTTTACTTTTCTCCTCGCCCTCTAAACTAGCAATTTTCGCTTTGGCTTTACTTAATGCTTCTTGTAAAGCAGATTTAGTAGATTCAGTTATACCAATTTCTTTCTGTCCCACTATAAGTTTTACTGTCTCAAGATCAACACTCTCAAGAACATTACAAAGAATTTCTTCTATGGCCTTTCCTTGGTTAGTTTGAATCCCAGAAAACGGAAACAATTCCTTAATTTCTTTAAGTTTGCTTTCTTGTTGATTCTTTCATTACTTTGTGTCTTTTTTTTAGGACGGAAAAAATTAGAAAGTCTTTTCTGAACCGACCCCTTTTTACTTTGTCTCTCCTCTTTAGAGTTGGTCGACTTGTCAGCATCAGGAGTTTCTATTCCCGAATTGGTCAAAATATTAACATCGGGAAGTCCTTCTGCCAAACTGACTGACTTATTTTTACTTTGTTTTAAACTGACACCCACAGTAGGTACTCCTAGACGGGTGTGCTTACTAGGTTTAGGATTGCTCAAATGCTTGTTAAAATATTCTACACGTTCAGCCACAGTCTTTTCACCTTCTTCAAGATTATTCGTACTGCCAATATCAGAAATTTCCCCCGAATCGGCCCAATTTTCAAACAATTCTGCCAAACCAGTCTCATCCCTTTTGTTTTGTTCCCTAAAATTGATCGTCGATCCTCCTTTAGAATTAGTCAAATTGTCAATATTATGAAGTCTTCCCCCACAACTGACTGACTTTTCACTTTGTTCTTTAAATTTGGTCATTACACCCTCCTTATTATTATTGCCTCTGGGCTTCTTTATTGAAGCCCTTATGTCACCCATAATACCATTTCTTCTATCTTTGTCAAGAAATTTATCATTTCTATTGCTGAGCTCAGAATATCTATTAATTATTTCAGAAAATGAAGCATTCTTATGTTGATCTTTCACTTGTTTAAAATATTGCTTATCGCTACTTGAATGGGTGCTTGGAATAAGGCAACTGGGTACAGTTAGTACATCATACACTTCCCTAGCAGCCCGGGAAAGGATGTAGCATGTTGCAGATGTATTATTATCCGACTTAAAATTTTTTGGTTTTATCTTTAGAACAAGATCATGATAAACTTCCAATTTGTGGTCATGCACGCCGGCACGGAATATCTTCCTATTTTTAATTGTTTGCCTACATGTTTGTAATGCATAAAACCAAATGGTACTGCAGGTATTGCATCTGATAAATTAGCTACCCTAATAGTCTTCCTGCCAAAAAGCTCATTACAAACTTTAGCAGCATCACAGTCAAAAACCCTTGGGGCACCAAAAGTTGCAACATGTAAATTTTTTACATTCTCTGTTACGCTCAAACATAGAGCAGCTATGTTAGCGACAGCACCTCCCATGCTGTGACCTGTAAGATTAATTTTTAAATCTCTGATTTCTAATCCTTGATCGTTAGCGTACCCTTTTAATATCCCGTAAAGACTCTCCCAGGAATTTTCAAATACGGAGTAGAAGCCTAGGTGAATTTCACCACCTTTGGGCAGAAGTTCATATTGACGAATTAAAGGTATTTCAACATCTATCTTGAAGTCATAAGAATTACAAGTACCGCGGTATGCTATAGTTACTTCCTTACCCCTTATGAAAATATAACCAGTATGTTGAACTTCTCGACCGGGAATAATGCCATGAAATTGAACAACTTTGTAACCCTCTTTCTCAAGTTGAGCAGGAGTTTTATATCCTCCTTTCTTTAGCTTAACAAACTCATTGTTTTTACAACCACAATCGCTAACATAATAGCCTACCATAGCGAAATTGACCATCTCTAATAACTTCTTTTGGTTAAATCCTGCAATTTTAGTTAGATCCCTAGAATTGTTCCTGCTTTTAACTTTACCTGTAACACCTGCTGTTTGTGGAATAGGTTTTCTAAGTAGATTAATTATATATTACCTCACATAAATAACTAATCTAGTATAGTATTAGACAACAATTTTGCCAAGCAAATTATTAACTCTCTTAGCAAACAGACTTACATCATCCATCTCTTCGCCTTCCACGATACAAGCTTGGTAAAATAATAAATGAATCATGTCCTCCAATGTTGGATTTTCACCATTTTCAGCGTGAGATTTCATTATACTTTTTATTACAGGATGCTTAGTATTTATTTCCAGCACCTTTGGCGTGCGGTAATTTAGCTGCTTTTGTTCACGCAAAAAACGCTCCATGCGAAGATCCATAGCACCTTCATCAACTGCTAGACATACAGGGCTGTCAGTCAGTTTTTTTGAGATTTTCACGCTTTTCACTGAATTGCCAAGAACCTTGGTAAAATATTGCAATATAGGATCCGTATTTTCCTCAGTTTTTTCTCCATTCGATTTATTTTCTTCATCTTTCTTATCTTCTTCTGAAGAGAATTTTTCCAAATCAACATCAGCGCGAGTCACAGACTTGAATTTTTGATCTTTATATTCATGAATTACACTGGTCCAGAAATCATCCACTGGATCAACGAATAGAAGAACCTCCAGTCCTTTACTGACGAACCCCTCAAGTTGCGGACTGTTTTTCACTGAATCGAGGCTATTTCCGGTGAGATAATAGATATGCTCCTGCTCAGGCTTCATTCTGCTTATATAGTCATCAATGCTGGCTAATTTCTCATCACCAGTGCTATGAAATCTGCAAATTGAGAGCAGCGCTTCTCTCTCATCAGTTGGCATAGCTTCACAAAGACCCTCTTTTAATACTGCACCAAAATTGGTCCAGAATTTTGTGTACTCCTCTAAATTCTCTTTTGCCTTTTTACCGAGCTCTGATATTACACGCTTAGTGAGGGATTTTCTGATTTGCTCAACAACACGATTATTCTGCAGCGTTTCTCTGCTGATGTTAAGAGGCAAGTCCGGTGAATCAACAATACCTTTCAGAAAACGCAAATATTGTGGTATGATCTGTACGTTATCTTCAGTGATAAATACTTTATTTACATATAACTTCACAGAGCAACGTCTATCTGGATGGAATAAATCAAAAGGTTTAATGGAAGGAACATAAAGCAAATTCGTATATTCTATTGCACCTTCATTTTTATTATGCAATATCATCCAAGGCTCCCCGCCAACGTGAGCAACACTGCGGAAAAAATCATTGTGTTCCTCTTGAGTAACATCATTTTTTGGCTTAGTCCAAATTGCAGCCTTACTGTTTAACTTTTCACTTTTTCCTTCTTCATTTATGAATTCAACAGGAAAATTTATGTGATCAGAGTAAGTAGTGACAATGTTTTCAACACGAAATTTATCTAAAAATTCATTCTCTTCAGGATGCATAATGAGTGTAATTTTAGTTCCACGAGAAATTTGATTATCTAGTTTACTTATCGAATACTCTCCATCTCCCTTGGATTTCCAGACCCAAGACTCCTCTTCTCCAGCTTTTCTTGATTCTACTATTACTTCTGATGCAACCATAAAGCTTGAGTAAAAACCGACACCAAACTTACCTATCAGCTCTACAGTTTGACTTGAATCTTTATTATTCTTGATCGCATCTAAGAATTTTTGCGTACCAGAACTCGCAATTGTGCCAAGATTATCTATTAAATCCTGTCTGTTCATTCCGATGCCATTATCAGTGATATATAGCTCATTCTTATCTTTATTGGAGCTGATAGTGATTTTTAATTCATCACTCAAATCTAGCAAATTAGGGTTTAGTTGAGATTCATAACGCAACTTATCACATGCATCCGATGCATTTGATATTAATTCACGCAGAAAAATGTCTTTATTGGTATAAAGTGAATGAATCACTATATTCAGTACTTTCCCTACTTCAGCATCAAATTTTAAATTTTCAGTTTCTTGTACGTTATGCATTTTGAGCTCCATTATTTGCCTACTACCCTAATAATTTAAGTATTGAATTACGATCTTTCAAGTCCATATTACTGAAATTAATATGGGTATAGTTATTATGACACCCAATTTGCTGGATCTCTTGCATAACAAACTTTTGGCAACGCATTGGATGAAACGAAAAAACTTACTTGACACCCTTCGCCAGCCCCCTTATCATGGAAGTGAAGCTATTTATTTATCTTCGCAATCTGCAGATTAAAACGACAAAGGGAACTTTGTATTTGGCGTAAATCATGCTTAATTTTTTGCACTATGTGCACCTCATGTCTTTATAAAACTTCTGGGTTTCTACCTATACAAGCCGAAACGCGCTTATAAAGCGTTTAAGACATCAAAAGACGTCAAATAGAACAAGGGAGAATTTGAATACTAGCTACCCTAGGTTTTCTTTGCCTTTTTTTCTGCTTAGTAAATTTCTTAAACATTTGCAGCGTAGGTTAGTTGCATTTAAAAGCAGCTAAATTGCAGCGTTTAAGACTTAAAAAAACGCCAATACAGAAAATAGACAATGACCAGGGCTTCTTTTGCCTTTTTTTTCGTTTGGTAAATTTCTTAATGTTTGTAGCTAACATGAACAAACATTTGAGAGTAACTTCCGCTAGTAGGGTGTCATCCCAGTGCTTGACACTGGGATCCAGCTTTCTTTATAAATTCACCAAAAGTGCTTCATTCTATAACGCAAAACCCATACTCACCAAACCCAATGCATTACTTGCAATTAAGTTTCCTGGATCCCAGTGTCTGGGCACTGGGATGACAGGAGAAGGCACTAGCCTGACAACCGTCATCCCGCTACGTGTTAGCGGCTAAGAGATACCGTGAATGAATCGCGGTATGACGGTCTGCGGTGGCATGACGATAACCTCGTCATCCCGCTGCTTGTTAGCGGGATCTATGCTTTGAGATACCGCGAATGAATCGCGGTATGACGGTTCGTGGCAGTATGACGGTTCGCGGTGGTATGACGATAACCTCGTCATCCCGCTGCTTGTTAGCGGGATCTATGCTTTGAGATACCGCGAATGAATCGCGGTATGACGGTTCGTGGCGGTATGACGGTTCGCGGTGGTATGACGATAACCTCGTCATCCCGCTACTTGTTAGCGGGATCTATGCTTTGAGATACCGCGAATGAATCGCGGTATGACGGTTCGCGGTGGCATGACGATAACCTCGTCATCCCGCTACTTGTTAGCGGCTAAGAGATACCGTGACGGTATGACGGTTCGTGGCTGGATGACGATAAGGTTTATACCCTGTCATTCCAGTGCTTGACACTGGAATCCAGTTTTCCATATAATCTCATCGAAAATGTTGTAACCACTTTCTATGCTAGTTTGCTTGCTCACAAGCAAACTTTCCTGGATCCCAGTGTCAAGCACTGGGATGACAGGAGAAGGGGCTACTTGGATGACATCCTCCCTTGTGGATTCAAATCACAATGTTCACACAGTTGTGGGATTATTGTATAATTAAATACTTTTTTAAACTAATGAAGCTTGAAAGCGGATCACCTTTCACGACCTGTGTTTACTTCATTCACTTTAGGAGTATGAATAGGCGTTATCATTGGGTTTTCAAGTTGTGTTGCTTGCTTTAAATCTTCACTTATGCTCCGATCTTGATCTAAAATCTTGTCAAAGTTTTTACTTTGTTGATGACCATTCACCACGCTGATTTCTAAGCCGGGACTTTTATAATTGAAAGATTCACCAGGTTGGACATTATATTCCCTACCATTAATATTTAAGTTAATTGCATTAGCAATATCGGGAGAAGTTGTATCTTGCTGTAGATTTTGCTTTGTCTCAGGACTATTGTATGTAATATTAATGTTGAGAGCTTTATCCTGATAATTAAAAGCCTTTTCCGGTTCTAAATTGAACTCTTTTCCATTTATATTTATGAAAGAGCTCTGATCCATACTTTTTTGTTGCATTTCATTATTTGATGTATTTTTTTGAGCCGCTTCTCTCATGTCATGAGTATTCTCCACACTCTTTTCATCCTCACCCAAAAGTTTTTCTAACATTTTCTTAACAAAGCGCTTCAGAAGACTCAAAAACCCTTCTTCTTTTTGATTTTCTTGTGGTTGAGGCATGTTATCTTTTTTGTCCTGTTCAGGCTTTTTATTGTTGAGCTTCTCTTTTACAGAACTCTTGCTCACTGAAGGACTAACGGTTTGTGAATCGTGCTTTGATGGCTGTGTATCTGTTTGCACAGAAGCTTCAGTAGTCTTTTTTTGTCCGCTCTGTTCAACGCTTTTACCTTCTGCTGTAGTTTCTCTAAGAGTGTTAGCTGCTTCTTGAAATTTTTTGTCATTTTTTGATTCTGCAACTTTTTCACCTGTGAAGATGCCCTTCCCTTTATATTGTTGGTCAAGCTCAGCAATTCTTTCAAAATCTTGACGTACTTTTTCATCTGCACGTCCTTTTTGACTTTCAAATTTCTGATTCAATTCTGCAACGTTTTTCATTTTGTTCTCAAGCTCCTTATTTTTCACAGCTTTTAGAGCCTCTGTTCCTTTTGCGATATAATTAACCTTCTCTTCTAATGAGGTACCTTCTGGAAAAGCACCTGGAGAACGTTCAAAAACATCTTTAAACTTTTTTTCAACACTTTCTTTAGATGTCTGGGCCATACCTGTTACCTATTAAAACATATCATATAACCAGTATATTAGCTAATTATATAAAAAACAGTTAACATAACTTGTGGTAAAGAGTGTTTATCAAGAGCGTTCTATTTATATTTTTTTTATTAAAATGCTATTTACTTATTAAGTTGAAATGTATAACCATATAAGAGATGAAGGATAGTCAATTAGCAGTAGTATTCGATTGGGATAATACCTTAGTTGACACTCAAGATAACATTTTTAATGCTATTAAGCATACCATAAACTCAATGGGGTATAGTAATAAAGCTGCCGATAGAAATTCCCATGAGTCGAGAAAGAGCTATATGGTCAATTTATTTGGCGATCAGTGGAAAAAAGCAAATCAGATATATCAACAATATTTAGATGATGCACTATTGCAAAACATTGCTCTGAATCAAGGAGTAGAGAAAATGTTGCAGACACTGAAAAGCCACAATATTTATCTAGCAATAGTAAGTAATAAGAAAAATACTAATTTACGTAAAGAAGTTGCCTATTTTAAACTAGATTCTTACTTTGAAAGAGTAGTTGGGTCATGCGATACCGCGGAAGATAAACCATCTGCAACCCCACTGCTATTTGCACTAGAAGAGAGTACGTTGCCTATAAATAGAGAAAATGTGTTTTTCGTTGGTGATAGCATCACAGATATCCTGTGTGCGCAAAATGCCAATTGTTTACCTATTATATATGGTCAATCAATAAGCGGTTATGAAGATTTGTTATGTTTTCAACATTTTGATAAACTTACAGATTTTATAATAAAGTATTTAGAAGATAGGTAATGACTGCTGTTACAGAGATTGCCAGTATAAAAAGGCGCTTTTGCGCATATTTAATAGATGTAGCAATTTTATTAATTCCAACCCTATTAATTATAATATTGTTAAAGGATTTACCGTTGATTTTACATTTATCATATATGTGTACGAATTGTAGTTACTTCACATATTTTATATCTTCAAAGGCCCAGGCAACTCCAGGTCAACAGTTGATGAATATATGTACTATCAATTTAGATAATTCTAAAATAGACTTGAATTTAGCGTTTGACAGAAGCTCTTCCCAGCTTTTTCTTCCTTTGTTAAACAGTGTAGTAGTTGTCCTTACTGAACTTTTACAAGATCAGGAAGTATTAGTGAATGTCTTGAGTGCATTGAAAGTAATTATAGTGCTGCTCACCCTCTATTGGTATCTAGTTGCTTGTTTTTCTAAAAAGAAACAGACATACCACGACATGCTATTTTATACGGTTGTTATCAAAGGAACCATTAAATGAGTTGCTATAATCGTCGTTATCATATAAATTATGCTGATAAATTGAACTAAGGGAAGATTATGAATGAAGAGATAGTAAAACATTTGAACAAATTATTGACCAATGAGCTGACTTCTGTACGCCAGTATCTTTTGCATTTTGCGGTTCTCAAAAACAATGGAATTAATAGACTTGCAGAAAAGGTAAAAAATGAGCTTAACGAAGAACTTGAACATGCAAACAAGTTGGCAGAAAGGATTTTATTGCTTAAAGGTGTACCAAATTTTCAAGATACAAATGAAATATCACAGTATGATGGAAAGTTTACAAAAGACACAATACAAAAAATCTTAGAAGCTAATTTGAAATTAGAGGGAAAAGGTATTAAGGATATCAAAGAAACGATTTCTATCGCTGAGAAAGAAAAAGATTTTGTTAGTGTAATGTTATTAGAAGAGATGTTAAAAAATGAAGAAGAGCACTTCCATTGGATTGAGAAGCAGATCGATCTTATTGAACTAATGGGTGTTGAAAACTATTTAAGAACACAAATATAGAGTGTTAAAAAAAATAGTATTTATTTTAATTGTACCTTGTTTGCTCCTTTTTTTATTAGGATTATGGCAAGTATTCAGATTGAACTGGAAGAATAATATTATCAAAAATATGAATCTTCCTGTTGTTCATCTGTTGCCCAATGATGATCTTGCACAATTTAACTACAGACACGTCAAGATCGATGGGATTCTAAGTGACATAGAACTATATGTTTTTGCAGGGCAACGCGGCTATCACGTGCTGTCTCCTATGTTGCTCACCACTGGACGTTACATGTTAGTGAATAAAGGAATAGTCAGAGAAAACAAAGAGGAAAAAGCAAAAATCGAAAAAGTAGCTGCTAATGGAGTTTTATATTGCGATAGCAGTAAAAGCAAAAATTGGTTTATCAAGAATGATACTGCTTCGAATACGTGGTTTACTTTTAACACAGAAGAAATCTCCAATGAGTTAGGTATTAAGCTAGAGAAGTGTGTATTGTGGCCGAACAATTTTGGCAGCAAATTAGCTATACAGCCAATGAAGCATTTGGAATATGCAATCACTTGGTTTGCATTTTCCTTAACTTGGTTGATTATGTGCGTAATTTACCATAGGCAAAACCTCAATAAAGCTTGAAGCTTTCTGTACATAAAATTAGAGAAGTAGTCATTCATCTTTATCACTACCAAGGTCTTTTAACATACTGTAATTGCCTTTTCTAAATCTACTTTTTAAAGACGTAACTCCACTTTCGCTAATACCACTGAGGCTCAGTGCAGCTCCACCTAGCTGCAATCCTATCTCAGATGTTTCAGGAATAATTTTACTAGCTCCTAGATCTCTATAAACCTCCACATTACTCAGATCTGGCAAGCGTATTACAATATTTACATGCGGAAAATTTGCAGCAACTAAGGAAACAACTTTTTTTATAGTAACTTCATTCTTTATTGAAATAACGAGAGCTTGAGCTCTTTCTATTCCTACTGATTTTAAAATTTCACATCTTGTAACATCTCCAAGATATATAGGAAAACTATCACTTTTTCCTTCTTTGACTATTTTCGATTGAATATCTACAACAACGTAACTTAAATGCTCCGCAGTAAGCATTTTTGTTACCATATATCCCACTCTACCAAATCCAGCAACTATTACATGGTTATAAAGATCTTGTGTATCTGTTTCAACAGCTTCATCATCTAATATTGTTTTCTCAGTGCTAAGTGAGTTTGCTATCCAATCTCCAAGCCCCGACAAAAGAGGAGTGAAAGCCATGGTTACTGTAGTTACCATCATAAGTACTTGAGCGATTTCACTTGGTAGCACATTTAGCTCATCTGCTAAGCGAAATAAAATAAACGCAAATTCACCGCCTTGTGAAAGCAGTAACCCAGCTTGTATAGCAGGTGCGCTCTTAAACCCAAAAAATCTACACAATATATATATGATAGATGTTTTTAAAACGATAAGGATGATCGATAATAAGGTGATTAGTGGTAACTTATTAAGTAAAAGTTCGGTATTGATGGACATACCAACAGTCATGAAAAATAAGCCAAGAAACAAATCTTTAAATGGCAATACTGCGTGTTCTACTGAGTGTCTATATTCTGTTTCTGCAACTAACAATCCAGCGACAAATGCACCTAATGCCAACGATAAATGAAATTGCTCAGTAATAAATGCTGCTCCTAATACTATTAAAAGCGTTGTTGATATAAAGATCTCATTACTTTCCATTTTAGCAATAACCGAAAATAAAGGTCTAAGCAATAATCTACCAGTTATAAATATCAGCACTAATGCAATAGCTGCTTGCACCAATGAACCTGCCAATGAGCTTATCAGGCTGTGCTCAGAATTGCCAGCGAGTAAAGGTACCAATACTATTAATGGTACCACTGCAAAATCTTGCATTAATAGTACTGCTATCGACAACCTACCAACCTGACTTGCTTGAGAACCTTTTTCTTGCAGAACCTGCAACACTATTGCTGTTGAGGATAGCGCAAGCCCACCACCAATAACTGTTGCTATATTCGTATTCACTCCAAAAGCAAGAGCGATGCACCATATTGCTACCATGGTAACTATAACTTGAAGAGAACCAAACCCAAATACATGAATACGCATAGCGATCAGGCGTTCAAATGTCAATTCAAGGCCTATAATGAATAATAGAAAAACTACACCAAATTCTGCAAGATTATCCATTGCTTCAGCTGAGTGTATCAGATTAAATCCATGAGAACCAATAACTGCACCTGCAACGAAGTAACCGAGCACTGGACTAATATTCATTTTCCAGAACGCTATGACTATAAACACAGCAGCAGAAAGTAAAATTATAATATCAAACAAATGCTGAGAGCCACTGTGCATGATATTTAACCTGTAAAATTAGACCATTTAATTGAGCAACCAATACTTGATTTTTGGTCAATCGGAGAATTACCAGTTTCTGCAATAAATTTCATAGCTTGAAATAAATCACTACTTCCTACTTCATAGTCTTGAACTTTTTCTTTTCTTGCATCGTTAAAACGTCCACGATAGCAGAGATTTAAATTAGCATTAAAGCCAAAAAAGTCAGGAGTGCAAACAGCCCCGTATTCTTCAGCTATTTTCTGTGTATTATCAATCAGATATGGAAACGTGAACTTATTTTCCTTGGCAAAATTAATCATATTTTTAAAGGAATCTTCTGGGTATTCATTTACATCATTTGGCATTATTGCAACGGTGTTTACCTGATAATCTTTTTTCAATTGATCAACATCGCTTACCAGATTGCTAATAATTGACTGAACGTAAGGACAGTGATTGCATATAAACATTACAATAAGACCATTTTTTCCACAACAGTCACTTAATGTATAGTATTTATTGTCTACTCCCAAAAGATTAAAATCTTTTGCAGTAAAACTAAAATCGACTTTAGGAGTATTCAGAGCAACCATAAACTATTATTATACCATATATAATTTACGGTCTTATTATTTAAATGTCAAACGGTTTCTATGTATACTGTTTGCATATTCTTTTTTAGTATTATAATTATAAAACTTATGTTCATAACTTTCGAAGGAATAGACGGCTCTGGTAAAACAACACAATCTAAGCTACTTGCAAATCATTTTAAGCAAATTCACGGCGAAAATAATGTAGTGTCGACTCGAGAACCAGGTGGCACTGATTTTGCAGAAAAGATAAGAGGAGTGTTGTTAACAAATAATATTGATCCTATTTCTGAACTCTTGCTACTTATCTCGATGAGGCGCGAACATATGAAAAAATTAATATTACCAGCTCTTGCAGAAGGAAAAATAGTGATTTGTGATCGGTTTATTGATTCAACTATTGCATACCAAGGATATGGGTTTGGAGTTGACTTAGGGCTAATAAGGGACTTACATAAGCTAGTAGAAATTAAATATCCAGATATTACATTCATTCTAGATATTGATGTTAAAGTTGGGTTAAGTAGAGCGAAAGACAAGAATAAATATGAAGAAATGGATGTTAATTTTTATAATAAAATTGGAAAAGGATTTAAAGAAATTGCCATAAAAGAGCCTGTTAGGTGCAGTGTTATCACTGAAATTGAAACAAAAAATGATAATCACGTACACAATGAAATTATTAGACTTCTTGCATAACCTAAACTAAAAGGCAATTATTTTTGGCGTTTTTTGTAACAGCTGATAATTGTGATTTAAGTCCGTCAGGAAAGGCCACTCCGTTCCTGTTGTTCCATTCTTCTGTCATCTAAGTAGCCCCTTCTCCTGTCATCCAAGTAGCTGACACTGGTTCCTTTATGACGGCAGTGCCCAGAGGCGTCATCCCAGTGCCCAGACACTGGGATCCAGGAAACTTAATTGCAAGCAATGCATTGGGTTTGGTGAGTATGGGTTTTGCGTTATAGAATGAAGCACTTTTGGTGAATTTATAAAGAAAGCTGGATCCCAGTGTCAAGCACTGGGATGACACCCTACTAGCGGAAGTTACTCTCAAATGTTTGTTCATGTTAGCTACAAACATTAAGAAATTTACCAAATGAAAAAAAAGGGCAAAAGAAGCCCTAGTCGTTGTCTATTTTCAGTATTGGCGTTTTTTAAGTCTTAAACACTGCAATTTAGCTGCTTTTAAATGCAACTCACCTTAGTTTAAATGTTTAAGAAATTTACTAAGCAGAAAAAAAGGCAAAAGAAATCCCGTGTTAGCTAGTTGTCACTCTCTAATCCTGCAAATCGGCGTACTATACTGTCTTAAACGACTTATAAGCGCGTTTCAGCTTATATGGGTAAAAACCCAGAAATGTTGTGAAGACATAAGGTGCACATAGTGCAAAAAATTAAAAATAAGACGCCAACTACGTTGTTTTCTTGCTGTTTAATCTGCACAGATGAAGATAACTGAATACCTTCAGTTTCATGATAAGAGGACTGGCAAAGCTTGTCAAGTAAGTTTTTTCGTTTCTATTCCCAATGTTATATGGTTATGCAAGAAGTCTAATACTCATAGGGATCATCTTTCAAGCATATATTGAAATATTTCATTAGCTATAGCAACATCTTGGCGTGGAGCTTTGCCGTGTTCTATAAACACAGAGATTGCGTAGCACGGGTTATGGTAAGGACCATAGGCGATAAATAACTTATGACTTTCACCCTTAGAGTTTATCTCTGGTGTACCGGTTTTGCCGGCAATTTGTATACCGCTTAGCCCTTTCTTATAGGTTCCAGTCTTAGAATTCACCACGTCAAACATAGCTTTTCGAACTATGCTAAGATGCTCATAATCCACATCAATGTCAGGGAAATTTTGCACTGTATTACTCATTTCAATGTGGGGAATTACCTCTTTTCCTGTTGCAAGCCTCGCTGCAAGAACTGCAAGCTGCAGTGGTGTTGTAAGCAAATACCCTTGTCCTATAACTAGGTTGATAGTGTCACCTAAATACCACTGCGAATATAGCTTTCGTGTACGCCAATCTCTATCGGGCAACAACCCTGGAGCTTCTTCTTTAAACGTTCCAATCAATGGCCCACTTCCAATACCAAATTTGCTAGCCATTTCTACTAGAGAGTCTACACTTATTTTTTTCCCTATATTATAAAAGTAAGTGTTGCATGAGAGAGCCATTGCCTCATTTAAAGATACATATCCATGGACTTTGCTTTTCAGGCAACGAAATTTCCGCTCACCTATTTTCATATAGCCCTTACACGAGAATTTCTCTTCTGGTGTTATTATCCCGTCTTTTAAACCCGCAAGCGCAACTATTATTTTAAATATTGAACCAGGTGGAATTTGATATGATAACGCACGATTCACAAGTGGTAATGAAGGAGTATTCAAGCTTTCCCAAGTCTCATTTGATAGCTTGCTAGCAAAAAGATTATTATCGTAAGAAGGTGAATTATATAATGCTAAAATTTCTCCATTATTTACATCAATTACCACTGCGGAGCCCTGGTGATCTTTAAATACCTCTGCGATTTTCTCTTGCAGATTAATATCAATTGTTAGCTGTACATCTTGTCCATCTTGTTGTGGTATGCTTGATAATTCTTTTATGACGCGTTTTTTAGAATTTATTTCCTGCTCAGATTTTCCTGGCTTGCCTTTCAATATATGATCATATGTATATTCAATACCGCTGATTCCTACTTCACTTATGCCTTGCTGCTTTTTTGTATATCCAAGTACATGAGAGCACATTGAACCAAACGGGTAGTAACGTTTATAAAGTGCTGTTATTTTTGTTTCTGGTGATTTTGCTATATCAGATTCAATTTCTGATAATGTTTGCAAATCAACTTCCTTACCAGAACCATCAAACAGAACAACATACGAAATTTTGTTTACCGCAAGTTCAATGCTATTCCTATCTAAAATTTTGCCCCGCTGAGGCATAATAGTAGCAACTCTTATTCTATTACTATTAGATAGTGCTTCGTACTTTTGTCTGTTTCGTATTTGTAGATTATATAACCTATAGCTAAAAATAGCGGAAATGGTAAGCTGAATACCACCTAATATGAATGCTCTGCGGTTAAAGACTTTGTTTTTTGTCCACATAACATTCCTTCAAAACGCACTTTTTCCCCCTCTTTTATTGTTACACTTCTGGCTTTTACCGTATTACAAACCCTTTCCTCCCACTCACTTAAGGTAACAAACTTGTAACCCGATTTTTTTAGTATTTTAATAATATGAGGTAAAGCTTCAATTGTGTTTGATCTGTTATTGTGATCATGAAACAGTATAACTGCTCCATTATGTACATTACTTAAAACTCTTTCAACTAAAGCTTCTGGTTTATCACCTTGCCAATCTAGCGAATCAACTGTCCATAATATCGAATACATATCCAATTTATTAGTATTTTCAATCAGATTATCGTCATGACATCCATATGGCGGGCGAAACCATTTTACATCTTGTTTTATTGCATTTTTAATTGCTGTATTTGTCTTTTCCAATTCTTGCAATTGTTCCTCACTTGAAAGTGATGTCAACTTCCTATGCGACCAAGAGTGATTGCCTAACTCATGACCTGATTCATGAATTTTCTTTACTATTTCAGACGTTTTTTCATTTATACGTTCACCAAGCACAAAAAATGTTGCTTTTGCTTCATAGCTTTCCAGAACATTAATAATATCGTTTACTCTATTGTTGGAAGGCCCATCATCAAACGTAAGCGCAACAAACTTATCGTCGTTATTCAACAATTTTTTTATATTACTTAAATTCCTATATGATAGATCCAGATTACAACTGAGCCCACAGTATGGTAAATTAAAATTACAATCACCACAGAAAACCGCGCTTGAGTATAGCAAAAGAAAAGTTATTATCCTTATAGACATTTTGTAATCAGCAAAGCGATAGGATACTATGCACTTTTTTGCTAAGTTAAGCCATCTTTAATTGCTGTAGCCTTTACTCCATCACTTCTTTAATATATTATATTAACAATTTTATATAATATATTATGATTGCAAATATAAATACCGTTGCGCTTCAGGGAATTAGCACAGTAAATGTCAATGCACAAATTCATATGGCAAATGGTATTCCAGCTTTTAATATTGTTGGATTGCCGGATAAAACTGTTGCGGAATCCAAAGAGCGCATCAGAGCAGCGTTAAATTCAATCAATCTACTACTACCTCCAAAAAGAATTACAGTTAATCTCTCCCCTGCGGATTTGCTGAAAGAAGGCAGTCATTATGACTTGGCTATCGCTATTGGACTACTTGTTGTAATGAATGTGATACCAGTTGAAAAAGTTCAGTCTTATATAATCATGGGTGAACTGGCTCTTGATGGCAGAGTTATTCCAGTTTCAGGAGTGCTGCCAACAGCAATTAATGCAAAAAAGGCAAATAAAGGAGTAATTTGCCCAAGGGGAAATGGAGTAGAGGCTTCATGGGTAAAGAATGTTTCAATTCTAGCTATAGAGAAATTAACTGATATTATCAGACACTTTAAGGGTGAGCAATTAATTCAGCCAGTAATTTTTAATTATAGTGATGCACCCAAAGAAAAAAGATTGATTCCCGATATGAAGGATATCAAAGGCCAAGTTGTTGCAAAAAGAGCAGCCGAAATTGTGGCAGCAGGTGGTCATAATATGCTTCTTGTTGGCCCTCCTGGTACTGGAAAGTCAATGCTTGCTAAACGCTTTATAGGGTTACTGCCTGATTTGACCGAACAGGAGATGATTGATGTTAATATTATTTCCAGCATAACAAAAACTGGTAATGAAATATTCAAAGTAACTCGCCCCTTTCGTGAACCTCATCATTCATGCTCTATGCCAGCAATGATAGGAGGAGGAAAGAATGCAAAACCTGGAGAAATCACTATGGCTCATAATGGCGTGTTATTCCTTGATGAGCTACCTGAATTTCCAAGACTTGTGCTTGATTCTCTGCGCCAACCACTTGAAGATAGAAAAGTTACCGTTGCAAGGGCAAATGCTCACATAACCTACCCTGCAAATTTTCAACTGATTGCTGCGATGAACCCCTGCAGATGTGGTTACTTGGGGGATGCAAGTAGATCGTGCAACAAAGCTCCAAAGTGTGGCACAGATTACAAAAACAAAATATCAGGACCATTGCTTGATAGAATAGACATATGCATTGAAATGCCAAACGTTAGCATACTCTCTCCTGAAATCTCTGTGGAGGGAGAAAGTACCAAGATTATAAGAGGAAGGGTAATAGCAGCGAGAAAAGTTCAAACTGAGCGCTATAGTGAATTAAATATTCGTTGCAATTCAGAAGTGAGCGGTGAAGCATTGAATAAATTCACTGAACCAGATCAGGCAGGGTTAGAATTGCTAAAATACGTACTGAAAGAAAATTACATTTCCAATCGAGGCTACACACGCGTATTAAAAGTTGCAAGAACCATTGCAGATCTTGCAAAAAGTGAAGAAGTAAAAAGAGCACACATTGCTGAAGCGCTGAATTACAGAATAAGGATATATTAAAAAATTAGTTTACTTGACAGACAATTTGTTTCATTATATACTGCCCTTAATGAAATTTTAACATTCTATTTAAGGAGTAGAGTTATGACAATAAATATTACAGCGGAAGATTCTTTCACTGGAGCTAATAAAAAGGGATACAATAATTCTGAGGAAGGGTTTTGGGATACAACTAAGGGTGTTGCTAGCGCAAATTGGCAATACGTATGTCACCATCCATACAAAACGGCTGCGACTTTTGTAGCAATTGCAGCAGCAATTTCGCTTACAGCTGCTTATTTTTTGAGCCCAGCTTATGCGGCTTTCGTTGGTACAGTTGGAACAAAAGCTGCAACACTCGTTAGTCCTGCTATTACTGCAGTATCTGCATTTTTAGTTACTCATCCACTAGTTGCTAGTTTGATAGTTGTTGCTGCGGTGGCGGCTTTAATAGCTGCACCTGTGTATGCATATAAGAATAGTAGTAAGGCAAGTCAAATTGATGGAGTGAAAGAAGAGATTCTTAAGGCCTGTGAAAAAGAAGGTGATAAGCCTAAAATTGATAATGATAAGCTAAAATTTGCTGGTAGTGATGCATCAACATTCTTGAATGGTGTTGCAGTAGCAATTGGAGTAGTTCCAGCACCAGCAAAAGCATAATAAAGTAGCTTAAACAGAATAAAAAGGGATAGGTTTCTGTCCCTTTTTGTAACATTTTCTATTTTTTGCATCGGTTAAGTGATGTCATTTAAGAATCTGGTTATTATAATTAACGGCACTTATTAGTATAAATGTTAAGAATAAGTAAATCCCGTTTACTGTTTACGCCTATAGAAGTGAAAAGTATTTGCATATTATTAAAAAAGCGGTAACTTACTATCAAGTGAATTCGCTAAATTTGAGTAATTTAAATGTCTATTGATCTTAGTCTGCCGGAGTTACCTATATTACACCCAAGGATTACCGTTGTGGGAGTGGGTGGTGCTGGTGGAAATGCTGTGAATAACATGATCCAATCTAATTTGCAAGGAGTGAATTTTGTTGTCGCAAATACCGACGCTCAAGCACTAGAAAAGTCGTTATGTGATAAAAAAATTCAGCTTGGCATTAATTTAACTAAGGGTCTTGGTGCTGGTGCTTTGCCTGATGTTGGCAAAGGTGCAGCAGAAGAATCAATCGATGAAATTATGGAGCATATAAAAGATAGTCATATGCTTTTCATCACAGCAGGAATGGGCGGTGGTACTGGAACCGGTGCAGCACCGGTAATTGCAAAAGCAGCCAGAGAAGCAAGAGCTGCAGTTAAGGATAGAGCGCCAAAAGAAAAAAAGATATTGACTGTTGGAGTTGTAACTAAACCGTTCGGTTTTGAAGGTGTGCGCCGCATGCGCATTGCAGAGCTTGGACTTGAAGAACTGCAAAAATACGTGGATACACTTATTGTCATTCCAAATCAGAATTTATTTAGAATTGCAAATGAAAAAACTACATTTTCTGATGCATTTAAACTTGCTGATAATGTTCTGCATATTGGCATCAGAGGAGTAACTGACTTGATGGTCATGCCAGGGCTTATTAATCTTGACTTCGCTGATATAGAAACAGTAATGAGCGAGATGGGCAAAGCGATGATCGGCACCGGAGAGGCAGAAGGAGAAGATAGAGCAATTAGTGCTGCGGAAGCTGCAATATCCAATCCATTGCTTGATAATGTATCAATGAAAGGTGCGCAAGGAATATTAATTAACATTACTGGTGGCGGAGATATGACTCTGTTTGAAGTTGATGCTGCAGCCAATAGAGTGCGTGAAGAAGTGGATGAAAATGCAAATATAATATTTGGTGCTACTTTTGATCAAGCGATGGAGGGAAGAGTTAGAGTTTCTGTTCTTGCAACTGGCATTGATGGTCGCAATAATAAATTAGAAACTTCACCTATAAGTCAGAGCGAAGACTCAGAGAAAGAGAAATTTAAGTGGCCCTATAGTCAAAGTGAAAGTACGCAAGACAAAACACTGGAAACAAAACCAGCTGAACAGGTAAGCGAAGGAGCTAAGTGGGGCAGCAATATCTATGATATACCAGCTTACTTAAGAAGAAAAAAATAATGCAACTTTGGCTACTCAAGTCAGAGCCAAGTGAATACTCATGGCAAAAAATGGAAAAGGAGCAGGTAGTTGAGTGGGATGGCGTGCGCAATTATCAAGCTCAAAATTACATGAAAATTATGAAAGTAAGCGATCTTGCGTTTTTTTATCATACAGGTAAAGAGAAAGCAATACTTGGAATCGTTGAAGTATTTAAAGAGTATTATCATGTTAATGATCCCAAGTTCGGATTAGTGAATGTAAAGTTTTTGAAACCTTTAAATAACCAAGTAACGTTAAATAATATAAAACAAAACCCACTTTTGAAAAATATGGCTATATTAAAACAACCACGTTTATCAATTGCCCCAGTTTCGGAAATTGAATGGAATGAAATAATAAGCATGAGTGAATGTTAGAAGTAAATATTCTTGACAAGAAATGGTGCAGCATTATAGAAAATCCTAAAAATTTTGTATTAGGTGTCATCAATGCTTCTCTAAAAGAATTAAAAATAGACCACTATAAACCAAATATATCAATAGCTCTGGCTGATGATGACTTGCTACATCAACTTAATTTAAAATTTAGAGAAATGGATAAGCCAACTAACGTACTATCATTTCCGTATGAACAATTGTCTAATGAGTGCGATTTAGGAGACATAGCAATTTCAATAGACACAATAAAAAGAGAATCGCATGAGTATTGTATACCCATTCTTGCTCACATTGCACACATGTTAGTGCATGGATTACTGCATTTACTTGGTTATGATCACAAAAAAAAAGATGAAGAAATTATAATGCAAAATCTAGAAAGAGAGATTTTAGCTTCGCTTGGCTACAATATGTGCGCGATTTAAAAGGAATTTAATAAAAATATAGTAGATGATAATAAAATATGTTATCTACAAAGGGTTTTAGCTATAAACAATAAAAGGTAAGTGATATGGTTCAGTTTTCTTTGCCAAAGAATTCTAAAATTAATCAAAAGGGCAAAATTTATCCTATTCCTGCTAGAGCAAAAAACATCAGAAGATTTCAAATTTACCGTTGGTCTGCTGATGACGAGAAAAACCCTAGAATAGACACATTTTTTATTGATATGGATAGTTGTGGCCCTATGGTACTTGATGCATTAATAAAAATAAAGGATGAAATAGATTCGACTTTAACTTTCAGACGTTCTTGTAGAGAAGGCATATGTGGATCTTGTGCCATGAATATTGACGGAACCAATACTCTTGCATGTACTAGATCTATAAACGATATAAAAGGTGACGTAAAAATATATCCATTACCTCACATGTATGTGATAAAGGACCTAGTCTCAGACTTGAGCCAATTTTATGAGCAATACAAATCAATTAAACCTTGGTTACAAGCAGATAAGCCTGCCCTACCAAATAAAGAATACTCTCAATCTCCTGAAGATAGAAAAAAATTAGATGGCTTGTCCGACTGTATATTATGTGCTTGCTGTTCGACTGGTTGCCCAAGCTACTGGTGGAATAGTGATAAATTTTTAGGACCAGCAATACTATTACAAGCCTACAGATGGATTGCTGACAGCCGTGATAATAAGACAGGTGAAAGACTTGATGTTTTAAACGACCCATTCAAGTTGTATCGTTGTCATACAATAATGAATTGCACAAAAACTTGTCCTAAAGGACTTAATCCAGCAAGAACAATAGCGAAAGTAAAACAGCTCATGGTAGAGAGAGAAGGAGTTTAAGTATCATCTTTTGCATTCTTCGTAAGAAAACAGCAAACCTTCCGAAGCGTAGGGTATTGTTAATACCCTGAACGCTTTTCCATTCGTGAAATGCATCGTATCATCATACGATTCAAATAATTTTTTGAATAACTCATGTCTTTGGTTACTAATAGTTTGAAAATCCTCTTTTTCTAAAAGCTTTTTAGATTCGAAGAGGTAAAGCATAACTTCATGATAAGTTGGGTAAGATGCCAAAAATTTTGGGTCAAATTGAAAGGTTTTTATGAAAGCATTATTATAAAATTTTAGCTTTTGATTCTTACTATATATTACTATAGCAACCGGTAACCTCTCAAGCAAATTTTCCTGTGTAGCTAAATAACTGTTTAATTCAGTGTGTAATTTTTCTGCACCACTAATATCTTTTCCATATATTACTATGCCACCAGAACCTTGTATTGGAATTTTGACAAAATTGAAAACCCTAGGTTCGTTCTTGTAAGTTATGACATGTCTTACTGGTTTTGTGCTATGAGCGCTACCGGTAATAGCAAATTTCTTAGAGCCATCTACATATTTATCATAAAACAAGTTATAAAATTCCACCTTTCTACTCTTGTTATATCTTAGTATTGGAAATGGCAAAGAGTTGAAAACGTTTTTATAGCTCTCCACTTCCTGCGTAAGCTTACTATTTTCTAACTCAAGTCCGTTAGCTTTTATCTTACAGTCTGAAACATTCCTTATCCATAACAGCACACCTATCACATTGTTAGAATCATCTATTATGCTTCTACCGTAACATATGCAATAAACCTCACTGTCTTTTGACTTTAAATCTAGAGTAAAAGATTTATTTATTTCCTTTGCCTCAACAAAATTTTTAATTAAGCTTTCTGATTGCTCAAAAAAATTCACAAACTCATTAAACGAGTAAAAAACAGTATTAAGCAAAATTAGTAAGTTGGGAGAGAACTTTTCTATACGTTTTTTTGCATCCCAAATATAAAACCCATCATTCACAGTATCAATTAAATTATTTATGATAACATTTTGATGTTGTAAGTTCTTAATCTTATTACTAATTTTTAATTTAGAATAAGAGAGAAAGAATAATATTAGAATCAATATTAAAACCACTTCATACAAAAAAAACATAGCACTTCTAAAACAGATGTAAAAATTTGTAACCGCTCAGAGTTATGCTGAAGAGTTATATAAGTAAAGATTACCTAACATTTGAAAGCCCAATCTCTTATAAAGGTTTACAGAAGGTTTCATACAATGTGCTACTATATATTTGCATTCAAGCTGTTTAGCTATCTTTATTCTTTCTAAAACCATTTGGGTACCTATTCCACGATTTCTGTATATTGGTAAAACTCCATCACTATAAAAACCAGCTACACTGTCTTGAACATAAAGACCGCATGTCCCAATAATTTCACTATTTAGTGTTACAAGAAAAAATCTTAATCTTGAGTTTTTATCATCATAATTTGATAATCCGCGAAAAAATGTGCTGACAATTCCAACGCCATGATAAAAAATTTTAGAAGTGTGTAAATCTAACTGTTCTAAGAGGTCGCTACCATTTACAGCATTTAACCTCAAGTTTGGAATAACATCAGCAGGTAAAAAGTAATTTTTCATATTAAGTAAAGCTTTTTTTGGTGTGCTAACGTGTTTTATTTCACACTTTTCTAAAATATCTCTTATTTTCATATGTGAATTTATTACCCATGTTGCTTCTATATCTCTTGTTCTGAGATAATCTAGAGTTTTTTGTATAGAAAGCTCGGTACATTGATCTCCACAGAACACAAAATTAAATAATGACTCCCTGGTACCATTTATTGTAAATGTAACGTTATCAAATTCATCGTGTACTTCCCACTCAGATAAATTCGCTGTGTACAGTATATAATCCTTTAAATTTTGAACAATTAAGCTTGAATAATAAATTTTTTTATCCTGCATACATCAACAATAAACAATAAAAGGCTCCTATAAGAACACAGGCTAAAATTGCAGCTATAATGTCATCTAGCATAATACCTAAAGGACCTTTGGTATTTTTATCGATCAAATTTATAGGCCACGTTTTTATTATATCAAAAAACCTAAAAGAAAAAAAGCACAACAACAATGAAGAGCAATTCATCTCTTGGCTTAACAATATCGAAACTAAAAGTATTGTCAGCAATTGACCAACTACTTCGTCAATTACTACCTCTTTTGGATCACATGAAGTCTTGTAGTGTTTTATATAATTGCCTATAGACCATAGTCCAATCAAAAATAAAAAAAAAATAATTGCTACACCTAAAATTCTGTCACTTAGTATTACAGGAACAATTGGATAAGAAGCTAAGCTGCCTACGGTACCTGGCATTTTTTTTACTGTGCCAGACAGCCACCATGTTGATGTCAATTTATATAAAAATTTCACAATACACCAAAGTACAAAACTAATTTACAAGAACAGAAATAGTATCCTCTATAGAGGTGCTTTCATACAATAATCTATAGACCGCTTCACATATAGGCATTTTTATCTTTAGCTTTCTTGCTAAATTAAATGCGGACTCAGCAGTGCTAAAACCTTCAATCACTAACTTGCCTTCTGACAAAATCTGCTGAACATTAAAGCCATTGTTACTATTACCTATTTTAAACCCAAAAGATAGGTTTCTTGAATTCAAGGATGTGCATGTCATGACTAAATCACCTAAACATGAAGGCCCGAGCAAAGTATCCATATTGATATTGTTGTTACCAATTTTTGCTAAGTACAAAGTTTTAATTTCATTCATACTTTTTGTAATCAACGCTGCATGAGCATTAAACCCGAGTTTTCTACCAAAAATAATTCCACATGCTATAGCAAAAACATTTTTTAATGCTGCACAAATCTGTACTCCTATAATGTCGTTACTAAACTCCCACTTAACATTTTCTTGTTGCAGCTCCGATACTAGCTTTGAACCTAATGTGTTATTTTGGCACGCAAGAACCATTGAATAGGGCAATTTTTTTGCAACTTCTATAGCAAAACTAGGGCCTGAAAAAATAGCAATAGGATTGTTAGGTAAAACTTCGTTTACTATTTCACTAGGTAATTTTAATGTAGACTTTTCTATTCCCTTACAAGCTAAAATTATTGCTACATCTTTTTTCAGATTACAATTATGCAATTGCTGACATACCTCCCTCAGAGACTGAGTGGGAACAGCGAGGATTGTTACTGAAGCATTAATTGTGTCTTCAATAGCCAATTTTACTGACACATTATCAGAAATTCGACAACCGGGTAGCTTGTCACTTTCTCTTTTCCCGTTGATTGATTCAAATGTAGTTTCATTGCGAGTCCACAAAACCACATCTTTCTTGCTACCTAATGAAATTGCGATTGCTGTACCCCATGCACCAGCACCTAAAATTGATATTGCCACACAATATTCCTGAAAGTATTACTTATACTTTAAAATAGTAGGATAAGTAAATTAAAAATATAACACAGACATATAGAATAGTTAAATATTTATTAACCGAAGTATTCTTTTAATAATAGTAACTTTAATTCAATATTTACTAAAAATATTATTACTATCATGGTATATCTATTATATTTTAGATCTATTTATATAACTTTGGAACAATATATTTACTATTAATTAATAAGTGTAATTTTGATCATTTGTTAATAAAAATTTGATTTATTACTTTCCTTAGTTATATATATTACTAAAATTATAAATTATTTATGGGGTGTAAAATATGCGTATATTATTAATTGAAGATGATCAAGTAAGTGCAAAGACTGTGGTTAATGCCTTAACTTCTGATGGACACTTCTGTGACGTTGTTACTTCTGCACAAGATTATAACAATAATATGGTTTCCTCAAACGGAGATTACTATGACCTAGTTATTTTAGATATACACTTGCCCGGTGATATTGACGGATATGATATATTGTTAAGACTAAGAAGTGCAAAAATCAAAGTTCCTGTCTTAATACTTTCATGTATATCCGCTGTCAATCACAAAGCTAAAGGGCTTGGGTATGGTGCCGATGATTACTTAACCAAGCCATTTCATAAAAGCGAGTTATTAGCTCGAATTAAGGCCATAGTGCGTCGTACTAAAGGCCATCCTGAATCGGTGATAAAGATTGGTAATATAAATATCAATTTTGATCACAGGGTTATTGAGGTGAAAGGTAAAACGGTTCACCTTACTAATAAAGAGTATTCTATGATAGAATTGCTAGCACTGCGTAAAGGAACAGTACTAACAAAAGAAATGTTCTTAAATCATCTTTACAATGGCTTGGATGAACCTTCAGATAACAAGATAGTTGATGTTTTTATGTGCAAATTACGTAAGAAACTTGAAAGTGCAAATGATGGAAAAAGCCACATAGAAACCGTTTGGGGCAGAGGGTATGTTTTGAAAGAGTATATTGATGATGAAGAATATTCTAATGTTAATGTAGGCGAAAGTAGTGATGGCTATCAAGCAGAACAAGTGAAGGACAACGCATGAAATGCCTACACATTTAAATATAGCATGGCTTATATCGCACGTATCATGTGAACACCTAGGTGAAATATAAGCCGAGTTCTGTTTATGTAGCTATTTATCTGGAGTAAATGTTACCATTTACCGCATGCGATTTACCCGAGTAGATATGAGGAAAACATAAAGTCTACTTCTATTTAATCTTGCTCCTAGTGTTGGTTACTCGACTACCAATGTTGCCATTGCCATGGTGTGCTCTTACCACACCTTTTCACCCTTACCTAAGAATACTTTAGGCGGTAATTTTCTGTAGCCCTATAACTGGAGTTACCTCCGGCGGGCGTTACCCGTCACTATTTTTCCTTGGAGCCCGGACTTTCCTCTGCTATGTTTATCACACAACAGCAGCTACTTATTTCACCCAGGAATTATACTTTAACATGAAAATCACAAAAGTAAAAGACAATTTCCTAACAGTCTACATATTAAAAACATTCAGACAAATAGCTAAAGGTGATATTCCGGCACATCATCGCTGTCCCAAGATAAGCTTTTTTCACTTTTAGACTCCGCTTCAGTTAGTCAAGAGCCTGGTCCACCGCCTGAAGATGATGAGCTACTTCTTGATCGACTACTACTTTCTACTGATATACTGTTTAGCATTGTTTCAGATTGATACATAGTTTGTATAGATATGTTATTATCACTGCTTGTTCTGCTATTGGTGATGAAAAGTTCTTCATTGCTGCTATTTGAATGCGATTCTAAATCAGCTAATTCTAACACATGAGCAGCATTATAATAACCGTGATATTTCTTAATACATTTATATGCTATGAATCCTATAATTCCAGCAATACCTATTGCTCCAATCAAAGATCCTCCTATCATTCCTGCCCTATTAGACCCTATAGCAAGTTGAGTAGGCTGTGGTGAAGAAGTAGATTGAGAAAATAAAGTTGTAGTGAACATAGGAGTTGTCAACTCCCTTGTTCTAGTACTCGGCATAGTAGACACTGTTTGTGTAGTTTTCTCTGAGTTTGTTGTTGGCGCAGTTGGCTCCACTGTTACTGTGCTTATTTGAGTCGTTGAAGGTTTACTCATCGTAGAAGTCGACGCAACAGTTGCTGCTGTAGGTTTTACAGTACTTGTTTCAGTTTCCGAAGGCACATTAGTTGACGTTGCAGTAATCGTGGTTGCTTGTGAAGTAGTAGTAGTTTTTGCTACTGTTGTTGGCTCCACTGTTACTGTGCTTGTTTGAGTCATTGACTCTGTTGAAGGTTTACTCATTGTAGAAGTAGGTGCAACGGCTTCTGTTGTTGGCTCCACTGTTACTGTACTTGTTTGAGTCGTTGACTCCGTTGAAGGTTTACTCATCGTAGAAGTCGACGCAACAGTTGCTGCTGTAGGTTTTACAGTACTTGTTTCAGTTTCCGAAGGCACACTGGTTGACATTGTAGCAACCGTGGTCGCTTGTGAAGTAGTAGTAGTTTTTGCTACTGTTGTTGGCTTCACTGTTACTGTACTTGTTTGAGTCGTTGACTCTGTTGAAGATTTACTCATTGTAGAAGTAGGTGCAACGGTAGTTGATGCTTCTGTTGTTAATTTGGTAGTCTTTACAGTGTCGGTTTCTGTTGTGCTAGTAATTGCAGCAGTCGGCGTTTTCTTAGAAGTCACAACCGTCTCTGTAACAGTTATAGGAGCCACGGTACTACTAGAAATGATATCAGGTGTTAATCGACCGTTAATGATATTAACAAAATCGCTGAGAGTTTTGATGCTACTTGCCGGTATTATCGTTACCTTATGAGGTTTTTTAAAGCTCTTGTGATTGAAAGTTACAATATTTTCTCCACTTATCGCAGTCACGATAAAGCCGTCTTGATTATCGTCTTTAACATACAATTGCTCTACAGGATCTTCACATTCACAAACAGTAAAGTTCGATTTTGATCCATTCTTAACAAGACTTGTTAAATGTAACGTTTGTCTATTAGGCAACCAGTCCTCTGCAAGAAAAGCAACTAGATCATCACCTTCAGTTCGCTTCACATACTGCAAAAAGCTTATTTCATATTCACTAGAAAAAGATGGCACTTTATTTATCTGACAATTTTTCTTACCAAGCAAACATTCATCTTCCTTTCCACTTTTTAGATCCTCAACCACTTTAGCCATATCGAACTCAAAAATATTTGTTGTTACTTCTTGATTCTCAACAATGTTTTTTCTCACTTGCGAATAAAGTATCGTATTTCCATCTAATGCCAATTGTCCTGGGCTATTAAACTTCAATAATTTTCTTTCTATGATGCCTTTTTTTCCACGCAAAGCCTTAAATTTTCCACTTCCATCTGATTTTAAATACCAAGAAACTAAAGTTTGATCCTTTAAGTTATGAGCGATTACGATTACATCACCACTATCAACCTTCACTGCTCTTGGTTGAGAGTAACTATTGCCCACATTTGCAGGACTACCATTATTAATATTCTTTTGTAATTTTCTTTTATCTAAATGTTCAACTGAAGGTACGTTGATTGATTGCTTGATTCCGTAAGTGTGAAAAGACAAACCTTTAACGTATTTTTCTCCTTCTGCGTTAGTTTCTTCTTCAGGAAAGATTATTCCAACTTTATCTATTTCAGCTGAATCTTCTATTAATGTGAGAGATAATTGATCTTTGAATTCATTTGCTACGCTGATATTTGTACCCCATTCGTATGTTTTTGATTGATATAATGGACTAATAAGTAATTTTACTTTACTGCTCCCATTACCATTATCTTGATAGCTGAGTCCATAAGCGATTCCATTTCCTTCAATTAACCCTACGTTTGCTGGGTTAAAACCTATCGCTTCTTTAACTTCCGGTGTATTTGAGTTGATCCCGAGTAATCTTCTTAATATAGACATAATTTTATTTAAAATATTAATAAAATGCTATTATGATTACCCCTGGTGTTAATGTCAATGAAAATTTTAACTAAAATTAAAAAATTAATACCTTTATAATCTGCAAAGCGAAATATGAGAAATGAGTAGCAGTAAAGAATTCGCAAACTGGGTGGATAAGCAATACCACTCCATAGATAGTATGATACTGCAAAACGCTATTTCTCAAAAAACCAACAATTGCAATTATTAGCCCTTCAGATATAATCTGTTGAAATTTACACGAGTCTCACGAATGACAGAAAAAGAAAAGCAGTTTAGTTTTACATCAGAAAACCTCAAGAAAGCAGAAAAGTTTATAGAGATGTATCCCAAAGGTAGAGAAGGAAGCGCTGTTATGCCTTTACTGTATCTGGTTCAAGAGCAATGCGGATGGGTTTCTGAACCTGCTATGCGTTACGTTGCTGATATGCTGTATATCCCACATATTCGCGTATACGAAGTGGCAAATTTCTACACCATGTATAATTTAAAACCAGTAGGTAAATATCTAATACAAATTTGTAGAACAACTCCTTGCTGGTTGTGCAATAGTGAAGAAGTTTTAAATACCTTTAAAAAGAAACTTGGAATCAATATCGGTGAGACTACTAAAGATAATTTGTTCACTTTAAAAGAGGTTGAATGTCTTGGTGCATGCGTTAATGCTCCTGTTATGCAGATCAATAATGACTTCTATGAAAATCTTACTCCTGAAAAGGTAGAAAACATCATAGCAGAACTTTCAGGCAAATAGATGAAAGAAGAATTTGCATTCAAGATAATCAAGCAATCAGGTTCTGCAAAAGTTGGAACAATTAAAACTCCAAATGGAAGCGTAGAAACACCAGCTTTTATATTCTGTGCAACAAAAGCTGCAATTAAAGCTGCAGATATCGAGAGAATTAGTGAAGCAGGTACTCAGATAATACTTTCCAACACCTATCACCTAATGCTTCAACCAGGAGAGAATACTGTTGCAAAACTTGGTGGTTTGCACAAGATGATGGGATGGAATGGGCCAATGCTAACTGACTCAGGTGGATATCAGATATTTAGCTTAGGGCACGGATCAGTTTCGGAAGAGATAAAAGGAATAAGAAAAAAACAAAAAACTTTGATCAAAATTAATGAGGATGGGGCAATTTTTCGTTCTTACATTAATGGTAAAACTTATTGTTTAACTCCTGAAAAATCTATACAAATTCAACAAAAATTAGGTGCAGATTTAATCTTAGTCTTAGATGAATGTACTCCATTTCACATAAGCAAAGAATACACAGCAAAATCAATGCTCATGAGCCACAAATGGGCTGAACGTTCTTTAAATGAATTTGAAAAAAACAATAATGGCAAGCAGGCACTGTATGGAATTAGTCAAGGCGGAGTATATCAAGATTTACGTAGAGAAAGTTGTAATTTTATTAACGATTTGCCATTTTTTGGTCAAGCAATAGGTGGATCACTTGGTCAAAGTAAAGAGCAGATGTACGATGTAGTTTCTTTCACTATGGACCATCTGAAAAAAGATAGGCCTACTCATTTGCTTGGTATTGGTGGAATTGTGGACATCTTTCGCGGAGTTAGTCTTGGAATTGATACGTTTGATTGCGTGCATCCAACCCGTTTAGCAAGGCATGGTGGTGCGCTTATTAAAGTAAAAAATAGAGATTCTATTTCTTCAAAGTGCAAAGAGCATATTAATTTGCGAAATCAACAATTCGAGCTGGACAATAACCCAATTGAAAGTGACTGCTTATGTTTTACCTGCAGAAAGCATTCAAGAGCTTATATACACCATTTACTGAAAGCTAAAGAGCTCCTGGCTTACACACTCGTTACCATTCATAACGTTTTCTTCATGAATAAGTTAATGGCATCTATAAGGCAGGCAATATTGGATGATAGGCTAGATCAAGAGAAAAATAATTGGATTAGTGAAATACCATTGCACTTTGATTTGGCCTCTCTTTAAGTCTTTTCTTTATGCCGTTGATTTTTACTTCTTGTTATATTTACTTTATTTATCACACTATTAATTAGAAAGGTTATAATTAATAATTAATCTATTAATGTTAGTCTCTACCCATATGATTTGTAAGGATTAGAGGTGAAGATATGGCTAAAGGAAATAATACCCTATTAATATTTGATTTTGATAACACTATCACTAATGGACACATGCATAATACTTTTTCTAGGTTAGGAAAAAGTGATTTTAATTCTGCTGCGGAAGGTGCAGTGACTGATCACAATATAAAAGATTTTCTAGAAAACACAGACGGAATAAAAAATGAAGAGGGGCTAAAGTCTGCACTGCAATCTGCGCTTTCAAGCGGAATGGAAGTTAATATTGCATCCTACACAGGATATTCAGACGCTGTGAGAAGGGTTGTAGAGAATCATTTGGGTTTATCTAAAGAACAAGCAGGAGGTATTTCTGTATTTGGTGGGTTTCCAGGAGATTATGATAATGAGCTTCCAAAAGGTCTCAAAGAACAAAAAAATCAAGTTGGAAAAAATTTACACATCTGTAAGGCAATTGTGGAGTATAAGGATAAACATGGTGAGTTGCCAAAAACTGTCATGCTAGTTGATGATGATGTAAAAAATATTCAAAAGATTAATGAGTTTGTTGCATCAATGAGTAAAAGAGAGGAATGGCTTGAAAAAAATGGGCTGAGTATTGAAGAGATACAAAAAATCAAATTTGAAGGTGCGCGAGTGCCTAAAGAGGATAAAAATGTTGGTTATCTAGAAAGAGTACAGGAGTTTGTCAATGCTAACTTAGTGCAAGAACCAATTTATGAAAATTTGAAGAAGGAAGAACCTATATACCAAAATCTTCAAGATATTCAGAGATCATTGTCTGAAACGGTACCAAAAGAACCTATATATCAGAACAATGAAAATCGACCACCATTGCCTCCTAAAAAAAGGAAATCAAGTGATGGTATGGTTGCTGATGGTGAGAATAAAAAACAAGATATTAAGGACATGTCGTCATCCGAAACACAAGCAAACCCAACACGCTCAAAACGTCATGCAATGATGCTTGACCCTCAGCAAATAGAATCTATACACCAGAATGCTGAAGAGTTATCACCAGGTAAAAAATACGCACATATTCAAATCGTTTCCTTAGCACAAGAATTCAAGGCAATCAAAGCTTTTTTTCAAGATTGTATTCAAGAGGTAATAAATGCTATTTGCAATTTATTTAGAAGAGAAGTGGCAACAAAAATTGAAGGGCAGGGCTATAATGTAAGTAGTAAGCAAGGAAGTAGTGAAATTACTGTCAAAGGAAGTAAGCCAATAGATGCTTCAAGAATAAACAAAGATATTATTGTCGAGTCCTTAGCTCAAATAATCGAGAAAAAAGAGAAAATCAAAGATCTTAACAATAATTATAAAGGTGATCAGCTAGGGCGAGAGATATCGAAATTATTGAACGCTGGTTCGCAAAAGGAAAATATAAACTCAAACTATAATGATGGAGAGCCTATATTCCAGACTCGTGAAGAGGCATCGAATTATCCTCCGCAAAAGAAAGACATACTGTAATTGCTGTTGAATAATGGAGAGACATACTCCATTATTTTGGCGCGAAGTAACAAATTCAGTAGAATAAGTTCTTCAAAAATAATTTAAACTTTTATAGTAGGAGTAGTCTCATGAAATATTATAGTGGATTAGATGTCTCACTCAAAGAAACTTTTATCAGTATCGTTGATGAGAAAGGAAAAATTATTAAAGAAGAAGTTGTTGCAAGTGAGAGTGATGCAATAGCTAAGTGCTTGCTTGGCCAAGACAAAGAATATGAAGTGATAGGGATAGAAAGTGGACAGCTATCAATATCAATGTGCAAAGAATTAAGGAATTTTGGATTACCAGTAATTTGTGTAGATGCAAGACATATGGCAGCAGCATTATCTGCAAGGATCAATAAGAATGATAAAAATGATGCAAGAGGTATAGCACAAATGATGAGAGCTGGGTTATACAAAGAAGTATTGGTAAAATCAGACGAATCTTGCAAAATTAAGGTAGCGCTTGGAAGCAGAAGGCAGTTAATATGCAACAAGCAGCAAATCATTGGAACAATAAGAGGATTATTGAAGATATATGGAATAAAGCTCGGTAAAGGAGCAAAATTTGAAATTTTTGCCTTAAGAATACAAGATGCAATAAATAATTTGGATGAAATCAGTAGGAGTTCAATAGAAGCATTAGTTTGTAGTTTGGAAACAATAGAAGAATCAATAAGAAAACTTGACAAAATACTTTCAGGACAAGGCGAAAAAGACGAAGATTGCAAATTGTTAACTACTACCCCAGGAGTTGGTATGATAGTAGCAATGACATTTAAAGCTGCAATAGATAATCCATATAGATTTGAAACATCTTATACAGTTGGAGCCTATATAGGATTGACACCAAGGCAGTACGCTTCTGGGGAGGTTAATCATCATGGCAGTATATCAAAAATGGGACCAGTGGAGTGCAGAAGTATGTTGTATGAGGCTGCACAAGTCTTACTTGTAGTCAATAAGAAGAAATTTAAGTTAAAAAGCTGGGGATTAAAGCTAGCAAAGAAAAAAGGGATGAAAAAAGCAATTGTAGCAGTAGCGAGAAAATTAGCTGTAATCATGCATAGGATGTTGGTTGATAAAACAGAATTTTGTTATCAATAAACAAGAGGAGTATAGAACAATAGTTTTATTGAAAGTGAAGATAGTAATGCCGATGGAAGGGACAAGCAAGAGCAGAAAGTGAAGCTTAGACTTCGTGCGAAACATGTTGCCGTCCACTTCCGCCTAACAAGTATAGTGCGGCTTGGCGAACTAAAGTTTTAGCCATATTGGACCGCGGAGAGAACTTTGGAAGCATGCTACTTTAACTTATGTAAAATCACTAGGATTATGAGGAAAGTATGACACCTTAATTTTTATGAGTTTAATGAATATGTGAATAAGTACTTTTAATGTGTGTGGACGTACTTATCCATATATTCATTAACTATATTGATTTAGAAAGGTCATTAAAAATTTAGTACAGGTGTTTTTTTGCCAATAAAGCGATTTGTAGTTGAGTAAGATAATATAATAGCAGATAAAATTTGTACTATAGCCAGGCTTGATGTCAGAAAATATTTTTAATGATATAAAAAATTATTATTGACTTTTATGCAATTAGAGAACATAAACTCAAACTCTGTGAGAGGAAACTATAATGATGGAGAGTCTATATTTCAGACCGTTCAAGAAGCACGGAACTATCATCGGCAAAAGAAAGGTATAGACTCAAACCCTGTAAGCAAAAAACCACTTGCACCACCAGTACCTCCTAAAAATTATACGGAAAAAGTTACGCAAAATAGAAATAATAATATTATTGAAAGAGGAGGTCGAAGATTCGTATAATTTCTTGCATATCCGGTTCATGGCACATTGTTTCAACTTTACACTTCTTTAATCACTGTGCTAAATTATGAAGATCTATTGTAAAGCAGCCAAATCAATATAATAGAATGCGCTAAGCTTTAAGCATAGAAACCACTTTATCGTAACTTGGCAATGATTTAATTTCTCCAATTGCAGCTAGAGTGGTTTTTTCATGCTGAGATAACAATTCTTTTGCTGCTTTTTTTACGTTAGCAGTGGTAACTGCACTAATTTTTTCTATTAATTCATTTTTACTGATGTACCTATTATAGTTACCATAGTAGTGCCCCAATGTTTCAGCACGTGAGCTAACACTTTCGCGTGACATTAAAATTTGGGATTTTACTCGCTCTTTCACTCTATTTACTTCTTCTTCCCTCAGATCATCTGTAGACAGCTTCTTCAACTCTGTCGTCATAGATTTTAAAAGCTTATCTAAGTTACTACTATCTGTGCCAGCAAAAATGGAAAACATCCCTGTATCAGTGTAGCTGGAATTAAATGAATAAACAGAGTAAGCTAATCCCTGCTTTTCCCTTACTTCCTGGAATAAACGTGATGACATTCCGCTCCCTAATATAGAATCAAGCACTTGAAACGTGTGATATTTATCGTCATAGCGAGAAACACTAGGTAGACCAATTAGCAAGTGCACCTGATCTAATTTACGATGTTCTAAATACTCACCACCAGTGTAGCTCGTCGCATTTTGGCTTTTTTTCAGCTCTTTAGAATGAATCTTTGAGAGAAAATCTTTGGTTAATGCAACAACTTCTCCATGTTCAACATTTCCTGCAACGGCAAATAGCATATTCTCGCCAAAGTAATGTTCGTTTATGTAGTTATTTAGATTTTCCCTAGTAAATGACTTTACCGTATCTTGCGTACCTAAGATTGACTTACCAAATGGTTGATCTTTATAAGCTGCCTCAAAATATTTATCGAAAACAATGTCACTTGGTGAATCATTAGTCTGAAAAATCTCTTGTATTACAACGCCCTTCTCACGTTCCAATTCATCTTCTGGAAATGTTGAATTCATCAATATATCTATTAATATATCAATACCAGTTTTTATGTCTTTCTTGAGGACTTTTGCATAATAGGTGGTGCTTTCCCTACCGGTGCTGGCGTTGAAAACCCCACCTATGTCATCAAAAGCTTTTGCAATTTCAAATGCAGTTCTTGTCTTCGTCCCTTTGAAAGCCATGTGTTCTAGAAAATGGGATATTCCATTTTGATTTGCACTTTCCGCTCTACTGCCAACACCAACTCGTATACTTAAAGCTACAGAGTCAACATCACGCACCTGCTCAGTTATTATGCGCAGACCATTATCTAATTTTGTTACCTGAGGTGTATTCATCTTATGTATTCTTTTTTAAATTTTCTTCTGCAAAATCCCAATTAATCAAATGGTCAAGGAAAACTTTTATGTAGTCAATTCTACGATTTTGACAATCTAAATAGTATGCGTGCTCCCACACATCCATAGTGAGTAATGGCACTTGACCATAAGTTAATGGCAAATCTGCATTTGGAGTTTTGGTGATTTTGAGCTTTCCTTTTTCAAGCACTAACCACACCCATCCACTACCAAACTGGCTTACTCCATAATTGGAGAATTCTTCATAAAATTTATCAAAGCCACCGATATCGTCCTGAATTTTTTTTGCTAAAAGACTACTATCTTTAGGCTTACCACCACCATTTTTTTTCATTGAGTTCCAATAAAAAGTGTGGTTCCAAACTTGTGCTGCGTTATTAAATATGGGAACTTTATCGCTATTACCATGCACTTTTGTTATTAATTCCTCAATTTTCACATGTTGACAATCCGTATTTTCAACCAGCTCGTTGAGTTTATTTAAATATCCTTTATGGTGCTTATCATAATGAAAATCTAAGGTTTTTGCAGATATGTAAGGTTCTAAAGCTGTTTTATCATATGGTAATTCAGGTAAAGTAAAACTCATGACAATCTCCTTATTTTTGACCTACTTGGATGGTATTGTAATATGTGCTCTTGTGCAACATATAATTAATAGCTAAAACACTTAGATGTCTATTGCATTATTCTAAATTATACTACAATAATGATTATTATATAAGCCATAGAAACGGATTGAATGCAAAAACTTCCTTGACAAACTCCGCCAGCCCCCTTATCATGAGACTGAAGCTATTTATTTATCTTCTCTGTACAGATTAAATGACAAAAAAACTCACGTATCTGGCGTCTCATGTTTAATTTTTTGCACTATGTGCACCGTATGTCTTTATCAAATTTCTAGGTTTTTACCTACATAAGCTGAAACGCGCTTATAAAGCGTTCAAGACATCACCCAACGTCAAATTTTAAAATAGAGAGTGTAATAACTAGCTACCACGGGTTTTCTTTGCCTTTTTTTTCTGCCTAGTAAATTTCTTAAACATTTATAGCTAAGGTTAGTTGCATTTAAAAGCAGCTAAATTGCAGTGTTTAAGACTTAAAAAACGCCAAGACTGAAAATAGACAATGACTAGGGCTTCTTTTGCCTTTTTTTCCCATTTGGTAAATTTCTTAAATATTTATAGCTAACATGAAGCTAAGTACGAACTTTGTTAAACACAACAAATGGTGTCATCCCAGTGCTCCTTTTTTTGTCATCCCAGTGCCCAGACACTGGGATCCAGGAAAGTTTGCTTGTGAGCAAGCAAACTAGCATAGAAAGTGGTTACAACGTTTTCGATGAGATTGCAGAAAGGCTGGATCCCAGTGGGCTTTGTTGCATAGCAACCGAAAAAATCTGGTGGCTACTGACAAAATTCATTATAAATAACCATTTAACTGTTGAAGAAAAAATATGCCACAGAAAATGAAAGTCAGTAACCAAAACGAATATAACAAATTCCTTGAAAAAAGGGGAAATATTTTTCGTTACATCGATGAAGCTATCGAAAATTGGTATGAAAATAGTCCAAAAATGCAGGGCGGCAACTATATTTACAGTGATAAAGTCGTAATTTTGGTGCATATAATTGTCAATCTTTTTAGAATTGGTTTAAGACAAACGGTGGGGTTTATAAAAGGATATCTGCAACAAATAGGAAAAAATTTGGCAGTTATCAGCTATTCACAAGCATCAAGAAGGTTTAAAAAACTTAATATTAAGATAAATGATTGCAGGGTTGATAAAAGCAACATGGAAAATATTAAAATTATCATAGATAGCACAAGTATCAGCATTTACAGTAACACTCCTGGCCACAGTAAGGAAAACAGTGCAGATAGAAAGTACCGAAGCTACGAGCAAGTAAGAAAGTTACATGTTATGTTAAGTGTGAATAGTAAAAAAGCTATAGCTGCAAGATACAGTAATGGCGTCTACTCTGACCACTATGGAGCTTGCGATTTGCTTGAAGAAGTTAATTTTCAGCACAAAATAAAAGCATTATATGCAGATAGGGCATACGATAGGCACAAACTTTATAAATTGTGTAAGAAATACGATATAAAGACAAAAGTTCTACCAAAAAAGGATGCAGCAGAACATTCAAAAATAGATTATATGTCTGACAGAAATGCTGCTATTAGGTTAATAAAATTATATGGACAAGATGGTGTAAAAGAGTGGAAAAAGGAAGCAATTTATGGAAAGAGATCTTACATAGAAGGATTTTTCTCAAGGTTGAAGCAAGTATTTGGATTTAGCTTTAGGAATAAATCTGAAGTAAATCGTGAAAAAGAATTACTAATTAAGTGCTATTTGCTCAACAAATTCACTGATATTGGTATGGCTAAATTTGAAATCATTACATAAATTTGTCGTAAACCATCACTGCTTAAGGTGCTATGCAACAAAGCCATCCCAGTGTCAAGCACTGGGATGACACCATCACAGAGTGAACCAGTGTCAGCTACTTGAATTTGCCACCTGCTAATTACAATGTTCGTACAGCTTTGTGTCAAGCACTGGGATGACAGCTAGCCTGATAACCGTCATCCCGCTGTTTGTTAGCGGATGAGATACCGCGGCGGTATGACGGTTATCAGTAAACATAAATTACTTTAGCCATGCAATCAGGCTCCCTAAAAACACTTTATAGCTCTTGAGTATAAAAAAAAAATTCCTTTAATAATAAGGCATGCTAATCAGGAATTTAATCAAACAAGCGACTAAAGTAGGAAGCAGTGAAAATGCAATACGATATATTGAGTATCTCTATCAATTTGAGAAGTTTAGAAACACATTAAACCTCACTTTATCACTAATAAAGCAAAATAGGCTTTCGTTTGAAATATACCAAGAGGGATTAGTGGATATGGAAGAAGGGGTGTGTAAGACAATCAGGTCTTCCGGTGTAAATAGGTATGTTATTGTGCTGAGAAGGTCAAGTCCATACATTATAGTGCATGAACTTTCACATATGGTTGAAAATGAGCTTAACTTGAGCCTAGAGCAGGAATTTCTCCATAAGGTTTACCAGGATATTGAGCAGAATTTAAGGCAAGCAAATGTTCTTGTGCAGAAAATTATTAGCCAAGTTATATTTAAGGAGATACAAGCTTATCACACTGCAAAGTCACGCGCATCTGAATTGTTTGCACGCTATTTTGAGCTATTTGCTTGGGCACAAGAGGTTTATCCTAAGGATAAAGAATACTTAATTCGCACTCAAGATTTAAACAAAGTGTTCCTTGCTACTGATCAATGGAAAAAGAGCTGCCTGGATCCACAAATGATGGATAGAATAGATAAGGAAATCAAGGAATACAGCAATAAAACCGCCACTAAAGACGTAACCAAAGTGCAAAGCAGTTGGACTAATAAATTTTCTCCCGGTAGAGGCAAAAAAATTGGCTCTATATTCGGAGATGATGATTAGCTTACAGTGCAGGTTTTCCTATGTCATACCGCTGCGAACCGTCATACCGCGATTCATTCCACAACTGTACGAACGTTGTAGTTTGGGCCACCAGTGGGGTGTCATCCCAGTGCCCAGACACTGGGATCCAGGAATTTTATTAAGTTGGTAAGCATAAAAGTAGCCATTTTATGTAAAAATACAACATTTTGATGATTATGAAAAAGCTGGATCCCAGTGTCAAGCACTGGGATGACATCATAGAGGCACTGGAATGACACCCTTCCGGTGGGAATTGCTCTAAAACTACAATGTTCGTATAGTTATGCGCTTGGCGCTGAAATTCAGCAGATCTTACTCATTTTAGTTATAGCAGTTCGTTCTATAAGGGTGTAATCTTTTCTTAACTTCTATAGCGTTTCAAGGTATAGTTTTTATAATAAAGTGTTCGAATATACATGAAAACCATTTTAGCTGTTGAAACAAGCTGCGACGAAACTGCAGTAGCGATTGTAAATAGTGACAAGCAAGTCCTTGCTCACGAAATTCTCTCCCAAGCAGAACACAAAAAACGCGGTGGGGTGATCCCTGAAATAGCTTCACGTGCTCATATGGAGCATTTAAGTGGTCTAATAAAAAGCGCCGTGGAAAAATCTAACCTTAACTTTTGTGACCTCAATGCAATTGCAGCAACATCAGGACCAGGACTCATAGGTGGACTAATAGTTGGTACAATGATGGCTAAAGCAATTGCGCATGTAGCACAAAAACCGTTCATTGCAGTGAATCACTTAGAAGCGCATGCATTGGTTATTAGGTTACTGCATGAGGTAAAATTTCCATTTTTAGTCCTACTAATATCAGGTGGTCACTGTCAATTTTTAATTGCACAGGATGTAGGTAAATATATTAAACTCGGGAAGACACTTGATGACTCGTTAGGAGAAGCATTTGATAAAGTTGCTAAGATGCTGGGTTTAAGCTATCCCGGAGGGCCATTAATTGAAAAGTTAGCTAAAAAAGGCAATGGTGTAAGATTTAAACTGCCAAGGGCAATGATAAAACGTTCTGGATGTAATTTTTCGTTTTCTGGAATCAAAACAGCAGTAAAAAACTTGGTGCAAGAACTTAAAATGAGCGAGCAAGATGTATGTGATGTATGTGCTTCGTTTCAAGGGTGTATTAGTGACATACTGCTGGACAGGGTTAGTAATGCGATTATTATGGCCGAATCTTTAAATATCAAAATCAATGACTTTGTGATTACCGGCGGAGTTGCAGCAAATAATTTCTTGAGAGAAAAATTAAAAAAACACACAAACTTAAACATATTTTTCCCCCCTAATAATCTATGTACAGACAATGCAGTAATGGTTGGATGGGCAGGAATTGAAAGGTTACAGAAGAATTATATAGATCCACTTAATTTTGCACCAAGGCCAAAGTGGGAATTAGAAAGTTATTAAAAGCTCTCAATTCTGAATTATAGCTAAAGTGACTTAGGTTGACCGACAATTTGAAAAACCGTCATTCCGCTACGTGTTAGCGGAATCTACACCGCGAATGAATCTATAGCTGTACGAACATTGTGATTTGAGAACAATTTCCACAAGGGAGGATGTCATTCCAGTGCTTGGCACTGGGATGACAGCTACCCTGACAACCGTCATCCCGCTACGTGTTAGCGGGATCTCTTGTTAGCGCCGTGGCGGTATGACGTAGGATTGCTGTCATTCCGCTGCTTGTTAGCGGATGAGATACCGCGAATAAATCGCGGTATGACGGTTTGCGGCTGCATGACGATGGTTTATACCTCGTCATCCCGCTGCTTGTTAGCGGGATCTCTTGTTAGCGCCGTGGCGGTATGACGTAGCTCAGTTATAGGCAATGAAGGAAATATTAACTATACTTCTTTTTACCATTGTTTATATTTCCTATTCACATATATTAATATTTTACTTACTTAAAGCAGGCTAACTACCGTTATTAATATTTTTGTAATAAAAATTGTATATGGTGCATATAATCAAATTAAGAGGAAGATTGTGGAAATTACGCCATCAATAAAAAAAGAATTGAAGCAAAGTACTCTATATATTTGTCTAGAAAAATGCAAAAGTGCATTTTGGTTCATCTTTTGGTTTAGTGCGGGAATCAATTTATTAATGTTATTCCTACCACTTTATACCTCTCAAGTGCTTGATCGGGTGATATCAAGCGAAAGTGTATCAACACTAACTATGCTGACAATTATCACTTTATCTGCATTTGCATGTTCTGCAATGCTTGAAACTTGTCGATATTTAGCCATGGCAAAAATAGGTGATTGGATCGATAAAACTGCAACACCAGATCTGATAGTAAGGTCAATCAGGCTAACGTCAGTGCAGAGCTCAACTTCAAGTGGTGAAGCAATACGAGATCTCGGGGTAATAAAAAATTTCATTACAGGAAATGGTATATTCTCACTGTTTGATACTCCATGGTCGTTAATTTACCTTGTTGTGATTTTCATGATACACACCTCCACGGGGTTTATAGCTATTGCTGGAATCATTATATTAGTCTCTATGGCAATATGGAATGAACTTGCCACTAAACGAATATTACAAGAAACCAACGAAGAAACTATACGGAATATCAATGCTATAGATGTTGCAACAAGAAATGCAGAAGTAGTTGAAGCTATGGGCATGTCAGAATTCATAGTCTCTGATTGGTGTAAACGAAATGATCAGAATCGAGCAATGCAAATTAAAGCACAAAATCGCTCTAATGTAATTACTGGAATCACTAAGTTTTTGCGCTCAACTCTGCAAATATCAGTAATTGGAACAGGTGCATTACTTGCAATTACAGCTCATAAAACTGCTGGTAGCATCATCGCTGCTTCAATTTTAATGGGTAGAGTGTTAGCACCATTTGACGCTGCGGTTCATACTTGGAAGTTTTTAAATCAGGCTAGAATGTCATATGGAAGGCTACAAAGACTTATATTAACATCGCCAAAAAGAGAGCAAACGATGGCTCTACCAGAACCTGAAGGAAAATTGGAATTTGATAGAGTATTTTTTACTCCCTATGGAAGCAATAAGCCGACAGTAAAAGGAATATCATTTGTAATAGAACCAGGAGACGTAGTAGGTGTGATTGGTGCAAGTGCTTCTGGTAAATCCACTATCGCAAAATTAACTGTTGGTGTATGGAAGCCAATATCTGGTGTGGTCAGACTAGATGGCGCTGATGTATATACTTGGAATCGAGAAAATTTTGGTAATTATGTTGGCTACTTACCTCAAGATATTGAGTTATTTAACACTAGTGTCAAAGCTAATATTGCTCGCATGAGGCCAGATCCAAATCCTGAAGAAATAATCAAAGCAGCAAAAATTGCAGGAATACATGAACTAATACTAAGCTTACCAAATGGATATGATACAACAATAGGAGGTCCTGGAGGAGTAACGCTCTCTGGCGGCCAAAAACAGCTTCTTGGACTTGCCAGAGCTTTTTATGGTCACACAAAACTTTTAGTACTTGATGAACCAAACGCTAACTTAGATAGCAATGGAGAGGCGTGTTTAATTAACGCAATCAATGTTACAAGAAAACAAAATACTACTACTGTTATCATCACTCACAAACTACCGTTATTGTCCGTAGTTGATAAGGTGATCCTCATGTCAGATGGTGTCATTTACGCTATGGGACCAAAAGATGAGATTTTGAGCAAATTAGTTGCTCCATCATCAAATACCACAGAAGATGAGCGCTCTTCAGCAAATGGTTAGTTCTAAATTCTGTATCTGAAATAACAACTGTTCCAGTATTACTAGAAATGTTTACCATTAGAAATAATATTACAAGAATAGTAAATAGATTAATAACTCCTATTAATTAAAGTTAATCGGCAGATAGTGTATATTTCTAATTAATGAGCTTTCTTAATTTATCAATTAAATAGCTTAATATTAGTAGTAATTTTATAAAAAAATTATAATATAAATAATGTTGCTGCGAAAATTTATAACAATATTTCCCTCTAACGTTTAATGAATTTCAATAAATTGCCTTTTTAATTCTAGATAAGTACACGCTTTGTTAATATGTTTAGTTCAAAATCCAAAAGTAAGTTTATGCTTTCTATTGGAGAAGAAGGCATAATGTTACTATATTTTAAAAATAACACTTTAAATAAAAGGTATTTTGTTAAGGGCAAAAACGATAAAGCTGTTTCCGATTTAATTTCATGTCTTTCATCAGACAAAAAAGCACCTTTATACCTGGTGCTTAATCATGCAGATCAAAATTACTCGCTACAGTTTATTACAAGGGCAAACAAGATTAGTGCCTATCTATCAGCAAAAACAAAGATGGAGCATTTTTCTCGTAATAATGACATAAGTTTAGTTTTTTTGGTTGAGAAGCCAAACAAATTCAATCAAAACTGGTGCTATCTTCTTGTTTCATCAAAAGCAAAGCATTTAGTAGAATATTGGTTGAATGTGTTTATTGAGATAGGCTCCAACTTTAAGGGAATATTAATGTTTCCTATAGAAATAAGTAATATAACAAAAAAGATTCTACATAAAGATCCTAATAATTGGAAAATTATAGTTGCTGCAACTAAAACGGGAGGCTATAGACAAGTGGTTCTTAAAGAGAATAAAATGATATTTACGCGTTTAGTACCATTTACTAATGATAATTTACCAGGAATTATTGCTGGTGGAATATATCAGGAAGTGCAAAACACTATTCGATCCTTAACTAAGTTTGGGTTTGAAAAAAATAACCCTATCGACCTTTGCATCATAGTGTCAGAAGATATTAAAGCTAGTTTATCAGTCATAAATTTTTCAGAGAACAGTGTGAACATATTAACTCCATATGAGTTAGGCAAACTATTAGGAGCAGAACTAGCTATAAGTGAAAAAGATAACTTTTGCGATACCATAATTTTGTTTCACAGCTTTAAGAATAAATTAGCAGCTATTTTTAATACAAAGGAAACTAAAGAATTTTATCTATTCAATTACCTTTATTTAAACTCTCCTCAAATTTTTCTATACTTCGCTTTGGTTTTAGTTGTAATTAACGCCCTTTGTTTGCTAAATTTGTATTCAAACTTCAATGTCGCCGATAATTTATCCGCAAAGCAGAACACCTTAAATAACCAATTAACAAAACTTAGCCAAAGCTATAATGTAAAAAAAATAGATGAAATTTATGATTTTATTAATATCAATAATATTTTATCAAGAATAGAATACTCTCCTCTTACACAAGTTAAGTATGTAGAAAAGTTAAAAGTACCAGGTATAGAACTTCGATCATTTGAATGGAATTATAATGAGGCAAAAAGTTATATTACTACAACTTTAAGGTTTGATTTTCAATCCGGTAAAAATATTTCTCATCAATACGAGAAACTACGAAAAAATTTAAATGATAATTTTCGTACCTATGACATTAGTATTTCTAGCTTACCTGCTGCTAAAGAGCAAAATCTATCTATTGATGTTAAAATAGGAGAGGCAATGTAGATTAATGACTATCTCTCAACTAAAAAGAAAAGCTACAATTCAGTTTATATCGTATTTGTTATTATCTGTTGGATTAATAGGGTTATTAACATATGTTGTTATCTATAACGAAAAGGTTTATAATAAAAACCAAATTGCGATTGATAAAACACGTTTTATTAATTTACAGATTACTGGAATTCAAAAAAAGGAAGTTGTTCTAAATAAAAACCTAGATTTATGGAAAAAAATTTCTTCTTCAAATTTACACAGTAGCAGATACATTGCAAATTTAGATTTCGAGCTTAGCAAGTTATATAAAAAGTACTATATATTAGAACCTGAAATATCAATTTCTATACCCGAAGAAGTTGAGCTCCACAACAAAAGTGAACGCACAAAAGTAATAAAAAGTGAAGTGGCCCTAAATTTAAGCTCAATCAGCGATAAGCATATTTTTTTATTTCTACAGTCTATTCCAAATCTGCCTGGTTATGTTATGATCAAATCTCTTATTTTAAACAAGCAGAGAAATATTGATGCTGCAACTATGAATCAGATTTTGAATGGTAATATGATAGAGATAGTGAGAGCTAATATAGTCTTTGATTGGTATACTATATTAAGTAGATAAGGTGATGAACATAAAGCTGTTTTTTATTTTTACGCTACTCATTTCCAATGTTAATGCATATTGCAGTTGTGAAGATATCATAGAAAGCATAGGAATTTGTAAGGAGTATTCTTGCCGACAACATATTGGCAATGAAGATTTTATTGAGCATAAAATATTAGGATTGAATAGTGGAAATTTATGCGTGTATATAGAAAAACAAGGTAATGATGAAATGGTTTGTCATCATTCTCAGTATGGAATGATGATAGAAAAAAGATATTTTGAAAGTATTCTTAAAGTTGGCAATCAAGAAATTGATGATTTTATTGATATAGCAAATTTGCGTGCAAAAGAGTGTTTCTTTATTAACAATCAAAAACTAAGCTATACAGATCAGGACGATATAATAAGAGAAGCAGTGGAAAGTGACTTTGACGTTTTGTTACAATATAGTAACGTAAAAAGCATTTTTTTTGATGAAGAGCCAATTAATAAAATGGTCAATGAAATGGAAAAGTTCAATTTACGGTCTTCAAGAGCTGCAAAAGAGGAGGTATCAGATAATTTCAACTGTAAGGTAGTGAGTTTAGACTCAATTTTATATCTTTCTCCCGATACATGGAAAATATGGGTAAATGGAAAGCTGTTTATAAATACTAAGGATTTAAAAGTGCACTCAGTCACTGAAAATTATGTAACTTTTGTATGGACCGTAGATCAAAAAGCAATAAAAAAGCATGCGAATGATTCTCAAAATGTATATCTTGGACATGGGAGTGTTATGTTTACGCTTTATCCAAAACAAAAATTTGACTTGGATAGCTTATCTATTAAATAATTTAGTATATAGCCAAAGTGACTTACGACAATTTGAAAAACCGTCATCCCGCTGCTTGTTAGCTGATGAGATACCGCGGCGGTATGACGGTCCGCTACGTGTTAGCGGGATCTAGAGATACCGCGGGTCTATACATGCGCTTGTAGCTCAGTTGGATAGAGCGTTGCCCTCCGGAGGCAAAGGCCGTGGGTTCGAATCCCTCCAAGCGCACTTTTAATAAAATTTGACAATAGTACTTTCACATAAGATAATAAAGGGATTTATTTAGAACATAATTATGTCTGGTGGTACCATAAACAAAGTCATACTAGTTGGTAATTTAGGAAAAGATCCTGAAATTAGGACTACACAAAATGGAAAAGAAATGGCAAGTTTTTCAATAGCCACATCTGAAAGTTGGACTGACAAACTTTCCGGTATGCGCTCTGAAAAGACAGAGTGGCATAATATCGTAATTTTTAGTGAAGGATTAGTAAAAATCGTCAAAGATTTTGCACGTAAAGGCAGTAAAGTTTATGTTGAAGGTTCTTTGAGAACTAGAAAATGGACTGACCAAAATGGCAGTGAAAGATACACAACAGAGGTGGTTCTATATAATTTTAATAGCGCTCTTACTCTCTTAGATTCGCGACCAAATTCCGATTACAAGCCAAGTGAATACAAGCAAAATGAAACAGAACAAAAAAATAAGTACGAAAGTTTTGACAACGATATAAAAGATGAACTAATCGACGATGAAATACCATTTTAACAATTTAAATTGAAATTTACATTTTTATGGACTGCTTGTGTTACTCCATTTAATTACAATGGGAATAGCATAGATTATAGCAGTTTGCAGCGTTTACTTACAATACAAGCTGAAGCTGAAAATGGTGTAGTGCTGCTGGGTAGCACCGGTGAAAGCCTATCGCTTACTGATTCTGAAAAGCGTACATTAGTTGAATTTGTATGTAAGCTAAAATTAAATACGAAAATTATAATTGGTGTACCAGGAGTGAATCTATATCAGACTCTTGAATGGCTTGATTTTTGCAAGGGTATGCCTATTCACGGCTATCTAATGACAACTCCAATTTATGCAAAGCCTGGAATCATGGGGCAGACTTTATGGTTTGAAAAGCTACTTGAGAAAGCACATGTGCCGGCTATGTTTTACAATATTCCATCGAGAGCAGGAGTGAGTCTTCACGCTGAAACTGTACGCAACTTATCCAGCCACGAAAAATTTTGGGCTATCAAAGATTCAAGTGGCACTGTTGATACTTTAGCTCAGTATAAGAAAGTTGCACCAAATATTGAGGTCTTTTGCGGAGATGATAATATGATATCCGATATGGCCGCTTATGGTGCGGCTGGTCTGGTTTCCGTTGCTTCCAATGTTTGGCCACATGTAGCACATGAATATGTTAAGCAATGCCTACTGTCATTCCAGCGCGCAACTAGAAAAAAAACAACTCCTCAAATGACAGGAAATGACATGAAAAGCTCAACAGATATCTGGCAACAAGCTTGCAAAGCTCTATTTATTGCCAGCAACCCAATACCCACTAAAGCGCTATTACATGATATTGGGCTTATAGAACACAAAACTGTCCGCCTACCGCTCAGTGCAAAAGACTTGCCTTCCGTTGATGAGATAAAAAAAGCAACCGAGATAATTCTAAATTTGGAGAAAGTTAATCATTGTTGTCATCCTATGGCTTGACCCACAACTGTACGAACACTGCAATATGGTACGATATCACATAGTAAACGATGTCATGAAAGTAGCTGACACTGGTTCCTTTATGACGGTGTCATCCCAGTGCTTGACACTGGGATCCAGGAAACTTAATTGCAAGTAATGCATTGGGTTTGGTGAGTATGGGTTTTGCGTTATAGAATGAAGCACTTTTGGTGAATTTGTAAAGAAAACTGGATGCCAGTGTCACGCACTGGCATGACACCCATTTGTTCCTATAGTTGTCTTTTCTCGTCTACCTTATTTTGCCAATCTGCTGAACGGATACACTTTGATTTAATATACAATCCAAGTGTCATTTGAACACTCCCAAACTTACCACTTTATGCCACTGGTCTTCATCTAAAATTTCTACACCTAATTCCACTGCCTTTTTATATTTGGATCCTGGTTTTTCTCCTGCAATTAGGTAGTCAGTTTTAGCAGAAAGATGTGAGCTGACCTTTGCTCCTAGAGTTTTGGCTCTTACTTTTGCCTCTCCTCTACTCATAGCAAGTAGCTTACCAGTAAACACTATAATTTTATTATTTAAAACAGAGTCACTAGAGTTGGTGTTAACAGAAAGAATTTGAAGACAAGCAGTAAGATCATTTAACATTTTGATGTTATGTTCCTTAGAAAAAAATGATTCCAAAGATTCAGCCACTTTTTTTCCTATGCCGTCTATACCTACTAGCTCAGTATTATCTGATGACAGTTCAATCATCGAATTATACCAATTATCATAAGAAACATAATAATCTGCAAGCAATTCTGCTGCAACTTGGCCAATAAATCTAATACCTAAAGAAAATATAAACCTATCTAGAGTTATTACCCTTCTGCTTTGTATAGCATTTAATAAATGAACTGTTGATTTCTTGCCCCAACCAGACTGTTCTTCCAGATTAAATTCATCCAATCTTTCTTCTAAAGTAAAAATATCATGGATTTGTTTTATCAGACCAAGGTCGTAAAAAAACTCTATCTGCTTATCACCAAGGCCAACAATGTCAAATGCATCTTTCGATACAAAATGCTTTAGTTTTTCTATTATTTGAGCTTTACAGGCAAATTCCTCAGGACATCTTACTGCCGCCTCTCCCTCAACCTGACGTACTTTACTACCACATTCAGGGCATACTCCAGGAAACACAAATTCAGGTGTATTTGGAAGACGAGAATCTCTGTTCACTTCAATGATCTGGGGAATTACATCCCCTGCTCTTTTGATTGTTACAATATCTCCCTCTCTTATGTCTTTACGTTTTATCTCATCTTGGTTATGCAGACTTGCTCTACTAACTAGCACCCCACCAATATTGACTGGCACTAAATCTGCAACTGGAGTTAAAACCCCTGTTCTGCCCACCTGTATAAATATCTTATTTAACTTTGTTTTTGCATAAACCGCAGAAAACTTGTATGCAAGTGCTGAGCGCGGTGCTTTGTGAGTATTCCCTAGACGATTTTGTAGTACCAAATCATTTACTTTATAGACTATTCCATCAATATCATAATCCAAGTTATAGCGACAATTATAGATCTCGTTATAGAACTTCAGCATTCCATCCAAACTACTCGTTAAGGACTGATGCTCATTTACGCAAAAACCAAGTGCCTCAAGCTTATTTAGTATTTCACTTTGACTTTTCTCTGCTCCACCAATCAAAGAATAAGCAAAATATCTAAGTGGTCTACTTGTTGTAATGTTTGCATCCAATTGCTTTAGAGAACCAGCAGCTGCATTTCGAGGATTGGCAAATTCATCGTTTTCATTTAACTTTAAAAAGTCGCTGTTACTGATGTATATTTCACCTCTTACTTCTAGTCTTCCTTGCACACCTTGCAAAAACTTAGGAAAGCCTTTTATTGTTGCAACATTGTGAGTGACATCTTCCCCTACAAAACCGTCACCTCGAGTTGCAGCTTTAACAAATCTCCCATCCTCATAAATTGCAGAAAACGACAACCCATCAATTTTTGGTTCACATAATATCTCTATTTTGTCTTCAATTAAAAATCTCTTTATTTTAGACAAAAATTTCTCTACACCTTGTTCATCATAAGCATTCTCAAGGGAAAGCATAGGTTCTTGATGTTCCACCTTAGAAAACCTCTCATCAGGTGGAGCACCAACACTATCTTTTGTTGCATAAATTTCTGGCTCTATTTCAGCTAACTTTTTCTTCAGTTCATCATATTCAGCATCACTTATTTCTGGCTTATTTTTTTGGTGATACAAAACATTATGATAATTTATTTGATCTTGCAGTTTTTCTCTCATCTTTTCTAAGTTAGTCATGATATCAATATAATGCTACATTAGCCTTTGTCGTCAAGTTGTGAATTTTCTTGAATTTATCATATGGTCTTAATCCATCAAATATCAAAGGTGCCACAATGCTATAGCCATACTTATTCTTCTCTTGCTCAATTGTATTAGCAGATCTCACTTGCTTTAGCCATATGTTTATATAAAATTAAAATAAATTAGAGTAAATAAGTTATTATTTTACAATATTGCTATTTAAATGTTAACAAGATTCGCTCCAAGCCCAACTGGCTACCTCCACGTAGGAAACGTACGAACTGCTCTGGTTTGTTGGATGTACACACGTAATCAAAATGGAAAATTTTTACTCCGTTTTGATGATACTGACCTTCAGCGTTCAGATGTCAAATATATAAATAATATCATAGAAGACCTAAAATGGATTGGTATCGATTGGGATGCAAGTTTCAAGCAATCAGAGCGCTTTGAGCGCTATAACGAGGTGTTTTTGCAGTTAATAAAAGAAGGGCATATTTATGCATGCTATGAAACAAGAGAAGAGTTAGAAATTAAACGAAAATTGCAGTTAAAACAAGGACTTCCTCCTGTTTATGACAGAAGTGCATTGCTTCTAACTGAGCAAGAGAAAATCCATTATGAGCAAGAAGGACGAAGACCACATTTTAGATTTAAGTTGGATAGAAATGAAGTTGTTAAATGGAGTGATGAAGTTAAAGGTGAAATAAATATTGCAACAAGTCACATCAGCGATCCTGTGGTAAAAAGAGAAGATGGAATTTACACATACATGTTACCTTCTGTTACTGATGATGTTGACTTTAATGTAACCCATGTTGTACGCGGGGAAGATCATGTAACTAATACCGCAGTTCAGATCCAAATGATTAAAGCATTAAAAGCGAAAATTCCTATATTTACTCACCTTTCTCTACTACATTTTGATGATAGCAAGATATCGAAACGGAAAGGCGGGCTGGATATCAAGTCCATAAGAGAAGATGAGACTGAACCAATGGCGCTAGTTAGTTATTTAGTGAAGCTCGGAACATCCAATCCAATTGAAGCTTGCGCCTGTATGCAATCTTTGATTGACTCATTTGGCATTAAAAAATTTAGCTCAGCATCTGTACAATTCAGCTTGAGTGAAGTATACAAGCTAAATAGCAAAGTGCTGCAACAAATGCCATTTGAAATGGTGCAAGGCCGTTTAAATCAAATTGGAGTGGACTCCTCAGAGTTTTGGTATTTTATAAGGAACAATATAGAAAAGTTTTCTGAGGTGGCCAAGTGGTGGAAAATATGCAAATCTGATATAGAGCCTGTGATTCTTGATAAGGAGCTTATAAAAATTGCGTTCAATGCATTGCCTCAAGGCGATTGTAACGAAAACACATTATCAGAGTGGGTCAAAACTATTCGACAGACAGTGGATATAAAGGCAAAAGACTTATTTATGCAGTTGCGTTTAGCTTTAACAGGAACAGAAACAGGACCAGAGCTCGCTAAATTATTAATTTTTATCGGCAAAGAAAACATCATTGCAAGGTTAAAAGAAAAGTGAAAATCAAGGTGTCCGTTCAGCAGAGTGGCAAAATAGGTAGACAAGATAAACCAAAAAATCAAGAAAAAGTGAGTTTACAAGTTTACAACAAATGGTGTCATTCCAGTGCTTGACACTGGAATCCAGGAATTTTATTAAGTTGGTGAGCATAAAAATAGCTGTTTTACGTTAAAATACAACGTTTTGATGATTATGAAAAGGCTGGATCCCAGTGTCTGGGCACTGGGATGACATTGGTGGTTATACTTACTCTACTGCAACACGGGACGTTCGTACAGTTGTGGATTCATTCGCAGTATCTCTATAGCTAACCCAAGAAAGGTTTTCCTACGTCATACCGCCGCGGTATCTCTTAGCATAGATCTCTTACTTAACCGTCATACCGCCGCGGTATCTCTAGATCCCGCTAACAAGCAGCGGGATGACGGTTGTCGGTAAATCTAAGTTACTTTAGCTATATATAAAAGGTTTAAGTGGTTGTATTGATGTATCTTTGTATTAGAAAACACCCAATAAGCAGAGTTGTGAGTGGAATAAACCACAAAATGTAAGTGCTAGGTGGGGTAGTTATAATTGAATTGCCGTAAGAATTTTTTAACTCTGAGATTATCTCTTCATCTGTGTATCCATCATTGATTTTTTTACGAATTGCTTCCCGCATATCATACGCAATCTGAGATCCAGATTCAGACAATGATTCGCCAGAACATATTGGACACCTTATTATTTCAAATAAACTGGTTGCTCGTTTTTCCATGCTTTTATCTCTGAGTTTATTATCCAGAGTAAAAGCGTTTACGCCTGAGTGAAATATCAATATGAAAAGTAAACTAACTACTGCTCTCATTCTTGGTTAATTGGGTTATTTTACTGAGTTGGTTCATAAAATCAGTGGTGGATAACTTTCCAATAAAGCTTGACCCTACATCATCATCGTACTTTATTGAAAATTGAATGCCGTCATCAGTTGTTTTTTCTGATAAGGAAGACATTAATTTTTCAAACGCATCTGAAGTTTTTGAGTCACCAATCATAAACGAGATTAATTCTTTATAATTTGATATAGCCACGTTGATTTTGTCTTTGAATGAAGACGTAACCAAATTATAATTTTGCATTCCACCATCTGCAGCAAGAGAAAAATTATTACTTTGAATTAAAAATTTCTCTATGTTGAAATTAACTCTGGAAGCTGAGATGTGGTTTACAAATTCGTAATCAAATTTAGTGTCGATACTAAGGTAACTTTCAGGACTTGCAGTATTTTTATACCGATAAGTATAAAAATCAAATCCTAGTTTAGTATTTCCACTTGGTTCTTTATCGAGGTGAAATTGAATGTAATTGCTTTTATCATTCACTTCAGTTATAACACTTTGCTGATTTTCTGAAACATCACATTTTAATCCATAATCTTCGTAACGAAGTGTATCTATATAGTCTATCACGGTACTATTTCTGTTGAATCGCAATGAAGATGGTAAATCATTTAGTCTAACAACAAAGTGGCTGCTATCGTTTGTGTGGCATTTTATATTCTTTTTCTCATCACCATGAACAACAATGTTGACTTCATTGCTTGGTATGTAGATATATACTGATTTATCAAACAATCTATTTTTTATCAATAAAGCATCAGATGAGATGGTTAATTGCTCATTGGAAAATTTTGGGTTTGTCACACGGAAAATTAGGTTAGAAGGAAGTCCACTAAAATCATGTGAAATATCAAACTTTTCGTCGTTAATGTATAGTATTGTTTCAGCTAAAAGATTTTTTACCTTACATGCAGAAAAATACCAAAAACCACTATACGCTACAGGAATAAACAAAAGTAAAGAGATGATAATATAGATAAAAATCTTACGCATAGCTAATCACTCCCCTGTTTATCCAATGATATATTTCTTGTACCCCTTGGTATGGTTACACACAAGCCGTCGATATCTTTTGTGATTTTTATTTGGCACCCAAGTCTTGATGTCTCTGTTAAGCCGAAGGCTAGATCTAACATATCGTTTTCCTCATCAGATATGGGATTATGCGTTTCTACAGCATCATAAAATTCTGGATCAACAATCACGTGGCATGTAGAACAAGCAAGAGAGCCTTCACATGCACCTTCAAGCAGATCTTGATCACTTCTGTGGGCTAAATTAAGCAGAGTTTCTCCCTCTGCAGCTTCATAGCTTTTCTTACTCCCATCAGGTAAAACAAAAGTAACAGATGGCATATTATTCCTATTAAAATCCTTACTAATTTCTCTATATCCTACAGGTAATAACTAATATTTGCAAACTCTTTGCAATTCCAGTACCTATATTTCTTGTTATCCAAGTACCTCCTTTAGCATAGATCCCGCTAACAAGCAGCGGGATGACGATTGTCAGGCCAGCGCCCCTATGATGTCATTCAAGTAGCTGACACTGGTTCCTTTATGATGATGTCATCCCAGTGCTTGACACTGGGATCCAGAAGACTTAATTTCAACCAAATAATAAAGGCTGGATTCCCAGTGTCAAGCACTGGGATGACATCCTCCCTTGTGGAAATTGCTCTCAAATCACAATGTTCGTACAGCTATGGATTCATTCACGGTATCTCAGCATAGATTCCGCTAACGAGTAGCGAAATGACGAATTTGTTGTTTTTCAAATTGTAGGTAAACCCAAGCCACTTTAGCTATAACAGCCGTACTATTGAATATCTTTATAATTTTGTATATCATGTTTTTAGTTGATAAGTGAATAATCATGAGCTTCGTCATTGCAACTTTCTATCACTTTGTAGAACTCTCTAATTATTATGACATGAAAGACGAAATAAAAACTGCATGCGACAACATTGAATTAAAGGGTACTATACTCCTTGCAGAAGAGGGTATTAATGCAACCGTATCTGGTGAAAGAAACGCGATTGATAAAATATTCGATTTTCTACGTTCTGATTATAGGCTAAGGGACCTTACATGGAAAGAGAGTGCAGCAGAATATCAACCATTTAGCAAGATGAAGGTAAAATTAAAAAGAGAGATTGTGAATCTTGGTGTAAGCAATCTTGATATTTCCCTTAAGGGTAAATATGTTGATCCAGAGCATTGGGATGATTTTACTTCTCAACCTGACGTTTTAGTAATAGACACAAGAAATGAGTATGAAGTGAAATTAGGCAAGTTTAAAAATGCAATTAATCCACATACTCAGCGTTTTCGCGATTTTCCTGAGTGGGCAAAGTCTTTCTCTGAGAGTAAAGACCTGAAAGTAGCTATGTACTGCACTGGTGGGATTAGATGCGAAAAATCAACAGCGTACATGAAAAATCTTGGATTTAACAATGTGTACCACCTGAAAGGCGGCATTCTTTCTTACCTTGAAAAAACTTATAATAAAAACGGTAATTGGGAAGGTGAGTGTTTTGTTTTTGATGATAGAATTGCTGTTGATAACTCACTTACTCCAAGCAACACAATAAAATGCATACTCTGCTCAAATCAAGTTTCAACTGATGAACTGAAGTCAGTTCCACGTGGCCAAGTGGTTTGTTCTGATTGTAAACTTCAGTGTTATAGCTATAATAAGTAAGAATTCCCTTTACTTGACCTTTATAATCCCAGCGCGTGACGCTGGGATTGGTTTCCCTTACTTCACCATAACTACCTCAAACAGAATCGGAGGTAAAATCCCTGACCCTGAAAACGCTGGTGTTAGTTTTTCTCACCCACTGCAGATATTGCACGGTACTATCCACTTGGTCATCGTGGCGAGCTTCCGGAAACATTAAAATCTCATACTCAAAATCGTTCAGCCATACTGCTTGGTGCGGCAGAAAAACCTTGCCAGACTCTATAATCGGAGCAATCTGATAAAATCGAGAGAGTTTGTCATTGTGTGGCACTATTTCAATAATGGGTAAATTACTGTTTGCTTTTAGCTCTTGTGTTAATTGTTGACCACTTGTTTTTGCTTCGATTAAAATTGCGTGTGGCATCCATCTTGCAGCTAGTGACAGAACTTGCTCTTTAAGCTTTGGATACTCAAGCTTTGCGCGATATACATCAAGTAAATAGAATTTGTTGTCTGTTTTTGCCCAGGTAGTGCAGACGCTAAAGTTGCTAGAATTGTTCGTTGAAACCGCAGTATCCCAGCTCTGAGTGACATATGAGAGACTATCAGGAAAATTTCTATAGCGCTTCAGCCACTCTCGTTTAATTATACCACTTGAAAGTGGCAGAGGGTTCTGTTGATATTGAGCAGCAAAAGCATAACTCCCAAGTTCAGCTTTTATCATCTCAACTTCTTCTTTTCCTCCATAGAGGGGATATAGCAACTGACCTTCTTCTCTTGAGTATAGTATCATTGCAGGTGCAGTGCATGATGCTGTTGTATTATACAACTGCCTGGTTGCAGTTACTTGGATGACAGAAACAGGATGCGCTGGCTTTTTGATTGAATAAACAATCTCCTTATTTTCAGCTATTATTGGCAAACAAATATGATGCCATATGTTTTTTGGTTTAGAGAGAAGATGCTCAGTTAAATCTTCCTGATGTAGCCTATGCATCACAAGAACGATGACTCCTTTTTTTCTATCGTTGAGCCTTGGCACTAGAGTCTGGTCAAACCAGTTTGTAGCACGCTTTCTAAACGTTTCGCTCAAAGCTTGAGCGGAGCTTAGTGGATCATCCACGATAATGAAATCTCCCCCCTCACCAGTTAATGTTCCCCCAACTGATGTTGCAATTCTGCATCCTCTCTGCACTGTTTGGAATTTGTATTTGGTATTCTGATCTTTGGATAGTTCTACCTCTGGAAATAGCTCTCTATACCAACTAGACTGCATTATACATCTTGTATCGAGCGAGTGCTTTTCGCTAAGCAGCCGAGAGTAGCTTGCAACTATTATTCTTGCAGTTGGCTGATTTCCCAGTATCCATGCGGGCCACGCAACACTTACACACATAGATTTCATTGAACGCGGAGGCATATTGAATATTATTCGTCTCACTTCACCAGTACTCGCTGCTTCTAGCCTATCTGCTATGACTTTTATGTACCGATGATTATTATACTCACACCCCGGCACCACCGTTTGAAAGCACAGTTCAATGAATTTTAAAAAGTTGATTTTGTTCATAAGGATCAATATTTCATTGACTTTCTTTAAGATTTTATGTACTGTTAAATTAATATAGTGAGGACTAAGATATGGCAGTAGTAGAAGGAATTAAAACTAAGGAAGGGTTTGTAAAAACTCGAGGAGGGATGAAAATCCAGACAATTACAATTCCCTATAAAAGGGTAGATCAACAAGACAGAAAATACTTAGTTTATTTCGTAGGTGGAGGAAATCGTATTATAAAATCTAAAGAATTGGATTTGCAAAATTGGCAATGGGCTACAGACCAAGATATTACTGTATGTTTATTTAATTACCCTGGCTTAGGCAAGAGCAAAAGCTCTTTTACGTTTCGTAACGATAGAGTTGAATCAGGTATTGCAGTTGTCACTGATTTGTTAAAAAATAATATAAAGCCAGATAATATTATTTGGGGATTGCTTTGGCGGATATGTAGCTGCAGAGGTTCATAAAAATTTTAAAGATGAAAATATACATTTAAGATGTATTGTCAGCAATACTGCTAGTTCACTCAAACAAGCCTCTCTTTATTACTTTGGTTTTATAGCAAAATTAAAAATTTTTCTTGCTCCGATAATCAAATTGGTACTGAAGATTTTTGGTTGTCACTGGAAGACACATAAAATCGTAAATTCAATTACTCCTTAGAACCTGTCTTGAAAGGAGCTAAGCAGCTAATTTAGCAAGCATAATAGTAATCATATTAAAGGAGATATTAGTTTTTGAAGTAAGAGGAATAATCCTTGCTCATACGTCTAAAATTGGAAAGCCAAGCAAAAGTTCTTTCAACAATCCACCGTTTAGGAATAACTTGAAATCCTACAGCATCAGCTGCTTTTTTAGTAATCGTATCCTGTTTTCAATAAACAGTAATTTTGCAATTTACCAATATATCTCTGATCAGCAAAAAACCTTTGTAGCGTTGGAGCTTTTCGTTTAGCTTGAGTAAAAAGATTTAGAGCACCATCACGATCTTGGGATCCAGCTTTTTTGTAATTTTATTGAAAATGTTGTACAGTCGTTTGTTTACAATCAATTTTTCTGGATCCCAGTGTCTGGGCACTGCCTTTGTGTTTGAGGCAAAACCTGCTATAACATTTAACACACTGCTTTCACAAACGAATGTTCGTACAGTTGTGGAATGAATCGCGATATGACGTAGGGAAACCTTTCTTGGGTTAGCTATAATTACTGGATATCTTCAGTTTTTACATATAACATTTTAATATCAAATATAGATCCAAATTAATGTTTTTGAGAGTATTTAAAAATATATTCTTATTTTTAGTAAGCATATTATTCGTCTGTCCTATACTATCGTTAATATCGATTCTATTTACAGAATCAGCAAATTCTGGATGGGTAATCAGCACACTTTTCCCTGAATATATACTGAGTACGTTAATTTTGATGATAGGAGTGGGGGGGATATCCTTCATATTTGGAGTGATTCCAGCATGGCTCACCACATTTTTTTCATTTCCTGGAAGTAAAATTTTTGAGATTGCTTTGTTCTTTCCGATATCGATTCCTGGATATATAGTAGCGTTCGTCTATGTAAATACACTAGAATTTTCAGGTCCGGTGCAGAGCTCATTAAGAGACATTTTAGAGTGGAGCAAAGGTGACTATTGGTTTCCTGAAATAAAATCCCTAGGTGGTGGAATATTAGTAATGGGATTCAGCCTATATCCATACGTTTATATGTTAGTCCGCTCAAGTCTAAAGAATGTTAGTAACTCAGTCACTATTGCATCAACACTTGGGTTCTCCTCATTGAAGAGCCTGTTTTCTGTCATCATACCCTCCATACGCCCATCGATTATAGCTGGGTTGTCCTTGGTACTAATGGAGGTAATTACGGATTTCGGCACACCACAGTTTCTTGCTATTGATACTTTCACGACAGGAATATATCGCACCTGGTTTTTACTGCATGACAAATATTCAACTACTGTTTTGGCAGTTGCAGAATTGATTTTCGTTGCAACACTAATAGCTATCGAAAAAAAACTACAAAAAAAAGGAATATCTTACTCTTCAATCAACACTAATGCAAATTATCACAACAAACGGAGTGTAAGTGGTGCTATACCGTTAATTTGCATTTATGTTATGTGTGCATTACCAATATTGATAGGTTTTATTTTGCCAATGATTCCACTCATATATTGGAGCATAGAGAAGGGGTTTTTCATATATGAAGCAAGATTCTATAATATAATAGCAAATAGCATTAGTTTATCAGTTATTACCGCACTAATCTCAATTAGCATTGCAATAATTATTGGATATACGGCGCGTAAAAATAAGGTAATCAATAATGTAGCACGTCTCATTTCTTTAGGCTACGCAATTCCAAGTGCAATTATCGCAATTAGTATAATAATATTTTTAAGCAAAATATCCTCTTTCATTACTCAATATGTTGTGGAAATTAGCTTGGTAGGAACTATTGGCGCATTAGTTTACTCATATTTATTTCGTTTTTTTGCTATATCTTTCAAGGCGGTAGAATCAGGGCTCAAAAAAACACCAAATGAAATTGAGTGGACTGCATATACCATGGGTCATGGGCCTATTTCCACATGTTTGAATGTTCATATCCCTCTCATCAAGAAAAGTATATTATCGGGATTTTTGCTCGTATTTATGGATACTATCAAGGAGCTCACAGCAACACTCATTATAAGACCATTTAATTTTGAAACTATATCAACTAGAATATATGAACTTGTAAGCGATGAGCGCTATAGAGAAGCTGCCCCATTTTCGTTGATAATAGTTATAATAGGCTTAATCTCTACAATAACCTTATTTACACTTGATGATAAGGATAAAAAATAAACTATTTTGATAGTTAATGGGGTCTAGTGTTGACGTATGGACTATCCAAAGAAAAGGGTGGCATCATAACCTCAAAAATTTTTATGCTTTCTTCATTCAGAAATTCATACTTACCCTGCATTATTCCTGACGGTGCATTTAAGTATGCTCCACTTGTGTATTTGAATACCTCTCCAGATTTTATCACAGGTTGTTCTCCGATAACACCAACTCCGGCAATTTCATTTATTTTTCCCTTATAATCTATTATTTGCCAATGACGACTTAATAATTGAATAGTTGATTGGCTTTTGTTTTTTATCTTAACGTTATACATCCATACATAGCAATTTTCATAAGGAATGGATTGCTCTTCAATATAAATTGGTAAAACTGTAACTTCAACAAAGTTGGTAGTTAGTGTGTACTCTATCATTATAGAATATTCATGATAAAAAGATAGTATTTTAATTATATACTTTTTTCATAGATTTTTCAAGTATACTTTAATTAGGAAATATCAATTTATAGTATGAATGAACCAGATGCGCTTAGCAAAAAAGTAATAGGAATAATAGGTGGTGGACAATTAGGTAAAATGGCTGCTATCGCTGCAACAAAACTTGGACAAAAAACACATGTTTTTGCCAGTGCTAAGGACGATCCGGCTTGCTCTGTTGCTGATGATTTCACAATAGCAGATTTCTCTGATAAGAAAGCGCTTGAATCTTTTGCACAGAGTGTGGATTTGGTCACTATTGAGTCTGAAAATATTCCATGTAGCACAATTGATATCAATGTAAATTTTTATCCGGGTAAAAAAGCGTTACACATTGCGCAAAATAGGCTTAGAGAGAAAGATTTCATTAGAAGCTTGAGTATAAAAACTGCTGAATACAAAAGTATACAAAATTATAATGAGCTATTAGAAAGCAGTAGAGCTTTTGGCTATCCAACAAGGCTGAAAACAACAGAAATGGGTTACGATGGAAAAGGGCAATATGTGCTTGAGAATGATTCTGAAGTGAAGCAATTTGCTTCCTTTGATTGGAATACAGAGTACATTCTTGAAGCAAGTGTTGATTTACTGAAAGAGGTTTCAATAGTCGTTGCAAGAGATAAAAACGGTAAAGTAGCTTTTTTTCCTATAGCAGAAAATTACCACGTTGATGGAATACTTGATACTTCAACAGTGCCAGCTAAAATAGATAGCAAATTAACTCAAGAGGTACAACAAACTGCAAAGAAAATAGCAAATGCGCTTGATGTAATAGGAATTCTGGCTATTGAATTTTTTGTTACTAAAGATAACGAATTGTTAGTTAATGAACTAGCTCCCAGACCTCACAATTCTTGTCACTGGAGCTTGGATGCATGTAACGTTAGTCAATTTGAACAGCTAGTTAGGATAATATGCGGGCTACCTATGCAGGAAGTAGTATTACGCTTTCCTTGTATGACGAAAAATATAATAGGTAACGATATATATGATTCTCATAAGTATTTGAGCAACGAAAAAGCTAGTTTAACCATATATGGGAAAAAAGAGGTTAGAGATAAGCGTAAAATGGGACATGTCAATATAGATTTAAGTTATTGAGTCTCTCTTATTAGAATCTCAAGAATCTGCACTATATTTAATGCTGCGCCTTTGCGCAGGTTATCAGCCACTATCCACATATTTAATCCGTGCTCAACAGTATTGTCTCTTCTAATACGCGATACATATACAGCATTCTCCTGTACAACATCAATTTGAGTTACGTATTCACTGTCTTCACGCCTGTTGTACACTAAAACTCCACTATCTTCGGCTTCACTTAGCATTTCACGAGCTTGTTCTTCAGTGATATGTTGATCAAATTCTACATTTACTGCCATAGCGTGACCGATAAAGACAGGTACCCTTACACAAGTTGCAGTAACTTTTATATCTTCCTCTAAAATTTTTTTTGTCTCCTCTTGCATTTTCCATTCTTCTTCTGTAGAACCATTTTCCATGAATTCCCCTATATGGGGAATGCAATTAAACGCTATTTGCTTAGGGAATATCTCAGGCTTTTTAGTCTCATTCATGAAGATTTTTTTTGTCTGATTATAAAGTTCATCCATTGCTGCTTTACCTGCACCAGAAGTTGATTGATAAGTTGAAGCAACGATTCTCTTTATTTTTGCTTTCTGGTGTAATAGATGTAGTACTAGCAGCATCTGTATTGTAGTACAGTTTGGGTTGGATATTATGTTGTGGTTTTTATATTCCATAATTTTTTCTTTATTAATCTCTGGAATAATGAGTGGCACACCTTCTTTCATTCTAAAATGGGAAGTGTTATCTATTACGATGCACCCAGCCTCAATTGCAGTCGGTACGTGTTTCTCAGAAACATGAGATCCGGCACAGAAAATGGCTACATTAGTTCCAACGAAGTCATAATCCTCAAGGCATAAAACTGTTAACTCTTTGTCACCAAAACTCACCTTCTTCCCTTCTGATTTTTTCGATGCAAGTGCAATAACAGAATCTATTGCCTCATCTTGAAACTCAGCAAGCGTGCTTAACACCTCACGCCCTACTCTTCCGGTTGCTCCAATAACAGCAATTTTGTATCCCATATAGATGAACCTCTAACTTTAAAATTATATTATATTTTCACTGACAAAATTTACAATTGTTTTAATATTTTTACCTTGCAATTAATTGTAATTTAGCTATTATTATGCAATATTAGTAATATTACATAATAAAGTGAAAGATGAATAAAGAATACGATGAAACTAAGGTTAAACTTGCAATGTCTACACCTCAAGGGCCTGAAAGAATCTATGGATTAAAGGCTCAAAATGTTCTTTCGAAAAAAAGAAAGCCTGCAATAAATTTTGATGATAAAAAGTATGGTGTAAAAAACCCTAAAATAGACCAACAGTTCCTAAACAAAAGACAAGAATCTTCAAAGCTAAGAGATTTCTTAAGATCAATACCAATAATAGGGAGATTTTTAGCAAGGATTTTCACACCTGAAAAAATAGAAATCATCAGTAACCCTATATATGACAACATGGAAGCATATGAAAAATCGCAAGCAGGTCACTCCAGTAAGATAAAAGATGAGACTAGTGTAGATGATGAACGCGCAAAAGAAGTAGATAGTAAACTTGAGAAGGGTAATGTTGAACAAGTGGACAACAAGAAAAGTCGTGGTTCATAAATATCAATCATTTAAAAATTATCTCTAGCTATAACATTTGCTATACAGAAACTCTGCGATACCAAAATAAATAAAGAGGTATGCCACTTGCGGTGAATAAGCTTGCGATCAGCAAGGTATTCACAGAAGTTTCAAATATTACCCAGCAGCAAAAGGTTGTTGCTATACTGCCAATTAAAAGCTTGTAATAATTTCTCTCCTTTATAATAACCTTGAGAAAAGCAAGGCTGCATGCAAGGTAAACAAATAAAAATGAAACTACAGAAAAGTCGATAATTGATGTGATCTGCTTAGCAAAATTGTTGCTTGAAGTAAGAATTAGTAAAATTGAAGTGCCAACAGAGCTAATTATTATGCCCCAGAAAGGAGAACCGTGCTTGTTTCTTTTAGCAAAGAACTGTGGCATCAGTTTATCTTCTGCAAGGCCAAGGGCCACTTGTCCACTAGCTAGTACCCAAGCATTTAAACTGCCAACACAAACAATAAAAGCAACAATAGAAATGATCAAATGCCAATTACCTGGAAACATAATTTTTATTGCGTCAACATACGGCGCTTTTGAATTAACTAGATCATTGCCGTTTATCAATCCCATGATTGAAAGGCTATTAATGAAATATATAACTGCAACAGAGATTGTGCCAAGTACTATGGCTCTTGGTATAGTCTTTGCTGGATCATTGACTGATCCTGCAGGTGTTGTTGCTGATTCAAGTCCAATAAAACACCATAGAGTGAGTAGTGTAGAGCGAGCAAGGACTTGAGACATCGTGAGGCTTGATATTTCCTCACTTATGATAAAATTATTCCTATCAAAGAAAAACAACGCTGTTACTGGTATAGCAAGCAGTGCGGTAATTTTGACAGTCATCAATAAAAGCTCAACACATCCAGCAGTAGTGACACCTCTTAAATTTATTAGTGTAATGATCGTAAATAATAGTATTTCTAAAAATAAGCGTATATTTTGAATATCTCCATGAAAAAGCGAAGTAAGATAGCCAGTACTTGCAACGATTACTGCTGTCGTGCTAACCCATGAAATCACCCAATATGTCCAACCAACAAAGAAAGCTGCAGCAGGGCCAAAAGCATGCTTTACATAAACGTGAGGGCCACCCGTTTCTGGAAATTTTGCACAGAGTAAGGCAAAAACCAAAGCAAGAGATATAGCACCAAGCCCTGATATTATCCAGCTTATAAGGCTATAAGCGCCATATGGAGCAAGGCTAATTGGAAGCATAAAAATTCCAGAGCCAATTTGGCTACTAATCACTAAGGCAAAAATAGCCCAAAAACCTATTTTGTTTGACACAATAATTTTTATCTGAATAGATTAACAATATACCCTAAACTCAGAAATTTCAATTGATCTTTTAACATAAAAACTTGCATTTTTTTCAATTTATTTCTAAAATAGATTATATTAACAAATTATTAAGTGAAGGTTATGAATCCGAGGTTAAAAATATTTTTGGTTGTTTGTGGGTATATTTTACTATTTGTTTCCGCTATTGGAGCATTTATTGGAGCATTGTTTTTATCTGAATATTTACTTGATATCTTTATTAATGCGCTTTATGCATTCCTTCTTGCAAAAACCTCAAGTGAGGTATTAGCCGCTTTTGGAACAATTGCAATTTTTCTTGCTGCCTGTGTTGCATGCTATGGCATACATAAGCTTTGTTCTATTTTTACAGAAAAAATTACAGGCAGCTATCAATCTTTCAAAAATGAAAACAGTGATGATAGCATTTTTTCTGAAGTATATAATGACCCAACAATAGGATTAAAAGATAAAATTTTGTTTTTCTCTATATATTTGATATATTGCATTCAATTACCATTTTTGTACTGTGCATCGAAAATATCTGCCCTTAATCGGTGGCTGCTACTGAACAGTGACGGAAGGATACCAGGTATTAACATATTTCTTGTGCTTATAAATGCTGTATTATTAATCCCAGTGGCACTTCTTGAAAAGCAGCTAAGCTTTTTGTTTAATGTAAGTGATGTGGGCACTAGTAGTCAGAGTGTTCACACGAATAGTTTTGAACATAGTATTCTCCAATGCGCTCAAGAGTTAAAACAGAAATTTGGAGCTCAACCAAATATACTCAATAAAGAGTTTGAAGACTACATAAATAATTCAGATGAGCTTACAACTCAACAAAAAGAGCAATTAAAACTTTATCTTAACTTTAATGGTTCCAACGGAGCAGCTTATAGAGAATCAAAAACTAGCCTTACTCTCACACAAGCTGCAAATTTAGTTTTGACTGCAGCTAAGGATCAAAAGTTAGATACAGATTTTCTAAAGTGCATGTTACTGATGCGTTTAAAAGAAGGAAATGGTGCATTCACCTTGGAATGTTTAATCGTATTATTTATTCACTTAGTTGTCTTGAAGCTAAAAATAACTTTACAGTTGAGGTAAACGCTCAAGTGTACGAAAGAATGCCAAGCATTACAGAAGAGTTTCTTGCGCATTGTGAAAGTAAAAGGCTAAAGGTTTTAAAAGACAACTTTGATAATTTCTATTCTGAAAATGATATGGATCTTGGAGTAAAAGGTAGTATAGAAAAGTTAATAGGAGAGGCAAAACAATTTGTCTTTAATAAGCTGTATGTAGATTATTATGGTAGGTATGGTCAAGAAGTTGGAAGGGGTCCTATAAAACAGAAATTAAGAGAGTTAATCACAGATGATGATATAAAGGAAGCAGTAAGTGCTGTGATAGATGATATAGCAATTCCTCCAGAGCCACCTACCTGCTTAGAAAAAGTAAAAGCATTTTTTGGAGGTCATGCAAGGTCTCCTGCTACTTAGTGGTTTGATTCGTGCTATAGCAGAAATTTTTTTTTACTTTAACTAAAAAAATTACTTCCGCATACTTGAAACCTCATTATAATGACAATTAGAGATATTTCTCGAGCTCAAAATTTGTCTCCGTCTGCAGACTTTTCATCTAAATTTCAGTTAAAAATGTGGCGTATCTTCTTCAGCGTGTATACATATACTTAATCTCTGCCCAATGTACGTTGCATTTTTTCTGAATCTTGTTCATATGGGGGATTTTATGCCTAAAATTCCAGACACTTGACTTTAGCTAAAAACCATCTGGCGCCTATGGTTTTTTATAGTTTTGTCTTCCCTTTTCTGAATGGTTTGCAAGCTGCTGTAGCTAACCCAAGAAAGGTTTCCCTACGTCATATCAACTATATTTTTTTTAAATTTTTTAAATTTAGTTTTATTACAACTCTTGTTTATAATTTTGTATTTTTATTCAATTAGAAAATGCATTTTTGACAATAAACACCCTAATTTATCATAGAAAAATTTTATATCAAACAACAGATTTGGACTTTGCAGCAGCCATTGCAGCCGTTAGTACGAACATTGCTTCTACCGCCTGTTATTCTTCGATAACCAATAGCTTTTCCACTTTCTTTTGGATGCGCCAGCAAGACTTGCTACTTCTTTTCTGTTTAAGTAGCCAAGCTCTGGCATCAGACACACAAAATCTTGAGATAACTTTGCCTGGTACTGTTCTCAGAATTTTTTGGCGCTTCTGTAACTCTAGATCTTTATCTAAGAAAATGCGATAAACCAATTCCCTGTGTTTTCTAAAGTCACTAAAGAATTAGGTAAGATATCTGAAAACTTTTTAAACAATTGTTGCTAACCAGAAGCATTATTATCAAATTCGACAACACTCTTCTGTGTGTGAACCGCAACAACATTTTTAAATTTTCCGATGTCAATACCAATAAAGTTTTGATAAGATGTAACCATATTAATAACCTCGATAGTTTATTGATTTAAGATTGTAAACGGGTGCATACATATGTCCCATGCAACTATTCAAACGTATCGAGGGCTAGTGTACCTTGATATAAACGGTTGCCAACGCCGCGTCGGTCGCACACGCCCGCTATTCCTATAGTGAGTAGAGTTATCTTCCCTCTTGTTTCTTTTATAACATATTTTTAACTTACAACTGCCGCGGTATCTCTAGATCCCGCTAACAAGTAGCGGGATGACGAGATACCACCGCGAACCGTCATACCGCCGCGGCGCTAACACATAGCGGAATGACGAATTACTTGACCTTTACAGGGATGACGGTTGTCGTTTAGCCATAAACATTAAGAAATTTACCAAATAAAAAAAAAGGCAAAAGAAGCCCCGTGGTGGTTGGCTATTTACTATGTACTAAAATATCGGCGTTTTTTTTATTCTAAAACGCTTGATTAAGAGCGATTTAGCTGCTTTTAACTTGCAACTAACCTACACCGCAAGTGTTTAAGAAATTTACTAAGCAGGAAAAAAGGCAAAGAAAACCCAGAGTAGCTAGTATTCAAATTCTCCCTTGTCAATTTGACGTTTTTTGCTGTCTTAAACGCTTTGTAAGCGCGTTTCGGCTTATATAGGTAAAAACCTAGAAATTTTTAAAGACATGCGATGCACGTAGTGCGAAAAATTAAACATGAGACGCCAAATACCCTAAGTTTTTTGTCATTAACCTGCACAGATTGCGAAGATAAATAAATAGCTTCAGTTTCATGATAAGGGGGCTGGCGGAGTTTGTCAAGTAAGTTTTTTCGTTTCTAACGGTTGTTGCCAAAAACTATACAAGAAGTCTAATGAGTTAACTTCCATATATCCTGAGTAGTTCTTGTGCATTAGCTTTGATTAGGATAGGGAAAATCTAAACTGAGAAGTCCGATATAGTTTCCATCAATTTTTGCAGCTAAATTTTCGCAAGAACAAACACCCACAGCATAATGCTTATTACACTCTGGCAAACCAAAATACTCTGATAAATCAGCTGTAATCTTGCAGCATAAATTTTCTGCAATATCAGGAGATATTTGTTCAATTTCGACCATAAACCCCTACCAATAAATTTTAACAAAAATACTTTAGTGCATTTTCAAATATAAGCATTCCATCACCATATTTTGGCACAGCAACACCTAAACGCTTGCTCTTTTCTTTTTCAAGAGGCCAATTATCTTGCTGGGTAAAAAATATTCCCCTTTCTGGATGGGGCATTAAAGCTAGCACTCTTCCACTTTTATCTGATAAAGCTGCTAGGTCGTATGTAGATCCGTTCGGATTGTGAGGAAATTGCAGATTAGCATAGTTGCCATTTTCATCAATGTAACGTAATGCGGTGGAATTGCTCTCAATCAATTGGTTCAAAATATCTTGATCCATAAAAAATTTGCCTTCCCCATGAGCAATAGGGAGATATAGTTCACTCAGGCCCCGTAGCCAAACAGAATTACTCTGCGGATTAACTCTCACTCTAATCCAACGGCATTGATAATTGCCTATATCATTATGGATTAAAGCTAGATTAGAGAACTCTGGAATTAATTTTACTAATATCTGACAACCATTACATATTCCTATAATCAGCTTGTCCTGAGATAAAAACTCTTGAAACTCATCCAACAAGTTGTTTTTAATACGTAAAGCAAACGCATTACCAGCACCAGTGTCATCACCATAGGAAAAACCTCCTGGAATTGCAAGTATATTGCTTAATTTCAGTTTACCTGGATTATCTATAATATCATTAATGTGAACGATTTTTACTTCAATATTACTAATACCAAGTTTTCTGCTGCATTCCATAAATGCAAATGCAGTTTCTTTTTCGCAATTTAAGCCATAACCAGATAGGACTGTGATTTTCATGAATTGCTAAAAATTAAAAAATTCGAATTTCCTTTTTACAAAATTTGCTATTAAATTTAACGCAAATAACACCAATAATAAAGCTATAATTGCAATAGCAGCAAGTTCAATAAATGCAATTTCAGGACTACTTGACCATATGTATATTTGTACAGGCAGAACAGTCGCCGGATCGAAAAAGGACGTAGGTGTATCAGCAATAAATGCCACCATACCCATCATAAGTAAAGGAGAAGATTCACCTAAAATCCTTGCAATTGCAAGCACAGTACCATGTATTATTCTTGGTAACGCAATCGGTAAAGAGTGATCTAATATCACCTTGATGTGAGGTGCACCGAGCGCAAACGCTGCATCTTTTATCGTAATAGGAACATTCGCAAAGGCATTTTTTGTTGCAATTATAATATTAGGTAACATCATAAATGAAAGAGTCATTCCACCAACAAGTGGTGAAGAGCGTGGTAGCCCAAATATGCCAAGATAGAGAGTTAAGCCCACTACACCAAATATTATTGAAGGCACTGCAGCAAGATTATTCATGCTAATTTCTACAATATTAGTCATTAGCCTATTTTTAGGCATAAATTCGTAAAGACAGATGCCCGACATAATTCCTATTGGTAATGCTAATGCTAGGCACACTATAATTGTCATTAATGAACCGATAAATGCCCCTAAAATCCCTGCATTCTCAGGTTCACGAGAGTCAGATTTAAGGAATAAAGACTTATTAAAAAATTTTTTCACTCTCCTCTTTTCTTTTAGCCAATCAAGTAATTTAGCATAACGATCATTCAAATGTTTATCTTTATTTATTGAATTAATTATACTTGACGCGGTAAACCAGATCTCATATTCACCACTATCTTTTACTTTCTTACAAAAAAATTTCTCTAGTTCTTTGTAAGAATTACGACTTAAAATTTCGTCACTGTCTTTAAAATCAGTTCCTTTAAACACCTTACGTAAAGAATCGTTGAGTAAGCCAATGGACTTATACCGCAAATCACCAGGATTATTTGTTAAAGTAAGATCAGCACTTATTTCAATTGGCAATAAAATTTTCGTTACTGTTAAGGCACTGTAAGAGTTAACTAATATACTCAACAATATACACACAGGACAGCCAAGTGAGATAACTAGTGCCGTGAAAGAACAAAAGCGTAACGCTCTGTTCTTTTTATTTTTCCTTTTTATACGAGCATGTACACGCCTTGACTGAAGTAATTTAAGGAATTTTTTCTTTATACTCATTTATTTTTCTTTTGTCATTCAAGTAGCTGACACACAGCCGTACGAACACTTGTTTGCGAAGGCAGTGTGTTAAATGTTATAGCCACTTTTGCCTCAAACACAAAGGCAGTGTCAAGCACTGGAATGACACTGGAAAGTGCTGGGATGACACAATTGACATCACTCCCTATTGTATCTACTTAGATTTCTTTTTAACATAAGTAGTACGCTCTTTGATCCTTGCAGCTTTTCCAAATAGTTTGCACAGATAATACAGTTTTGCTCTACGAACCTTTCCTTTTCTTGTCACTTGCACTGAAACCAGTGCAGGAGAATAAACAAAAAATTGAGACACTATACTTTCTCCATGGCTCACTTTTCTGACTGCAAAAGAAGAATGTAACCCGCGGTTCCTTTTTGATATACATACACCTTCAAATATCTGTATACGTTCACTTGCACCGTCAACTACTTTAAAAGTGACCTTCAAATCATCGCCAGGACGAAATTCTGGTATTTCTTTAGCTAACACTTGCATTTGCTGTTCGTTAAATTTTTTAAGTAAATTTGTCATTTATCTCTCCATTCAATAATTCAGGCCTACGCTTTTTTGTTATAACATGAGACTGCTTCTGCCTCCAATCACTTATTTTTTTGTGATTGCCAGATAACAAAACCTCAGGTACTTTATATCCCTTCCACTGCTCAGGTCTAGTATATTGAGGATATTCAAGTATACCACCACCATAATTAAAACTTTCTTCAGTAATACTATCAGTATTATTTACTACACCTGGAAGAAGTCTAATGCATGCATCGAGAACCACCATCGCAGCTGGCTCACCTCCTGAAAGTATATAATCTCCGATACTTAATTCATAAGGAGTATACGCATCAATTATCCTTTGGTCAATACCTTCAAATCGACCACACAATATTGTTATATGAGGAAACTCTAATAATTCTCTGGCAATATTCTGATTAAACTTAGTTCCAGATGGAGTCATGTAAACAAACTTAGTGTTTTTATGAACAGAGAGCATACTATCTACTGCATCACCAACTACATCAGAACGCATAACCATTCCTGCTCCACCTCCATATGGAACATCATCCACAGTTGAATGTTTATCTTTCGCAAAAGAACGAATATTTATTACTTCAAGGTTCCATATTTTTTTTTCTAACGCTTTTCCGGCAAGAGAATAGTTCAAAAACCCGGGGAACATTTCTGGAAATACTGTTAATATTGTAACATTGAATGCCATTAAGGTTTATTTTAAGTTATTTGGAGCTATACTCTAAGAACAGTAAATTGATATAATATATAGTTAAATTAAGCATGTCACTGAATAAAACAATATACGAAGGTAAAGCGAAAGCCATTATTGAAACTGAAGACTCATCAACTGTTATACAGCACTTTAAAGATGATGTTACAGCATTCAATAAGGAAAAATATGAAATTATTGAGGGCAAAGGAATAATTAATAATCATGTTAGTGCTTTTATCATGGAAAAGCTTGAAGAAGCAGGAACTAGCACGCACTTTATAAAAACTCTAAACGAAAGAGAACAGCTAGTCAAAAAGCTCAAGATAATACCTCTTGAGGTGGTAGTTAGAAATGTTGCAGCTGGCAGCTTTTGCAAACGTTTTAATATCAAAGAAGGTGAGGCACTTACATCTCCTATAATCGAGTTTTTTTACAAAAATGATGACCTAGCCGACCCAATGGTGAATGAAAATCACATACTGTATTTTGATTGGCTATCTAGCAAAGAAATGGATGAAGTTAAAACTACAACTTTAAAAATCAACGAAATCTTAGTCCACCTATTTTCAAATGCAAGTATATATTTAGTTGATCTCAAGTTAGAATTTGGCAGATTAATAAATGACAGTACTAAAATCATTTTAGCCGATGAAATCAGCCCTGATAACTGCAGGTTATGGGATAAAAATACTTATAAAAAGCTAGATAAAGACGTCTTTCGTTTGAATTTAGGAGATTTAAAGAAAGCGTACCTAGAAGTTGCAAAAAGACTGTCAGTAAAGTTAGGTTAACTAAATACTACTCTATCAAGTGGAGGGTTACATGCCTCATCAAGTTTTCCAATAATTTCAATTTTTTCTCCACGTTTTTGGAAATGATTTTTCACGTTTTGCATATTCTCAGGACTTACGATCAATACCATGCCAATACCACAATTAAATGTTTTTAGCATTTCTTTCTTCTCTATTTTACCCTCCTTTGTTAGCCATAAAAATATATCTGGCCATTTCCAGGAATTAATGTCTATGTTTGCAAATAAGTTTTTTGGAAGAATCCGCGGAATATTATCTATCAAGCCACCACCTGTTATATGTGCAATGCCTTTTACCTTTGGCATAATAGGCAACAAAGAATCAACATATATTTTTGTTGGTTCGAGCAACACTTCTTTCCAAAGCTGATTATTCCATGGAGATGAGTCGTTATAATTTATACCTAAGCTTTTGAAAATATGGCGCACCAAAGAAAACCCATTTGAGTGAATTCCACTTGACTCTAAGCCAACTATATAATCACCTGCTTTCATCATGCTACAGTTTGGAAGAATTTGCTTTCGATCAACTACACCAACCACAAACCCTGCAAGGTCATAGTGATTATTACCATACATTCCAGGCATTTCTGCGGTTTCTCCACCAACCAATGCTATTTTAGCTTGCTTGCACCCCTTTGCAATGCCCTGGACCACAGATAATAAAACGTCCTTGCTCAAAATGCCTGTTGCAAAGTAATCAAGAAAAAATAAAGGCGTTGCTCCTTGTGCAAGTAAGTCATTTACACACATTGCAACTAAATCTATACCTATAGTATCATGCCTATTCACTTCTTGAGCTATCAACAGTTTCGTACCTACTCCATCAGTTGAGGAAACGAGTACTGGATGGTCATACTTCTTACTTAGTGCAGCAAAATCAAACAACGCAGAAAATGAACCTATTTCGCTGATTACTTCTTCTCTAGCAGTTTCTTGAGCAATAGGCTTGACTTCTTTTATTAACTTATTATATAGTTCAAGATCTATTCCTGATCTGATATAAGTATTCATAATCCTTCTATAAATTTTAAAATTGTTAATACTATATTAATGCCTTGATATAAAAAGTGCAACGAAACTTTCTCTTAATTGACTATTATGTGCTTATCAATATAGGGTAACTTAAATCATTTATAATTATCCAATGAACAAAAATATCAAAAACATACTGTTAACAATAGAGCTGCTATCAGGACGGCTGCTTCATGACTTTGCTAACTCTATGAATGGGATAATGTTTAGCTTAGAAGAGCTTGGAGTAATAGATAAGAATGATGCTGATATACAGAAGGAAGCATTGTCGCTGCTTAAAGAAAGCTCCGATGATTTAATATATAAACATAAAGTTATGAAGCAGGCATATTCTTCTTCAGCAGATAATTACAGCTTTGATCAGACCAAATCTAATATCGAAAATTACTTATTAAAAAAAAAGTAAAGCTCATGTGGAAAATAGATGCATATTCTGCAAAAAATAAGGAAGATTTAATTGAAAAGATAAATAAGATAATTTCTAATATGGTGCTAACTATAGCCAGTGCAGTGGCGGAAGTTGAACTAGTGTCTGTTTTACTGAGTCAAACAGAAAATAAAATGCTATTAACCATAAAAATTCTAAATGAACACAAACCAATAAGCAAATCATTAGTAGACAAATTAATCAAAAAAAATGACACTAATTTAAATACAAAAGATATTAATATCTATATGACCTCTTTATTATTAGAGTACTATAACACTGAAATGCATTGTACTTGCGAAAATAATTTGCTGGAGATAGGTTTAACTATAACTTGAGTTGCATATTTGGTTATTACAACTTTTTCTTCGTTTCAAGGCAAGACATTCCCCAACAAGGGGTACCAAATCTAATTTTTGTAATCACTTAAGTCTAGTACTATTTTATTAATGTAGCGCTCATTTGCATCTTTGATGATAAACTTCATACCATTTTTATATTTAATGACTTCATCTACAGAAGGCACTTTACCAGCAACCGAAAGAATTAAACCACCAAGTGTAACATAGTCTTCTTCAGGGTCACGTAATTCTATCTTTAGATTCTCCTCTATATCCTTTATAAGAACCCTTGCTGACACTTCAAACTTATTTTGAGACAATTCAGTAATGGTATATTCTGAATTTATTTCGTTTTCACTATCAATGTTTGATATTAGCTCCTCTATAAGATCGGTCATTGAAATTAAACCATCAGTTCCACCATATTCATCCAATACAATAGCTAAGTATGATTTAGAAGATTTCATCCTAACAAAAAGATTAGTTGTCTTCATCGAGGGCGGAACAAATATTACGCTTTGTATAATATTTCTCAGATTAAAATTTTTATCCCTATTAAAAATAACATCTTTTACATAAAAAAAGCCTATTACGTTATCAAAGTTATTTCTATAAATTGGTATTTTAGTGTGGCAAGTGTTTTTTATCTTCTTTATTATTTCACGCTCGCTTGACTCAATGTCTACTGCGCATATCTCTGTACGTGGAGTCATTATATCCATTATACCACAATCGCGGAATTTTAATAGACCATTAAATATATTAAGGTCTGGCAGATCTTTCATTAATGCTTCAGTCGCACACTTTTTCAACACAGAAGCTTTTTTGAAAAGGAAGAGAAAAATTCTATATGCTATTCTTTCTACTAAGGTTCTTTTTTTACTCAATTTATTCCCTGTAATGGCAAAAACGTTTTCAGATCAGATTTATCAAGAAAACTGTTATTAAATGTTTAATAAGCATGTGAATAATGTCAAATTAATTTGTGAATTATTTGTTGATATAAAATACCAACAATTGATCAACAATTTTTTCAACGACATATACATAGTTATGTAACAATGCATGATGGTAAAATATTTTCCATAAAAGAAAATTACTAACACTCTGAACATCTTACTTATACACATAAATCATAACAGAAAATCAATAGCATATAGAAGTTGTTAACATATTTATCCACAAATTAAACAACGCCAATTTTTACTGAATTTTAAGTTAGTAACAAGTTGTTGATAGAACTATTATTACTACTATACTTTAATATACAAAAGAATAGATAAAATAGA